>DATFNV010000641.1:0-24802 GCA_035266225.1 Gemmataceae bacterium
GCGTTGCACGGACGAGCGGCGGCTTCGCGAACGACCGCGCCCCCTTGCCCCGCCGGCCCGGGAGCCGTGGGGACGCCCCCACCGGCCGCCCCGATGCCGCCCGTGCCGCCCAAGCCGTAAGTTGTGTCCGCAGCAGAGCGCCCCGGTCCCCAGCAAGTCCGGGGGCCGGGCGGATGGTGAACCAAACGCCGAATAACTGGTTCGGCGGCGCGTGTTCCGGCCCCTCATCCTGGGATCGGGGTTGCCAAGACCTGCCTATGTAGCTACATTGTAAGCACGAGGAGGTTTCGGCGATGAAGACACGCATTGTACCCATCGGGAACTCGCAGGGCATTCGCATCCCCAAGCTGTTGCTCGAACAAGCCGGCCTGTCTGGCGAGGTCGAGATCAGCGCTGAGAACGGGGCCTTGGTGATACGGCCCGTCAACAGGCCGCGAGCTAGCTGGGCGGTGACCTTCCAGGAGATGGCGCGGCGCGGCGACGACGCTCTGCTCGACGACGCGGCGCCGAGCCTGTCAGCCTGGGACGAGGGCGAATGGGAATGGCAATAAACCGCTTCGAGGTCTACTTGATTAATCTGGATCCGACGGTCGGCAGCGAGATCAAGAAGACGCGGCCTTGCCTCGTTGTGTCACCTGACGAGATCAACCACAACATCCGCACCGTGATCGTCGCCCCGTTGACGACCAAGGGACAGCCCTACCCGACGAGGGTTCCCTGCCGGTTCAAGGGGAAGGAGGGACAGGTCGTGCTCGACCAGATCCGGACCGTGGATCGGTCACGACTGATCAAGAAGCTTGGAAAACTAGATGACAAGACCGCAGCAGCGGTGCTCGATGTACTCCAAGAGATGTTCGCGCCGTGAGAGAAGCTGCCGAACAAGCCGCCAAAAAAGGGACGAATTTTTTTCTCCCATTGTATCTCCCGGCCGTATCCGGGACTGAGTAAAAAGAGAGAGGAAAGGGGAGGAAAGGGGACGGGAGTCTTTTCCGAGGGAAAAAGGGCCGAAAAGACTCCCGTCCCCTTTCCCCCCCTTGGCTTCGAGTTTCCCCGGGTGCGCAGTCGCAAGGGAGTGTGGCGACCTCGCTACACGCCCAAGCGGAAGAAGCGGACGGCGTTGCTGGAGAAGCTCAAGGATATCTTCCGACGCTTTCAGTCCCAGACGGTGGGACGGGTGGTGGCTCTCATCAACCCGATCTTGCGTGGCTGGGTCCGGTACTTTGCCATCGGGGATGCGAGTCGGTGCTTCGGCTTCGTCAAGGACTGGGTGGAGAAGAAGGTGCGGCGGCACCTGATGCGTGCCCGGGGGCTTCGGGGCTTCGGTTGGGACAGGTGGAGTAAGCGGTGGCTGTATGACCACCTGGGGCTGTTCAACCGCTACCGGGTGAGCCGTCCGCCGAAAGCGCTGCCAACAGGATAGGTCACATAACCCTTGAGGTGAAGCGGACAGGAGAGCGGAGTGCGGGAAAACCGCCTGCTCCGTTCGACGTGGCGGGGGTTGGAGACGGGCTTACGGCTGGGTTGGTGAGGCACTCCCAGAGGAAACGGGGAGCAACGGATAGGCTCAGCCTTCGGAGTACCGCGCCAGCCCTCGACCCTACCGATGAGCGGGGAGTGGAAACGGCGCAAGGTGAGGCTAGTGAGGCACCGGCAAACGAAAGGGCCGGGAACAGATAGGCCACACCTAACCGACCGCGCCACTCCTCGACTCTACTCCTTTGCCCAGCGAGGTCACGCGAACCATCGGGAGGACTAATCATGCAAATTCCTGTCCTGATTGAACCGATTGCCCACAACGGCTACCGCGCCCAGAGCAAGGAGCCGTTCGCGCTGAGTGCCAAAGGCGCCACGCGCGAGGAGGCGCTGGCCAAGCTCCGTGCCAAGATCGAGAAACGTCTGAAGAAGGGAAGCGAAATCGTCGGCCTGGAGGTCGGCCGGCCGCATCCCTGGATGGAGTTCGCCGGCATGTACAAGGACGATCCCTGGATCGACGATTGGGTGCAGTCCATGGCCGAGTACCGGCAACAGGTCGAGAACGATCCGGATCGATGATCGGGAGAAGCCATGAGCCTCTTCGTCCTGGATACCGATATCCTGACGCTCTTCGAGAGGGGCGATGCCGTCGTCGCGGCGCGCGTGGCGGAACACGACCCGACGGAAATCGCGATCTCCGTCGTGACGGTCGAGGAACAGCTGTCCGGCTGGTACGCCCAACTTCGCCAAGCCAAGGGGCCGGATAAGCTCGCCTGGGCTTATCGCCGCCTTGCCGCTGCCGTCCGGTTCCTTTCGCGCGTGCGAATCCTGGACTACGAGGAAGCTGCCATCCAGGTCTATGAAGGGTTGAAACGCAGTCGGCTGAAGGTCGGCAAGATGGACCTGCAAATCGCCGCCACAGCGCTACAGCACGGCGGAACCGTCGTCACGCGCAACGTCCGCGATTTCCAGCAGGTGCCCGGCCTTAAGGTCGAAGACTGGTCAATAAGCGAGTAGCGTCCCCATGCAGCGGGTTAAACGGGGGAAAGGGGAAAGGAGGGGAAAGGGGACGGGAGTCTTTTCCGAGGGGAAAAGGGCCGAAAAGACTCCCGTCCCCTTTTCCCCATTCATGATTTTTCAGGCCGCTGGAAACCGTGAATGTCCCCTTCCCCTTCGCTGGAAACCGTGAATGCCCCCTTTCCCCCCTTTCCCCGAGAACTGCTTCGGCGTGTTCGGTCCTACTCGACCGAGACTACTTCTTCGCCGTGGATCGGGGTGCCGCGTCCGGGCACCAGTACGCGAAGAACGCCTCCGGCATCCACTCCAGGGGCAATTGATCCTCGAAGGCGGGCGCCTCAGACCAGTCCCCGGTTTCGATCAGCCGCTGGACCTCCTGGGCATACTCAGTGGCAATGGCGCGCCGGCTGGTCTCGTCACGCGTCCGGCGGAATCGCATCGCCAATACCCCGAGTTGGCGAGCGACGTCGGGTCGCGGAGAGGAATCGGATGTCATGGGAAGTCTCCTGTTTCACGAGCATCGCCCGAACCGGCGGCTCGGATGGCTTCCCCTCCCGGGCAGGGCGATGAACTCGTCCATTCGGCCGCTCAGTAGCGGCAGCCCGAGCCTCTCGATCCAGGTGATGCAGTTACAGTCTCCGTCGCCGTCGGGCAAACCATACGAATACTGACTGTTCTGCCTTTCGCGTCCGAGGGCGGCGACGAAAAGCTGGAAAGCCGGCTCCGGCAGGGGCACGTCGAACGCCTCGACCGCCAACCCGTGCTGACTCGCCGCCGTGAAAACGCCGGTGTCGTCCGTGACGATGCCGGGAAACCCCTCGCCGCTCTGCAAACCTTGCATGACCTGCCAGGCGGGGAGACCACCAGCATTCGGGTTGAACCCCGAGATGGTCTGCCCTGCGTCGGTAGAAACGCCAGCATGGCCGGCCAGGAACACACATTCGAGCGGCGACGGGCCGGGGCCGCTACCGTTCATCCCGTCCACGAGGGCAGCCAGGACTCGCGCAACGAACGGTCGGGAGCGGTCGCCGACGAACGCCAGCACGGTGACCGGGCGGCAGGGCAGGACGGGAGTCATCGACGGACATTCTCCAGCCTGTCGAGGGCGTTACCCTGGGCAGATCATACCCCTGCGAGGTAGTCGCTGTCAACGTGTGGTTGGCGCCTGTTCATCTGCGCTGCTGGGGCGAAACCTTCACCGTTACATCTGCAACGGCGCGTTCGGCCTGAAATTTTGAATGTCCCTTTTTCCTTTTTCCGGTCACCGGTGACATGGCGGCGCGGCCCGCGGCCCCGGCGGCTTGAATCCCCCGTGTGCATCGGGTAGCATCTCCTTACCGTCCTTGTGCGGAGGGAACAGCAATGGTGATCACTCTCGGCCCCGAGCTAGAGGCCGCCCTGAGCGAACTTGCCCGCCAGCAGGGGGTTGCCCCCGAAGTATTGGCGCTCAATGCCCTGCGCGCGCGCTTCCTCGCCGCTGCCGTGCTGCAGCCGCGGGACGAGTGGGAGCGACGGTTGCTCGGGCTGGCGAAGGATTGTGGTGTGTCGCTGTCCGACGAGGCCGTTAGCAGGGAGGCTCTTTACGATTGATGGCCTACCTGGTTGATACAAACATCCTGGCGCGCCTGGCGAACGCGGCTGACGCGCAGCACGCGGTTGCCGCTCAGGCCGTGGTGAAGTTGCATCAGCGCAGCGAGGCGCTGCACCTCACGCCGCAGGTCCTGATTGAGTTCCGCAGCCTGGCCACTCGCCCGAAGGCCCAGAACGGGCTTGGGCTGTCGGCCGTGGATGCGGAGGCACAGGCAGCGGGTTTCGAGGCGTCGTTCCCTCTGCTGGCGGATACGCCGGACATCTATCCCGCGTGGAAGGCCCTCGTTGCCGCGCTCGCGATCATCGGCAAGCGGGTCCATGACGCCCGCCTCGTTGCCGTCTGCCACGTGCATGCGGTGACGCACCTGCTGACACTGAACGTTTCGGACTTCGCCGGGATGGCGGGATTCGGGCCGGGTGTCGTAGTGGTGGATCCGGCGAGCGTCTGAGGCGGACGCCGAACAGGCAGGGGAAAGGAAAGGGCACGGGGGTCTTTCCCGAGGGAAAAAAGGCCGAAAAGACTCCCGTCCCCTTTCCCTTCCGTCGATGGACGAGCCACCCGAGCCTGACCGCAGACGTGCAAGACCGATCACGCATCATTCGGAGAGCGAAATGAAAAGGCCTTTCAATCTTCCGGTTTGGGTCTTCGTCAATCAAAAGGCTAGAGCCGATTCGCCTTGCTGCGTCTTGCTGTTGGGCGGTTCTCACCCGCCACACGCTCCCTTCCCGGCAACGTTACCGGTTTTCTCGACCAAGGAGCTTGCAATGGAGTCACACTTTACTGATCCATTCGTTCCGACCGAAGTCGATAAGGATACGTTTCGCGATATGCTCAAAAATAACAGGTCGATAGAGGACGTTGTGTTAGACCTCGGAAACGAAAACGCAACCAAGTACCGAGTTGAAGAGTTGCTTGCCCAGCTGGAATCGGCTTGAAAATCAACACAATCCTAGTCCACTACCTGCAGTCCGCCTCGGTTCGGTAGGAGGCATCGCCGCCGGGCCAGAAAAGGGGGCATTCATCTTTTCGCGATCTGAATAACATGAATGTCCCTTTTTCTTCGCAACGGTCCCTCCCGCGTGAGCCGGCTGCTGTGCGAGGTCGTTCGGCGGCAAGGAGGAGAAGGAGGAGGAGACTTCGCATTTCTTGAGCTTGACAGGAGACTCGCCGATGATTACACTAACAACAGTCGGGAACTGGTGTCGTCTCACGGTGAGGCTCCGCCATCTTCCCCACACATACTCCCTGCGGTTTCGACCGCCCGGAGGACAAAGGAGCTATCATGAGTACTTCGACTGGCACCTCTGCGCAATTCCCGGTCATCCGCAACTTCAAGGCATTCGACGACGGGAAGCACAAGAAACACATTCTGACGGTCTACGCCCGCCACCTCCCGCTGGACCTTCCGCTGGAAGCGAATGCGCGCCTCCCCAACGTCATCCGGAACAAGACGTGCCGCGAGATGCGGAAAACCCTCCTGCTGGAGCCGGAGCATTTTCTCCTCTTGAACAGCGGCATCATCTGCACGGCGAACACGTTCGAGGAGAGGAAGCAGGACGGGAACGAGCACGTCGTTCACATGCAATTCGACGCGGAGGGCGGCATCGTCAATGGCGGCCATAGTTATGCGCAACTGATCCACTTCCTCCAGGGCGACAACACGTACTCCCACGAGAAGGAGTTACTGGCTCTGCTGGAGGATGACGCCGACGGCGACCCCAAGATCAAGGAACTGATCGACGACAAGGGACGGTTCGACGCCGCTCTGGCGCGCGCCAGGGATAAAGCACAGGTCCAGATCGAGGTGATCGTTCCTGTTGATAGCACGGATCTTCTCGTCGAGATCTCCACCGCGCGCAACCGCTCCATGCCCGTCGATGAAACCGGCTTCCAGAACCTCGCCGGGCGCTTCGACATCATGAAAGAAGTGCTTCGCAACTCGCCTCTTCCATTCGGTCCGGCCTACGTCAAAGATGTCGTGGTGTGGAAGCCAAATCAGGAGGTCGGCGAGGACGCCAAGGCTGTCGCCGTCAAGGCGCTCGTCCAGCTGATGGCGCTCATGAATATCGCCCGTTACCCGTCGGACAAGCCAGCCAACGAGGTCTATATGCGGGCTGGTCTCGTCATTCGAGAGTTCGCTGATCCGGGCGAGGAGGAGGAGCGGGTCTACCAAGGGCTGATGCGACTCCTGCCGGACCTCATCCGACTGCACGAGCACATGTACGAGTCGCTGCCGGAGACGAACCAGACATTCCCGTGGGCTGACGGCAAGGATAACCCCGACAAGGCCAAGCGGAAGCGTGTGACTACGACACCCTTCCTCAATCGGCAGTGTCCAACGAAGGTTGCGTCCGCGTTTCTGTGGCCGATTTTCTCTGCGTTTCGGAACTTACTGCACTGGAAGGCTGATGGCACGCTTGCGTTCAAGGTGGACCCGATCGCGTTCTTCGACGACATGAAGGCGCAACTGGTGACGCCCGTCATCAACTTCCACAAGCGCGTGAAGGTGGTTAACCAAGTGGGCAAGGACAAGGAGGTCTGGGTCCGCCTTGACGGTGTGGTTACGGGCGAGTTGGTGATCCAGGAGCGCCTCGCCCGGCAGGCTTAGCACACGATAGGGGAAAAGGGGACGGGAGTCTTTTGAGATTCAGAGAGAAAAAGACTCCCGTCCATTCCCCATTCAGAGAGAAAAAGACTCCCGTCCATTCCCCTTTTTCCCTCTCGGCGGCTTCAAGACGCTTTCGGCGCACCGATCGCTTTTCGTTCCTGTTCCCAGAAGCGTTTGATTTCCTGGTTCCGGCGCAGGACGGCCTCGCGAGTCGTCCACGGCAGCGGCGGTGCCACCTCGGCCGCATGTCCCCATCCGAAACGGGTCCGAGGAACTTCCCGGTCGTAGGCCCAGGCGAGGTACGAGATGTCCCGGTACTCCACCCCAAGCGCGTAGAGGGCTTTGGTGGCCGGCCCACGAAAGAACGGCGCGGTCGTGGCTTCGTGGAGAAAGACGTCCAGGAATTCCTTCTCTGCGGCAGTGAGAATGGTCATGGTGACGGCCCCTGTGTCTTCGCTTGTTCCTTCCCGTCCGCTTGTTGCACCTCCTGCGGAGACCAGTAATTGGCATACTGGCTCCCCGGTCCAGCGGTTGAGAGATACCCGTGCAACGTTCCGCCCGCGTACAGCGCTCCTAACGGAGCCCACTGCGCCGCCTTGTCGGCGTACCGTCTGACCAGGGGAACCCCCGGCGGTGCCGGACCGATCTGGCCGTGCTGAAACCCAACGGGTTGCCCGCACAAAGGGCAGTCCATCGCTGCAACCCCTTGGAAAAGCAAGGGTCCCTCCGTCGTGTACCACTCGATGTGCCAGTCCTCGACGATCTGGTGACAGTTCGGGCATTCTTCGTTCGGAGGCATCGTCGGGTCGCCGTGGCCGTTAACTCGAACACCCCGCCATTATACATCGGCCCCTGGTCGAACGCGTGGTCGAGAAAAGAGGAAAGGGAATTGGAGTCTTTTACGAGCGAAAAAGATCCTAAAAGACTCCCGTCCCCTTTCCTCCTTTCCTACGGCTTACTCGCCACTCGCGGCGCGCCCCTCCTGCGGCGGCCGCGTGTCAAAGATGCGCACGTCACTGGTCAGGTATCTGTCGGCGGACGCGGCGAAAAGGCGGGCGCCGTCGGCGCTGAAGGCGACGGCGACGTTCCCCGGCAGCGACAGCACCGCGCGCCCCGTGGCCGGCTCCCAGAGGATCACTTCCCCCTTGCCCCCCTGCACGGCGTCCATGCTGGCCGAAGCGAGCCGCCGGCCGCCGGGGTGAAACGCCAGGCCCCAGACCGGCCCCGTGTGGCCGCGCAACTCTCCCAACGATTGCCCGGTCGCCGCGTCCCACAGGCACACAGTCCGGTCGCGGCCGCCGGAGGCGATCCGGCCCCCGTCGCGGTCGAACGCCACGGCCAGCACCTCGGCCGTGTGTCCCGCCAGGGTCAGCACGTCTCGGCCGGAGTCGAGGTCGCGGACCGTGACCGCGTTGCCATTGCCGAAGGCCAGGCGGCGGCCGTCGGGGCTGAAGGCGACCGACCGGCCTTGCAGAGTCACCACCTTCTCCTCGGCGGCCAGGTCCCAGACAGCGATCTCGCCCGCTCCTTCCTTGAATACGTTGTCCCTCGTATCGGCGGCCAGCAGGCGGCCGTCGGGGCTAAAGGCGACGGCCCGCAGCACGGCGACGGGTCCGCCCAGGGTGTGGACCACGCGGCCGGTGCCCACGTCCCACAGCGTCAGCTTCTTGTCCATCGCGCGCGAGGCCAGGAGCGTGCCGTCGGGGGAGAGAGCGACGGTGTTCTGTTCGTGCGGGTAGCTGTGCTGCCCCGGCAGCTCGCGGAGCGTGTCGGCGTCCCAGAGGCGGATCACCCCGTCAAAGCCGGCCGAGGCCAGGCGGCGGTCGTCGGCGCTGAGGGCCAGGCCGAACAGGAGCTTGGAGTGGGCTCGGCGAGAACGGAACGCCTGCTCGTCGGTCAGGTCCCAGACCTTCAGCTCGCCGTCCGGCTCCCGGCCCCAGATGAAGGCGCAGGACGCCAGGCGCCGGCCGTCGGGGGCGTAGGCCAGTCCGAACACGGCGCCTCGGTGGCCGAGCAGGATGCGCTCCCGCTGACGGGTGGCGGCGTCCCAGATGTGGATGGTCCGGTCCAACCCCGCCGAGGCGACGTGCCGACCGTCTGGGCTGAAGGCGATGCTGCCGAGGGCGGCGTCGTGGCCGTAGTAGGTCGCCACGGGCCGCCGGGTCGCCACGTCCCAGACGCGGGCGCTATGGTCCCAGCTGGCGGCCGCCAGGCGCGAGCCGTCGGGGCTGAAGGCGAGGGCCGAGATGCCGAGATGGTGGCCGACGAACGGGAGCAACTCCTCGCCGGTGTCCGCCTCCCACGCCTTGACGTGCCCCGCCGGCATCCGGCTCGGCGCGCGGGAGGGCGTGCCGCCCGCGACGAGGGTGTGGCCGTCGGGGCTGAAGGCGACGCCGTTCACCCGGGGGGCCGGGCCGCACAGCGTGCGGACGACGGCGCCGGTCGCGGCGTCGAGGAGATGCACGTCGGCCGGCTGGTCGCTCCGCAGGTTGCCCTCGGCCGCAGCGAGCCGGGCGCCGTCGGGGCTGAAGGCCAGGGCGGTCACGCCGCCGTGGCTGCCCGGAGCGGTGAACACTTCCCGGCGGTCCGCCACGTCCCAGACCATCAGCTCGCCCTTGCCCTCGTCCACCTCCAGGCTGCCGGAGGCCAGCCGCCGCCCGTCGGGGCGGAACGCCACGGCGACAACGGGACTGCCGTGACCGCGAAAGGTCCGAACCACCTCGCCGCTCACGGCGTCGAGCAGAAGCAAGTCGTGTCCCTGCCCGGCGGTCGCCAGGTACTTGCCGTCGGGGCTGTAGGCGATGCCGCTGTTGCCGTTGACCGGGGGGCCGACCGTCAGCAGGTCGCTGTGGCAGAGGCGCTTGAGGTAGTAGTATTCCCACTCGCGTAAGTCGGCGGGGCAGGCGTCGAGCAGTTCCTCGGCCCGGCCGGCGTTGTTGGCGTGCCACTCGCGGTCGGCCAGGGCGATGTGGTTGAAGTACAGGTTGGTGCGCGCCTCGCGGAGCGCGTCCTCCGCTTGGTGGCGCTGGCGCTCCTCGTCAGTGCGGGCGGCGTCGGCCTCGCGCCACTGCCAGGTGACCAGCGCGAAGCCGACGGCCGCGGTGACGGCGCTGAGCAGCGTGAGGGCGGCGACGGCGGGGCGGCGGCGGGCCCACTTCGCCAGTCGCTCCCAGGCCGGCGTCGGCCGAGCCTCGATCGGCTTGCTGTCGAGGAAGCGCTGGAGATCGTCGGCCAGGGCGCCGGCGCTGGCGTAGCGCCTGGCGGGCGACTTCTCCAGGCACTTCAGGCAGATGGTTTCCAGGTCGCGCGGCAGCTTCGGCTGCAAGCGCGACGGCGGCAGCGGCTCGCTGTCGATGACCTGGCGGATCGTGTCCAGCGGCGTCTCGGCGCGGAACGGCGGCCGGCCGGCGAGCAGCTCGTAGAGGAGGGCGCCCAGCGCGTAGGTGTCGCAGGCCGGGCCGATCTCTTTCGACTTGCCGCCGCCCTGCTCCGGGGCCATGTACGAGGGCGTCCCCATGACGGCGCCGGTGCGCGTGCGGCCGGCGGAGCTGTCGATCTGCTTGGCGAGGCCGAAGTCGGTGATCTTGGGAATTGCAGATTGCAGATTGCAGATTGCAGATTTGTTGTCAATCTGCAATCTGCAATCTGCAATCTGCAATAAGATGTTGGCCGGCTTCAGGTCGCGGTGGATGACGCCGCGCTGGTGCGCGTAGTGCATCGCCCGCGCCAGGGCCGCCACTAGCTCGGCGGCGGGGCGCGCCGGCCACGGGGTACCGTTCAGCCGGTCGGCCAAGCTGCCGCCCTCGACCAGTTCGAGGGAAAAGTAGGGCAGCCCGTCGCGCTCGCCGACCTCGTAAATCTGCACGATATTGGGGTGTTGCAGGGCCGCGACCGCCTCGGCCTCGCTGCGGAAGCGGGCCAGGGCGTCCGGCCCCGCGTGGCTGCCCGCGAGGATCATCTTGAGCGCCACCAGCCGATTGAGGCCGGCCTGCCGGGCCTTGTAGACGACGCCCATGCCGCCCCGCCCCAGCTCCCCAAGAATTTCGTAGCCGGCCGGCGCGGGCCGGGGAGGGGGTGGCCCCTCGTCGCCGGGGGCCGGCGCGGGCGCCAGCGTGGGCGGCTCGTTCAGGGCGCCGAGGAAGTCGCCAAGCTCCCTGGTCGGGGCGTCGAGAAAGCTCCCATCTTCGGCATGCGCCCGGAGGAGAGCTTCAATGCGATCGGCCAGGGCGAGGTCTTCGCCGCAGGCCTCGCGGACGTAGCGGCGGCTCGCTTCCGGGTCCGAGATCCGGCGTGCGGCGTTGAAGACCTCGGCTTCGTCACGAGTCGGCGCGGCCATGACCTCCTCCCTCGGCAGCTTCGTCCCACCCCGGCTTACGGTTCGCCGTCGTCGCCTGCGCCTCCCGCGATCTCCAGGCGGAGCCAGGAACGGGCGTAGGCCCAATCGTTGTCGGCCGTCGATTCGGAAACGCCGAGCACCTGGGCGGCCTCGGCGATGGTCAGCCCCGTGAAAAAGCGCAGCTTGACCAGCTCCGCCCGGCGCTTGTCCTGCCTTTCGAGCTTGGTCAGGGCCTCGTTCAGGGCCAGCAGATCGAGATGGGGCGCGGCGGCGGCCATTTCAATGTCGGGCAATTCCTGACGACGGCGACCGCCGCCGGCCTTGAGGCTGCGCTTGTGCCGGGCTCGCTCCACGAGGATTCGCCGCATGGCCTCGGCCGCGGCGGCGAAGAAATGGCCGCGGCTGTTCCATTGCTGGGGCGAGTTGCCGTCGAGGAGCCGCA
Organism: Gemmataceae bacterium; assembly: GCA_035266225.1. Taxonomy (GTDB): domain Bacteria; phylum Planctomycetota; class Planctomycetia; order Gemmatales; family Gemmataceae; genus DATFNV01. The sequence continues at coordinate 11,468 of DATFNV010000641.1, forward strand.
AATACGCTTCGTGGACCAGGGCCGTGGCCTGGAGGGTCTGGCCACGCGACTCGCGGGCCATCTTGCTTGACGCCAGCCGGCGTAGCTCGTCGTAGACCAGCGGCAGAAGTTGCTCGGCCGCCCGCGGGTCGCCTTGATCGATCGCCGAGAGAAGGCGCGTGACGTCACTCATCGCCGGGCCTCGCGAAGGGAACCTCGATCACGGCTGATTCTAACACGCCGCGAGCCGGAATGCGAGCATCTGTCAAGGCGCACCAGGCTCGTTCCTACTTTTACTGTGCGAGATGCCCCGGGCTTGCCCCGGGGAGTCTCACGTTCGCTGCTACGGTTTGAGGCCCCGGGCTTGCCCCGGGGAGTGTCACGTTCGCTGCTACGGCGAGGCCCCGGGCTTGCCCCGGGGAGTGTCACGTTCGCTGCTACGGCGGCGAGAAGAATAACGTGGGAGTTCCTTCGGCCTTTGTAGCAGCGAACGTGAAACTCCCCGGGGCAAGCCCGGGGCCTCTCGCACAGTAGAACTACCTCCGCGACTTCCCAGTACTCACTTCGGATTGCGCGGGGACTCGGTCTTCTTCGCCAGATATTTGTCGAACCACTCCAGGGCCTTCGGCATGTGTTCCTTGACGAGGACGCCGTCGTGGCCGCCTCCCTTCTTGACGATCAATTCCGAGGGGACGCCGGCCTCCTTCAGCTTTGCCGCCATCGTCTCGGCTTGCTGGAGCGGGACGAGGGGGTCCTTGTCGCCGTGGACGATGAGCGTCGGCGGGTTGTCCTTGGCGACGTGGTTGATCGGCGAGATCTTCTTGCCGATTTCCTCGCGCTGCTTTTCGTCGGTGATCGGCTCGAACGAATTGGTCTTGGGGTCGAGGCGGTGGAAGTCGAAGGCCCCCTTGACGGGGACGATGGGGTGGGTGCCGAGCATGACCTTGCCGTTCTCGCCCCAGTTGAGGAAGTCGGTCGGCGGGTAGAAGGAGACGACGGCCTGGACGCGGCTCGATTCGCGGTCGATGGGGTCGGTCGCCTTGGGGTTGCCGTCCTTGCCGGCGCAGCCCTGCATGAGCGACAGGTGGCCGCCGGCCGAGCCGCCGATGATGCCCAGCCGGCCGGGCTCGATGCCGTACTCCTTTGCGTTGTGGCGGATGAAGCGGACCGACCGGTGCAGGTCATCGAGGATTTCGGGCATGGCATACTTGGGGTTGCTGCCGTGAACGACCGCGAAGACCGTGTAACCCTTGTCGAGCAGGGGCTGAATGAAGGTCGGGATGTTCCCGGTGATGTAGCCGTGGTCGGAATACCACCCGCCGCTGACGACGAAGATGACGCCGGCGCCGTTGGCGTCCTTCTTCGGCGTGAAGACGTCCATCGTCAGGGCGGTGCCGAACTTGCGGTGGTAGATGACCTCCTTGCGCGAGTAGCCCGGCTCGTCGGCGGCGCGCAGGGCCGGGGAGAATGAGAAGGCGGCGAGGGCCAGGAGCACGGCAAGGACGAGGCGCTTCATGGGGGACTCCGAAGTCGGTGCGGGACAGGGAATGTGCCGACACGCGCGGCGTGTGTGGGGGAGTGTAGCCGAACGGAGACGGGGGGGCAATCGGGGAGGCGCGGGAAGAAGGAGAAAACAAGAAAGCCCTCCGGTTCACCTCCCGACGTCCCCTGTGAGGGCGATTGCTCATTCCCGCCTTTGGCCCCCGCCCCCGCCCGCGAGCGCCGCTCTGGGAGCGCTCGCGGGTGAGCTTGGAAGTCTATCCGGGACGACTCCTGTGCGATTTCGCCAGGCCGAGAGTTAGCATGTGCGGTTTCGGCATAAATCTCACGACCGCTTTCGGAGGCGAAAACCAGGCAACGACCCATCACTTATGCCCCGCCCTGAACATTTTCGCTCTCCCCTCCTTCCGGCGGGAGAAAGCTTCGCCCGCACCCGAACTCCTGAGGGGGCAGGCCATTCCGTAAGTCCCCTGCCCGTTTTCGGCGCGGCATTTGCCAGAGAGGGGGCCATCAATGCGGGGAGCCGAAAGTCGCTCCCCAAGGCCCTGGGGGGATGTGCCCCGGCCACAGAGGTAGGAGGTGAACGAGCGTCCGCCCGGAGGCTCGCCTTTGGTTTGAGGGGACAGCGCGGTCTCCCTCGGCTTTCGCGTTCGCAACCTGGCAAGGGTGAAGCGTCTCCCCCGAAAGCGAGTGGTCTTGCGATGAAACTCCCTGGTCTCCGCGCCCTACGCCGCGGTCTGACGACCCCCCGCGATGCACTCGGTCCCTTTTCTGGCGCTATCGCCGTTGGGGTCGGGTTCCTCGTCCTCTTCGGCTGGGCGACGGATATTGCCTCCCTTAAGAGCGTCCTGCCGGGCCTGGTCGCGATGAAGCCGAATACGGCGGTCGCCCTGGCCCTGGCCGGTGTGTCCTTGTGGGCGCTGCGGTCGAGCGGATGACCTTGGCGACTTGTCGGCCTGGCCAGTGCCGTCGCCGCAGCCTTGATTGGCCTGCTCACGCTCCTCGAGATGGCCGCCGACCTTGACCTGGGGATCGACCAGCTTCTGTTCCGGGACCCACCCGGCTCCGCCGGCACGGTCGTCCCGGGCCGCATGGCCCACGTCACGGCCTTGCTCTGCTGCCTGCTGGGAACGGCCCTCGTCCTGCTCTACACCCACCGCCTTCCCCTGGTCGCCCAGGGGCTTGCGGTCCTCGTCCTGTTCACCTGCCTGATGGCCTGCGTGGGACACCTCTACACGGTGAGCGCCCTGTATCAGATCGTCCCCTTCTCGCCGGTGGCCCTTCACACGGCAGCGACGTTCCTCGTGCTCAGTCTGGGGGTGCTGGCGGCGGGGCCCGAGCGCGGGGTGGTCGCCCCCCTCCGCAGCACGAACGCGGCGGGCATGATGGCCCGGCGGCTGCTGCCCCACGCCTTCCTCGTCCCCGTTGTTCTGGGCTGGCTCGTGCTGATGGGCCACAAGGCGGCGCTGTACGACCTGGAAATCGGCTTTGCGTTATTCGCGTTCATGATTGTAGCCGTTCTCGTCGGCCTGATCCTCTGGAAAGCTCGTGTGCTGGAACGCCTGGAAAGGGACAAGGAACTCTCGGAGGAGCGCTTCCGCCTGCTCATCGACGGGGTCCGGGACTACGCCATCTTCCTGCTCAGCCCGCAAGGGGTTGTCCAGACATGGAACACGGGCGCCGAGCGCCTGAAGGGCTACCGTGCGGATGAGATCGTCGGCCAGCACTTCTCGCGCTTCTACACGGCGGAAGACGTCAGCGCCGGCAAGCCGGGCCGGGAGTTGGTGGAGGCCGCAGCCAAGGGGCGTTATGAGGAGGAGGGCCGGCGGGTGCGCAAGGACGGCACCAGCTTCGACGCCCACGTCCTCATCACGGCCCTGCGCGACGCCGAAGGAAACCTGAAAGGGTTTGCCAAGATCACGCGCGACGTCAGTGCGTCCAGGCGGGCCCAGCAGGCGCTGCAGGACAGCGAGGCCCGGTTCCGCCAGCTCGCCGACGCCATGCCACAGATCGTGTGGGCGGCCCGCCCGGACGGCCACGTCGATTACTACAACCGGCGCTGGTACGAGTTCACCGGTTTCCCCGAAGGACAGAGCGGCGACGAGAGCTGGAGGCCGATCCTGCACCCCGACGACGTGCCGCGCTGCATGGAGGTGTGGTACAGCTGCGTCCGCATGGGGGAGGCGTTCGAGATGGAGCTGCGCTTCAGGGACCGGCGCACCGGGCAGTACCGCTGGCACCTGGGACGCGCGCTGCCCGTCCGCGACACCACAGGGAGTGTGGTGCGCTGGTACGGCACCTGCACCGACATCGACGATCACAAGCGCGCCGAAGAAGAGGTTTGCAGACTCAATGAAGATCTCGAACAGCGCGTGGCCGAGCGCACCACCCAGCTGCGCGATGCGATGAGACTCGCGGAGGCGGCCAACCGGGCCAAGAGCGAGTTCCTGGCCAACATGAGCCACGAAATCCGCACCCCCATGAACGGCGTCATCGGCATGACCCAGCTGATCCTCGACACCGAGTTGACCCCCGAACAACACGACTACCTGGAGGTCGTGCAGGAGTCCGCCGAGGCGCTGCTCACGGTCCTCGACGACATCCTCGACTTCTCCAAGGTCGAGGCCGGCAAGCTCGACCTCGACCCCGCCGCCTTCTGCACGCGCGACACCCTCATGGACATGGCTAGGGGCCTGGCCTACCGGGCGCACAAGAGCGGCCTGGAACTCACCTGCCGGATCGATCGCGACGTGCCGGAGTGGCTCGTCGGGGACACCGACCGTCTGCGCCAGGTCATCACGAACCTGATGAACAACGCCATCAAATTCACGGAGCGCGGCGAGATCGACCTGCGGGTCAGCGTGGAAGCGCAGGCCGACGACGAAGTCGGCTTGCACTTCACCGTTAGCGACACCGGCATCGGCATCCCTGTGGACAAGTTGCGCTGCATCTTCGCCCCCTTTGTCCAGGGGGATAGCTCGACCACCCGCAAGTACGGCGGTACCGGCCTGGGGCTGGCCATCTCCTCGAAGCTGGTCGAGTTGATGCGCGGCCGGATCTGGGCCGAGAGCGAGGTCGGCCGGGGCAGCACCTTCCACTTCACCGCCCGCTTCGGCCGGTCGGCGAGCCTTTCCCCCCCGGACGAGGCCACGACGCCCGAAGCCTTGCGCGGTCTGCGCGTCCTGGTGGTCGATGATAACGCCACCAACCGCCAGGTTCTCCGGGAGATGGTCGAGGGCTGGGGCATGTACACGACGGCGGTGGGGACTGGTCCGGACGCCCTCGCCGCCCTGGGGGAGGCAGCAGTGCGGGGGGAACCCTTCCGCCTGGTGCTCCTGGATGGCAGGATGCCCGAGATGGATGGGTTTGCCGTCGCCGAGAAGATCGCGCACTCCCCGGAGGCGGGCCGCGTGGCCGTCTTGATGCTGGCCTCCGGCGACCTGTCCGGGGACGCCGCGCGCTGCCGCACAGTGGGCATCTCCCACCTCCTGTTCAAGCCGGTCAAGGAGTCCGAGTTGCTCGGCGCCGTCCTGGCCGCCCTGGGCGCGGGCGGCCACCTCAAGGGACGGCGCCGGCAAAAACCGCGGCCCACGCCCCCACACCGCCGCCTGTGCATTCTCCTGGCGGAGGACAGCCCCCTGAATCAGAAGGTGAGCCTGCGGATGCTCGAGCGGGAAGGGCACACCGCCGTGCTCGCGGTCAACGGGCGGGAGGCGCTGGCGGCCCTGGAGAAGCAGACGTTCGACCTGGTGCTGATGGACGTGCAGATGCCGGAGATGGACGGCTTCGAGGCGACCCGCGTCCTCCGCGCGCGCGAGCGGGGCACCGGCCGCCACGTTCCCGTCGTCGCCATGACGGCGTACGCGCTGAACGGGGACCGCGACCGCTGCCTGGCGGCCGGCATGGACGGCTACATCTCCAAGCCGATCCGGCAGGCGCGGCTCCAGGAGACGCTGTCCGCCGTGCTCGACGGCCTGACCTCGGAGGCGTCCGGCCCGGAGGCGGCCGCGGTCGGGGTGTTCGATCAGGGGGCGGCGCTGGCGAGCGTGGATGGCGATGAGAACTTCCTGCGGGAACTGGCCGCGTGCTTTCTCGAGGATTGCCCCAGGCTGCTGGAGGGAATCCGGGGCGCGATGACCGGCGGCGACGCAACCCGGCTGGCCCGGGCGGCCCACGCCCTCAAGGGCGAGGTAGCTCACTTCGGAGGGAAAGAGGTCATTGACGCGGCCAGGCAACTCGAGGAGCTGGGCCGCGCCGAGGACCTCGCCGCGGCCGCCGGGGCCTGCGCGGCCGTGGAGGCGCAGCTCGACTGCCTGCGCCGGGCGCTTACCGAGTTCCTGACCCAGCCGCCCGCCGGTCTCGTACGAGATCGCAATGCTGGGGTCGTTGCGCGCTAGTGGCCCATCCAACTTCGATTGACGGGTTGGAGTCCCGACTCCCCGCGTCGTGGCACGGTCAGGAGACGTCAGGAGACCGTGCCACTTCCGCGCGCGAGCGCTGCTCCGGAAACGCTCCCGGGACGCTCGCGGCTCAGCTTGGACGTCTCTCCGAGACGACTCCTGTGCGGTTTGCCCCCACGGTGAGAGTTAGCATGTGCGGTTTCGGCACGAATCTCACGACCGCTTTCGGAGGCGAACACCACGGCAGCGACCGATCACTTATGCCCCGCCCTAAACTTGTCGCGCTCCTCTTCCTCCGAGGGGAGAAATCTTCGCCCCCACCCGAACTCGGGAGGGTGCAGGCCATTGCCTCAGTCCCCTGGCCGTTTTCGGCGCGGCATTTGCTAGGTAGGGGAGTCTTAATAATGCAGCCGACGGTCGCTCCCCAAGGCCCTCCGGGGACGTGCCGCAGCCCTACAGGAAAGTGCTGAACGACTGCCCGCCTGTAGCGCGGTCTCTGGTTTGAGGTGAACAGCGGCGTCTCGCTCGGCTTTCGCGTCTGCAACCTGGCAAGGGCGAAGCGTCGCCCCCAATAGCGGTGAGTCCTGCGATGAAACTCCCCGGTCTCCGCGCCCTCCGCCTCGGCTTCGGCCTGGCACTCCTCGTCCTGCTGACCGCCGGCGTGCTGTCCCACAACTACACGCGCCAGATGGCAGCGGCCGCGGAGTGGCGCAGCCGTAGCCTCCAGATCCTCTGGAACGTGGAAGGCCTGCGCGAAGCCTTCGTGGACGTGCAGACGGGGGCGCGGGGGTTCGTGCTCACCGGCGACGAGTCCATGCTCGACTCCTACCACGCGGGGCTGGCCGAGGCGGAAACACACCTCCGGGACGTGGAGGAACTGGCCTCCGACGACGCCGCGCAGCAGCAGCGCCTGAAGGAGCTGGAGCCGGTGGCGAAGGCGTGGCGTGCCTTTGCCGGGCGGTTGATCGAGGTGCGCAGGGCCGAGGGCGCGTCCGCCGCGACGCGCCTGGTGATCGGCGGGGAGGGGGTGCGGCTCATGGCCCAGCTCCGCAACCTGCTCACCGCAATGGAGGACTATGAGAGGAGCCTGCTGCGGGAGCACGAGGCGCGGCTGACCTCGAGCACCCGGGCCACGACGCTGGCGTCTGTGGTCGTCGGCTGGCGGCGTTGGTCCTCGTCGCCTGTGGCGCCATCCTCGCCGACGTCCTGATCGTCAGCAACCGCAGGGCCGCAGACCGGCTCCGCCTCCTCACCGACACCGCCCCGGTCTTCCTGATCCACTTCGACGCGGCACAGCGCTTTCGCTTCGTCAGCGAGGGCTACGCCCGGTGCTTCGGCCTGAGCCGGGAGGACGTCGTTGGCAAATCCATTCGCGAGGTAGTGGGGCAAGAAGCGTACGAACGGCTGGCCCCGTACCTCGACAGCGCCCTCGCGGGCAAGGCGCTCGAGTTCGAGGTGGAGCTGCCGTACCCGTCCGGCGCGACCCGTCGCTCCCGCCGTGTCTACGTCCCCGAGGTCGATGCCTCCGGGAAAGTCCGGGGGGTGGTCGGGACCATAACGGATCTCACGCAGATGGACGTCCTGTACCAGGCGGCCCGCGAGACGGCCGATCGCTTCAGGTGCGTGGTGGAGGCCGCCCCTGACGCCATCATTACCATCGACGACCACGGGATTGTCGAAACGGTCAACCCTGCGGTCCGGCAGGTGTTCGGCTACGAGCCCGGGGAGGTGATCGGTCAGAGCGTCGGCGTCCTCATGCCCGAGCCGTACCGCAGTGAGCACGACGGGTACATCGCCAACTATCTGCGCACCGGGGTGGCCCGGGCGGTCGGCTGCGCCAGCGAAGTCCCGGGCCGCCGCAAGGACGGCACGACGATTCCGCTGGACCGGACTATCACCGAGACCTGGCTCAAGGGGCGGCGCATCTTCTGCGGCATCGTCCGCGACATTACCGAGCGCAAGCGGGCTCAGGAAGCCCTGCGCGAGAGCGAGGAGCGCTTCCGCGCCGCGTTCGATCAGGCCGCCGTCGGCATGGCGCAGGTCGGGCTGGACGGCCGCTGGCTGCGAGTCAACCGGAAGCTCTGCGAAATCGTCGGCTACACCCCCGAGGAGTTGCAGGCCCTGACCATCCGGGACATCACCCACCCCGAGGACCTCCCGGTTGGCCTGGAAGTGACGCGGCGGCAACTCGCGGGGGAGATCGGCGCACAGACGAGGGAGAAGCGCTACCTGCGCAAGGACGGCTCGCCCGTCTGGGTCAACCTGACGGTGTCGGTCGTCCGCGGCGAGTCCGGGGCCGGCGATCCGCTCTACTTCATGGCCGTCATCGAAGAGATCACCGCTCGACGGGCGGTCGGGCAGGCCTTGCGCGACACCGAGGCCCGGTTCCACCAACTCGCCGACGCCATGCCTCAGATCGTGTGGACGGCCCGTCCCAACGGCCACGTCGATTATTACAACCAGCGCTGGTACGAGTTCACTGGCTTCCCGGAGGGGGAAACCGGGGACCAGAGCTGGATACCGATCCTGCACCCCGACGACGTGCCCAGGTGCGTCGAGGCGTGGTACGCCGCGGTCCGCACGGCACAGCCCGTCGAAATCGAAGCCCGCTTCCAGGATCGCCGTAGCGGTGGCTGCCGTTGGCACCAGGTTCGCGCCCAGCCCGCGCTCGACGACGGAGGCCGGGTGGTCCGCTGGTACGGCGTCTGTACCGACATCGACGATTACAAGCGTGCGGAGGAGGAAATCCACAGGCTGAACGAGGGGCTGGAGCGGTGCGTGGCCGAACGTACTGCCGAGCTGCAGGCTGCCAACCAGGAGTTGTCCGCGATCCGGGAGCGATTCGAGCTGGCCACGCGCGCGCACGCGGGCGGCCTGTGGGACTGGAACCTGGACACCGATGAGGTCTACTACTCGCCGACGTGGAAGAGCATGCTGGGATACGAGGCGCCAGAAATGCGAGCGCGCTTGCAGGATTGGGAGCAGCTCCTCCACCCCGACGACCGGGAGCGAGCGCTGCAAGAACTGCGGGCGCTGCGCGAGCAGCACAATGGCCAGCCCGAGCACTTCGTGCTGGAGGTCCGCATGCGCCACAGGGACGGCACCTACCGCTGGATCTCCACACGCGGGGTTACCCTGTGCGGCCCCGACGGGCGGCCCCACCGCATGGCCGGTTCGCACACCGACGTCACGGACCTGAAGCGGATCCAGGAGGAGCTGCGCCAGGCGAAGGAGGCGGCGGAGTCGGCCAACCGGGCCAAGAGCGAGTTCCTGGCCAACATGAGCCACGAGATCCGCACCCCCATGAACGGCGTCCTCGGCATGACCGAGCTAACCCTCGACACGGAGTTGACCCCCGAGCAGCGGGAGAACCTGGAGGTCGCGCAGGACTCCGCCGAGGCGCTGCTCACGGTCCTTGACGACATCCTCGACTTCTCCAAGGTCGAGGCCGGCAAGCTCGACATCCACCCCGCCGCCTTCCGCCCGCGCGAGGCCGTCCAGGACACGATTAGGCTCCTGGCCCACCGGGCGCACACGCACGGCCTGAAACTCGCCTGTCAGGTCGATTCCGCCGTGCTGGAGTGGCTCGTGGGGGACGCCGGCCGCTTGCGCCAGGTCATCACCAACCTGATGGGCAACGCCATCAAGTTTACGGAGCGCGGCGGGATCGACCTGCGGATCAGCGTGGACGCGCAGGCCGACGACGAGGTCTGCCTGCACTTCACCGTGAGTGACACGGGCATCGGCATCCCCGCGGACAAGCTGCAAGGCATCTTCGCCCCCTTCGTTCAGGTGGACAGCTCGACCACGCGCAAGTACGGCGGGACCGGCCTGGGGTTGGCGATCTGCGCGAAGCTGGTCGAGCTGATGCGCGGCCGGATCTGGGCCGAGAGCGAGGTCGGCCGGGGCAGCACCTTCCACTTCACCGCCCGCCTCGGCCGGTGTGCGAACCCTTGTCCGGCGGACGAGCCCGCGACGACCGAGGCCTTGCGCGGTCTGCCCGTCCTGGTGGTCGATGACAACGCCACCAGCCGAGACATCCTCCAGGTGATGCTCGAGGGCTGGGGCATGGGCTCGACGGCGGTGGGGACGGGTCCGGACGCGCTCGCCGCCCTGGGGGAGGCCGCCGCACGGGGCGATCCCTTCCGTCTGGTACTCCTGGATGGCCAGATGCCCGAGATGGATGGCTTTGCCGTGGCCGAGAAGATCGCGCACTCGCCGGAGGCGGGCGGCCCGGTCGTCCTGATGCTTAGCTCCGGCGACCTGCGCGAGGACGCCGCGCGCTGCCGCACACTGGGCATCTCCCAACCCCTGATCAAGCCGATCAAGGAGTCCGAGCTGCTCGGGGCCGTCCTGGCCGCCCTGGGCGCGGGCGGCCACCCGGGGGAACGGCGCCAGCAAGACACGCGGCCCGCGCCCCCACACCGCCCCCTGCGCATTCTCCTGGCGGAGGACAGCCCCCTGAATCAGAAGGTGAGCCTGCGGATGCTCGAGCGGGAGGGGCACACCGTCACGCTCGCGGGCAACGGCCGGGAGGCACTGGCGGCCCTGGATAAGGGGACGTTCGACCTGGTCCTGATGGACGTGCAGATGCCGGAGATGGACGGCCTGGAGGCGACCCGCGTCCTCCGCGAGGGCGAGCGGGCTACCGGCCGCCACGTTCCCGTCATCGCCATGACGGCGCACGCGCTGAACGGGGACCGTCACCGCTGCCTGGCGGCCGGCATGGACGGCTACATCTCCAAGCCGATCCGGCAGGCGCGGCTCCGGGAGACCCTGTCCGCCCTGCGAGACAGCCTACCCCCGGAGGCGCCTGGACCGGAGGTGCCCAGTCTGGCGGTGGCCGCAGCGGGCGTGTTCGACCGGGAGGCGGCGCTGGCCGGCGTGGAGGGCGATGAGGCCTTCCTGCGGGAGATGGCCGCGGGCCTCTTGCAAGATTGCCCGGCACTGTTGGAGGCAATTCGGTCCGCGGTCAGCGCCGGCGATGCCAGCCGGCTGGCCCGTGCAGCCCACGCCCTCAAGGGCGACGTGGCCCACTTCCGAGGGAAAGAGGTCTTTGAGGCGGTGGGACGGCTCGAACAACTGGGTAGTGCGGGAGACCTCGGGGCGGTCGCGGGCGCTTGCACGGCCGCGGAGGCGCAGGTACGTGGCCTGTGCCGGGCGCTGACCGAGTTCCTGGCCCAGCCGCTCGTCGCTTCAGTTCCAGAATCGCCCCGTTGTGGCACGGTCTCCTGACGTCAGGAGACCGTGCCACAACGGGGATGACGAGTTCGCTGTGCGCGCGTGTGCGGGCGGCTGAACGCGCAACGAGATTGGCGCGTGCCGGTTCGCGTACACCCCACGAACAGTGATGGAGAGACATCATGACAGTTCCAGGAAGTGCAAATATCCTGATCGTGGACGATCAGCCGCGCAACGCGCGCTGGGTCGAGAAAGCGCTTGGCCAGTTGCAGCAGCGCATCGTGGCGGCGGGCAGCGGTGCTGAGGCGCTCCAGCACGCGGCGACGGAGGAGTTCGCGGTGATCCTGCTCGACGTCGTCATGCCCGGGATGGACGGCTACGAGACGGCCGCACGCCTCCGTCAGCAGGAGCGGTCGCGGTACACCCCGATCGTTTACCTCACCGCCACTCAGCCGGCCGAGGACGAGGTCCTGAAAGGATACGACCTCGGGGCGGTGGACTACCTGATCAAGCCGCTGCTACCGGAGATTCTCCGGTCCAAGGTGGCGGTGTTCGTCGAGCTGTTTCTCAAGCGGGAAGAGGTCAAACGGCAGGGGGAGCTGCTCCTGGAGGCCGAACGGCAGGAGGTCCGGCGGAAGCTGGCCGAGGAGAGGTTCGCCTGGGAGGCCAGGCGGCTGGCGGAGGATGTGCGGAAGGAGCGGCAGCTGGCCGGGGAGATGGCGCGCAGGAACGAGGAGCTGGCCCTGGCCATCCGTTACTGCGAGGAGACCGAGGGGAGGCTGCGCGAGAGTGAGGGGCGGTTGCGCGTCCTGTCGCGCCAGCTGCTCAAGGCCCAGGAGGCCGAGCGCCGCCGCCTTGTCTGCGAGCTGCACGACGAGATCGGACAGTTGTTCGGCGCCCTCAAGCTCGAGCTTTACAACCTCCAGCGGATCCCGCCCGAACAGGTGCCGGCGCAGCTGGCCGAGTGTGTGGCCCTCGTGGACCGTGCCACCCAGCAGGTGCGACAGCTCTCCGTGGACCTGCGACCGCCGATGCTGGACGAATTCGGCCTGGTCCCGGCGGTCCGCTGGTACCTGGAGCGCCTGGGCCAGCGCGCCGGCTTCTCCGGGCAGCTGGCCGTCGCGGATGGGTTCGGCCGCCTGGGCCCCGAACTGGAAATCACCTGCTTCCGCATCATTCAGGAGTCGCTGACGAATGTCATCCGTTACGCCGGCGCCCGAACCGTGGGGGTCGAACTCCGGCGCGACGGCCCCGAACTCCTGCTGGCCGTCCGCGATGACGGCGCGGGCTTCGACGTCGGCGCCGCGCACGAGCGGTCCCTTCACCGGGGCAGCATTGGCCTGCTGGGCATGCAGGAGCGGGCCCAGCTGGTGGGGGGGCAGCTGGAGGTCGAATCGGCGGTCGGGCGCGGCACGACGATCCGGGCCCGGTTTCCGCTGGCGCCGGCGGAGGTCCCCGCAGCCGCCGCAGCCAAGGAGGAGGGCATGGCATGAACCCGATCCGGGTCCTCATCGCCGATGACCACCCCCTGTTCCGCGCGGGGGTGGTGAAGTTCCTTCGCTCCCTGCCCGACGTCGAGGTTATCGGGGAGGCCGTGGACGGGCCCGGGGCACTGCAGCAAAGCGTGGCCCTGCGCCCCGACGTGCTGGTGACGGACATCACCATGCCCGGGTTGAGCGGCATCGAGGTCGCCGCCCGTGTCGTCGAGGCCGTGCCGGGGATACGCGTGATCGTGCTGTCGATGCACGTCGAGGAGGGGTACGTCTGCCGGGCGCTGCAGGCCGGCGCGAGCGGGTACCTCCTGAAGGACGCCACGCCGGACGAGTTCGCGCAGGCGGTCCGGGCCGTCGCCGCGGGGGGTACGTACCTGAGCCCCACGGTCGCGCCGGCGGCGGAGGGGGCGCACCCCGGCCGCGCCGGCGCGGGGCCCCGCCTCCGGCTGCTGTCGAGCCGCCAGCGGGAGGTACTGCACCTTATCGCGCAGGGACTGTGTACCAAAGAGATCGCCGTCCGCCTTTCCCTCAGCCCGAAGACCGTCGAGACGCATCGGGCTCAACTCATGAAGAAGCTGCGGATCTACGACGTGGCCGGCCTGGTCCGCTGCGCGATCCGCTCCGGACTCGTTGACCCCTGACACCCACCCCCGCATTCGTCCCGCGCGGACGACTTACCGCAATGACAAGAGACCTGTTGTTCGACCCCTGCCGGCTTGCCCGGCAGGTGAAGCAGGTCGCCGGCTAGGATAGGAACGTGAGGCCGAGAACGGTCTTCGACC
>DATFNV010000642.1:0-19507 GCA_035266225.1 Gemmataceae bacterium
GGGGGGGGGGGGGCGCATCAAGGTCAAGACGAGCCCAGTCGTCGCCAGGCCATCAAAGACCGAAGTGAACCAGGGATTGACGGCCACAGGACCAAAGCAGCCACAATCGGTTTCCCCGGCGAAGGCCTTGGTGAGCGAAACGGAAAGGAAGGCAGCAAGGCATGCCGCAGCGATGCCTCGGAGCAAGCGGCCGCCGATCCCGAGGAGGAGTCCGAGGCCAAGGGCAAGTTCGCACGAGGGAACGCCAACGGCCAGCCACCTACTGCCGAACAGCCCCGTCCCCTCAGGTTGTGGCAGGAATTGTGCAGACAACTTCAGCAGGCCGGCCCCGATGAGTGTCAGGCCGACAATGTGAACCGTAAGCAGGTGCCCCGACAGCCGCCACCTGGCGCTCATGAGTTGGCCCCATGGACTGTGGGAACAAACGTGGAAAAGGAACCTTAGTGGTAACAGGTTGCTAACCCCGACAGTATAGGCCCTCCTCTTTTAGGAGTCAAGTGGTTTCTGATTTTTTCTCAAGAATCCAATGGCAGCCCCGAAGGCAGCGACTCAACAGAAGTGGCGCTAGGCCGCGCTCAGGCTCCATTCGCCGATCCGCTATCTCGAATTACCGGCGCCGGCGATTCCGGTTCCCCCGGGGCGATGTCCAGCGCGCCGTTCGGGGAGTCCGGGGGCGGCTTCTTGCGGCCGCCCAGGATCTGGTCGATATCCTCCTTGAGCAATTCCTCCTTCTGCAGCAGCGCCTCGACCAGCGCTTCCAGCTTGGGGCGGTTGTTCTCCAGCAGCTTGTAGGCCCGGTCGTCCGCCTCGCGGAGGAGGCGCTGCACCTCCTCGTCGATCACGGCGGCGGTCCCCTCGCTGAAGTCGCGCGGCTCCTGGATCTCCTTGCCGAGGGAGACGTGCTCCTCGCCGACGCGCAAGGCCATCGGCCCCAGGCGGTCGCTCATGCCCCAGTGAGTCACCATGTAGCGGGCCAGGCGCGTGGCCTTCTTCAGGTCGTCCTCGTGGCCGGAGAACGGCTGGTGGTAGACCAGCCGGTCGGCCGCCCGCCCCCCCATGATGAGCGCCAGCCGGGCCTTCCAGTAGTCCAGGCCCAGGTGGTAGCGCTCCTCCTCGGGCAGGTTTGCGGCCCCGCTGGTGCCGTCGCGGACCGCCGGCGGGCAGTTCAACTTCTTGCTGATCCCGGCCGGGGATCCGGGCAAGGCCTACGGGGAGGCGGCCCAGAAGGCGCTGCCGGAGTTGCAGGTGGTGCGGGTGCCGGGGCAGGCGGACTTGATGTTCTGCCGAGAGCAGGGGCCGCTGAGCTTCGACGACCTGGAACGCGTCCTGAAGCCGTGCCGAGCCGCTTACGAGGCGACGGCGGCTTTTCCGCAGGTGTCGCCGCACGCGCGCTTCGACATCCTCGACTGGATGCCGCTGGCGCCGTAACAAGCGGCAAGCTCATGACGCCCATTAGGCCCCCCCCGCCTCGGGACCGCCGGCAACTCTGAGAGTCTGTGGCGCCAGCCGCTTGCGGCTTAGCGGATTCCAGGCTTCCGCTAAGCCGCAAGCGGCTGGCGCTACAGACTCTGGGACCGGGGCAAGCCTCACTGTTGCCCATCTGTCGTGTCGTTTGGCCGCGGCCCGCGGGGGAGCGCCTGTCCTTCCGCCATCTCGCGCAGCCTCCGGCTCAGCGCTGAGCAGCGCCGGGCCGCGTCGCGCCGCCGCACCGCCGCCGACAGCGCCTTGCGACTGCCGACGAGCACCACCAACGTCTTGCCGCGCGTGATGCCCGTGTAGAGGAGGTTGCGCTGCAGCATCACCAGGTGCTGCGTGTGAAGCGGGATGACCACCGCCGGGTATTCCGCCCCCTGGGCCTTGTGCGTGGTGACCGCGTAGGCCAGCGCCAGCTCGTCCAGCTCGCCGAAGTCGTAGGGGACCGGCCGGCCGTCAAATTCGACCGTCAATTCTTGTTCATGCGTATCGATATCGGCGATGCGGCCGATGTCGCCGTTGAAGACGTCCTTGTCGTAGTCGTTGTGCGTCTGCATGACCTTGTCCCCCGCGCGGAAGGTCCAGCCGAAGCGCTCGACTTGCGGCCGGTCGCGCGGCGGGTTGAGCACGGCCTGGAGACGGCTGTTGAGGTTGCTCGTGCCCAGCTCCGAGCGGTTCATCGGCGTCAGCACCTGCACGTCGCGGAACGGATCGAGGCCGAAGCGCGCCGGGATGCGGTCCCGCACCATCGTCACGATGCGGTCCAGGATCGTCTGCGGGTCGTCGGCCTCGACGAAGTAGAAGTCACCCTGCCCGGCCGGCGCCGACTCCGGCATTTCGCCGCCGTTGACCGCGTGGGCCGCCCGCACAATCCAGCTCGCCCCCGCCTGGCGGAAGATCTCCGTCAACCGCACCACCGGCACGACGCCCGACGCGATCACGTCGCCGAGCACTGTCCCCGGCCCGACCGAGGGGAGTTGGTCCACGTCGCCGACGATGACGAGGCAGGCGTGCCGCGGTACGGCCTGGGCCAACTTGTTCATCAGCGCCACGTCCACCATCGACGCCTCGTCCACCACCAGCAGGTCGAGGTCGAGCGGGCGGTCGCGGTCGTGCTTGAAGCCGCCCAGGGCCGGGTCGAATGCCAGCAAGCGATGGATCGTCTTCGCCTCGCGGCCGGTCGTCTCCGTGAGGCGCTTGGCGGCGCGGCCGGTCGGGGCACACAGGGCGCAGCGCTTGCCCTTGGCGGCGAATACTTCGAGGATGCCGCGGACAATAGTCGTCTTTCCGACACCGGGGCCGCCGGTGACGACCAGCACCTTCTGCGTGACCGCCTGGCAGATGGCGTCGCGCTGCGACGGCGCCAGCTCCAGGCCGATGCGCTTCTCGACCCAGGCCAGGGCCGCGGCGGCGTCGATACCGGCCAACGGGTGCGCGCCGGTGTTCAGGGCGTGCAGCGACCGGGCGACGCCCAACTCCGCCAGGAACAGCGGCTTGAGGTAGAGCCACGGTTCGTCGCCGCCAGGCTCGCGGACCAGGTCGTCCTCGCGCCGGCCGTCCTCCACGGCCGCGGTCACGATGGCCCGGTCGATGCCGGTCAGTTCGGCCGCCTTGTCGATCACCCCGTCCTCCGGGTAGCCGACGTGCCCCTCGCCGCTGAGCTGCTGCAAGACGTAGCGCAAGGCGGCGCGGGCCCGCAACGGCGACGAACGGTCGATGCCGAGGCGCTGCGCCAGCTCGTCGGCCGTCTGAAAGCCAAAGCCCCAAACGTCCGCGGCCAGCCGATACGGGTTGGCGCGCACCAGCTCCAGCGCCTGCTCGCCGTAGGTCTTGTAAATGCGCACCGCCCGCGCCGTGCCAACCCCGTGCGATTGCAGGAAGACCATGATGCCGCGCACCACTTTCTGCTGCTGCCAGCTCTCGCGAATGCGCTGGATGCGCCGGACGCCGATGCCCTTCACTTCCTTCAAATAAGTGGGACTCTCGTCGATCACCTCCAGGGTGCGCTCGCCGAACACATCGACGATCTTGCGCGCGAAGTGCGGGCCGATGCCCTTGACCAACCCCGAGCCGAGATACTTGACGATGCCCTCGCGGGTGTGCGGCGGCATCGTGCGCAGGCTGTCGGCCTTGAACTGCAGGCCATACTCCTTGTGCTGCACCCACGAGCCGGTCGCCTCGACGTACTCGCCAGCCGTGGCGCCGGGGAGAAGGCCGACCACGGTGACGAGGCCACGGCGGCCGTTGGGCTGGACGCGCAATACGGCAAAGCCGCTGTCGGGGCTGTGCGAGGTCACGCGCTCGATGACGCCGGATAAGGTTTCCGCCATGCGCACATTTTACCGCCCCGGCGCGGAAAAACGGACCCCAGCCGCCCGGCGATAGAGATGTTTGGCCGCTTGCGGCTTAGCGTTCGCGCCATCGGGCGATGGCGCGAACGCTAAGCCGCAAGCGGCTATTCCATGCACCCCGTCCACGTCAGCACCTGTGGCAGTTCGTGCCACTGATGGCCCAGGATGTCAGCGCCCCTTCGGTACGGTCAGGGTGAAGTTGTTCGGCCCGTCGGCCTTGACGGTAATGGTTTCGCGCAGTTGCACCGGCAGCGGCGCCCCGCCCCGCGCCGCCCGCTGATCCTCCCCCAGGGGCGGGAGTATCGTGACTGTGTGCGGCCCCTCGATCGCGCCCTCCACCTGTTGCTTCTCCACCGTCGAGTTGAGGGTGAACGACCCGTCCTGCTGGATGGCCCCCGTGGTGGTTACGTCGGGGTTGCCCTCCGGCTTGAACTGGACGAGGCCGCCGGTCATCGGCGTGCCGTCGGCGTAGAGCACCTTGCCGCTGACGGGGTAGGTCGTCGGCAGGGGCTTGCCGCTGCCCGTGCAGCCGGCGGCCAGGAGCAGCCCGGCCAGGGCCGCGGTCGCGACTCGCGTCGTCATGAGAGGCTCCGTTGAAACGACCCGCGGACGAAGTTACCAGTCCGCCCCGAGCGCCACACCGTCACGCGGGTCGCACGCCGCCGCCCACGTCGCCGGGCTTATGCTCACGCTGACGAAGCGCACGCTGCTGTCGCCCATTCCCACGTTCATGCCGCCGGTGTGGCTCGACTGGCCACGGCTGGGATCGCAGGTGGTGAAGATCTGTGGCTGCACCTGGAAGGTGTTGCAGGCGGCGTAGCCGGGGTTGACGTTCTTGAACAGGGTGTTGTGGCACATGATGGGCCGCCACGGCAGCGTCGAGTCGGCCCAGAGCGAGGCGGCGGCGTAGCCGGGGCCGCCCCACAGGCCACACGATGCATAAATCTCGCCGAAGAAGATCGTGTTCGACAGGCCGTCCGGGATCGAGGCCGGCAGACGATTCTTCCCCTGGACGCAGTAGTAATCGCTGCCGGCGGTGGGGTCGCCGAAGACCAGGTAGTTAGCGCTATAGCAGCTGGCCGCGAAGCCGTTGGCCCCGCCGTAGGTGGTCTGGCTCAGGCCGCCGGCCAGGGACGGGTCGGAGGGACAAAGGAAAGTCTTGACCGCCTGGTAGTACTGTCCGCCGCAGTACCCCCCTGGTGGGGCGGCGCTCCGGGTCATGGCCGTGTAAATGTTATCCTGCTCGACGTAGGGGAGCAGGAAGGAGAAGGCGGTCCACGGGCCGCCGTTGTAGGGCGGCGCCGCCTGGGTGAGAGGCGTCCAGCCGTCGGGCGAGGCCACGGGCGGCAGGTAGCCCTCGGTGGTGTCGCTGAGATTGTGGGTGGCGATCAGGATCTGGTGCAGGTTGTTGCCGCACTGGATGCGGGCCGCGGCCTGGCGAACCTTCTGGACGGCCGGCACGAGTAGGCCGATGAGCACCGCGATGATGGCGATCACCACCAGCAGCTCGACCAGCGTGAAACCAGATCGCGGAGGGGATGGATGAGAGCGCATGCCGAGAAACCTCCGGAGAGGGTGAACCGCCAGGGGGCCGGGGATGAACGAGCGCGGCCCGCACCCTGGCGGAGAAGAAGTCAACAGATGAGCCTACGTCGTGCGGTGGATGGTTGTCAACGACAAAAAGCCCACTGCGTGAAGAGGTGAATCCCGACGATCCCCGCGACGCACAGCCCGGCCATGAGCCAGCCGGCCAGCACGACCAGGCGCCAGGCGTCGGCGACGGCGGCGGGGGTGAGTCGGGCCGTGGGGTCGCCGAGGGCGTAGGCGCCCTTCTTCTCCAGGCGGACGCCGAGCAGGCCGGCCATGACCGCCATCGGCCGGCCGCCGTTGGGGCTCGGCGTGCTGCTGCCGTCGCGGCGCAGCACGCGCCAGCCCGCGGCGACGTCCTTCCGGGTCAAGAAGCCGGCCAGCAGCAGCAGACCCGCGCTGAGCCGGGCGGGGACGAGATTGACGAGGTCGTCCAGCCGGGCCGCGACCTTGCCGAGCGCCTCGTACTTGCCGCGGTAACCGATCATCGCATCCAGCGTGTTGATCGCCCGGTAGGCGACGGCGCCCGGCACCCCGGCGAGGAGGTAATAGAAGAGGGGGGCGACGAAACTGTCCGAGACGTTCTCCGCCAGCGACTGGATGGCGGCCGCCAGCAGCGCCTCGCCGTCGAGTTGGCTGGGGTCGCGGCTGCACAGGGAGCGCAAGGCGGTACGGGCCGCGGGCAGGTCGCCGGCCTCGACCGGGCGGCGGACGCGCTCGGCGGCGGCGCCCAGTTCGCGCAGGGCGAACGACGCTTTGAGCAGAAACACGCCAGCCACCAGGTCCAGGAAAGGGACGGCCGCGGAGAAGTGCATGACCAGCACGGCGACGGCCGTCCAGAGGGCGACGGTGCCTGCCGTCAGCAGCGCCCCGAACAGGAGCTGCCGCCACCAGCCCGCCGCGGGCGCCAGGCGCAGCAGGCCGGAGATGAGCGCGCCCATCCAGACGACAGGGTGCAGCGGCGTGGGGTACTCGCCCGCGAAGCGATCGAGCAACAGAGCGACGGCCAGGATGCCGAGGGCGGTTGCCGTGGCCGGGTCCATCACGCCCCCGCGTCGGTCACCCCGGCCGCCTCGAAGGTGGTCATCTCGCGCAGGATGCGCAGGGCCGCCTCCGCCAGGTTCATCGCCAGGACGGCCCCGGTCCCCTCCCCGAGGCGCAGGTCCAGGTCGAAGAGCGGCCGCAGTCCCAGGTGTGCCAGGACCGCCTCGTGCCCCGGCTCGACGGAGCGGTGCGAGGCCACCAGGTAATCGCGGGCCGCGGGGCAGAGGCCGACGGCCGCCAGCGCCGCGGCCCCCGTGATGAAACCGTCGAGGAGGACCGGCACCCGGTGGGCGGCCGCCCCCAGGATGACACCCGCGAGGCTGGCGATCTCGAAGCCGCCGACCTTCGCCAGCACGTCGAGCGGATCGGCCGGGTCGGGCCGGTTCAGCCGCAGCGCCCGTTCGACCGCGTCCACCTTGCGCCGCAGCCGTCCCTCGTCGATGCCCGTGCCGCGCCCCGTCACCCGCGCGGCCGTCTGCCCCGTCAGGACAGCCGTGATGGCGCTGGAGGCCGTGGTGTTGCCGATGCCCATGTCGCCGACGCCGAGCAGCCCGACCCCCTCGGCGGCCAGCTCGCCGGCCAGGCCGATGCCGATTTCCAGGGCGCGGACGGCCGTTTCCCGGCTCATGGCGGGGCCGAGGACGAAGTTGGCCGTCCCCGGCCCGAGGCGGCCGTCGCGCACCTGGGGCAGCGCCACCGGACATTTCGTACCCATGTCCACCACGACGACCCGCGCCCCCTGCTGCCGGGCGAGGACGTTGATGGCCGCGCCGCCGGTGAGGAAGTTCTTGACCATCTGCGCGGTGACTTCCTGCGGGTAGGCGCTCACTCCCTCCTCGGCGACGCCGTGGTCGGCCGCCATGACCACGACGGCCCGGGCCGGCAGCAGTGGGTCCGCCGTGCCGTAGACCGCGGCCAGGCGGCAGGCCAGTTCCTCCAACCGGCCCAGGCTGCCGCGCGGCTTCGTCTTGCGGTCGAGCCGATCCTGGGCCCGGGCGGCGGCGGCGCGATCGACCGGCGTGACGGCGGCCCGGGTCTGGTCGAGCAGGGTCATGGCATGATCTCCGTCGCCGGCACGACCGGCCCCGGCTTGAGGCGAAGCATGATGCCGAGGGCTCCGAAATAAACCTCGTCGGCCGCGGCGGCGAGGCGCTGGTGGGCGAGGCCGGCCACGTCGCGGAAGGTGCGGCCCAGGGGCGTCTCGGGGACCAGGCCGAGCCCGACCTCATTGGTGACGATGACGGCGTGCGCCGGCCGCTGCCGCAGGACTTCCGCGAGTTCCTCGACGCAGTGCAGCACCGCTTCGGGCTCGCGGCCGTCGAAGAGGAGGTTCGCTAGCCACAGGGTCAGGCAGTCGATCACGACGACGTCCTCGTCACCGGCCTGTCGCAGCACTTCGGGGACGGCCAATGGTTCTTCGAGGGTGGCAAAGTCGTCGCCGCGGGTACGGCGGTGGCGCAGGATGCGGTCGCGCATCTCGTCGTCGCCGGCCTGTGCGGTCGCCAGGAACAATCGGCGCCGGCCGAGGCGCCGGGCGAGCGCCAGGGCCAGGTCGCTTTTGCCGGAGCGCGCGCCGCCGCCGACCAGGATGATTCGGTGTCGTCTCACGATGTTTGTCCGCCCCGCCGCTTGCGGCTTCGCACGCCAGACCTGCGAAGCCGCAAGCGGCTCAGACTATCCTATGGACCGGCCGGGGGCCGCGCGGCTCGGCAGCACGCCCGCCCACCGGTCATTTCCCGTCCTTGCTCTCCTTCTCGTCGTCCTCGGTGGGTGGCGGGTTCTCGCCGTACTTGTCCTTGTACTCCTGGGCGAACTTCTCCTTCAGCTTCGGGTCGCACTTGAAGCACTGCGACTTCGGCACGTCGTGCTCCGGGCACCAGTCGCCCTTGTCCTTGTACGCCTTCGCCAACTTGGCGTTGCACTGGGCGCAGATGGACTCCGGCATGCCGTGCTCCGGGCACCAGTCGCGGCCCTTGTAGTTGTGGGCAACCTCGCCCTTCTTTTTCTCGGTGGCCTTCACCGCCTTGCCCGATTCCCCCGGGCCACAGCCGACGAAAACCAGGGCGACGCCCACGACCAGCGACAACAGCGCGCCGCGCCGCCAGGTAAGCAACAGCATCAGTTTCTCCTTCACGCGTGAAACTCCCGAACCGCCGTCGCGGTTTCCGCCGTCCCATCCCGCGAGACGGCCGCGACAGCCTCCCCCTCTTCCTGTCCGTGACCGCCGAACAGCCAGCTCAGCCCTTCGGCCCGCAACCCGAGCCGGCGGATGAGCACCCACTGGGCTGCGTGGGCCAGCGAGTCAAACAGGACGTAGAGCACCCGGATGACCAGCAGCGACATCACCATCGCGCTGAGGACGCCGCCGATGACGACCGTCGCCAGCGGCCGCTGCACCTCCGCCCCCATCCCGGTGCTGAAGGCCATCGGCACGAAGCCGAGGCTGGCCACCAGCGTTGTCATCAGGACCGGCCGCAGCCGCGTTACCGCCGCCCGCCGCACCGCCTCGTCGCGCGGCACCCCCTGGCGGCGCAGCTGACGGATGTACGACACCAGGATCATGTCATCCAGCACCGCGACCCCGGACAGGGCGATGAAGCCAATCGCCGCCGAAATCGAGAACGGCATGCCGCGCAGCCACAGGGCCACGATGCCGCCCACCCAGCCCAGCGGCACCCCGGTCAGCACCCGCAGCGCGTCTACCACGTTGCGGTAGGTCAGATAGAGCAGGCCGCAGATGAGCAGCAGCGCCAGCGGCACGACGACCAGCAGGCGCGTGCAGGCGCTCTGGTAATGCTCGAATTGTCCCCCCCACTCGACGTGATAGCGCCCCTCCGGCAATCGCACCTGCTCGGCCACCTTCCGCCGGGCCTCGGCCACAAAACTGCCCGTGTCCCGGCCGCGGACGTTCGCCGTGATGACGATGCGCCGCTGCCCCCACTCGCGGCTGATGGTGGACGGCCCCTCCACCACCTCCACCTTCGCCAGCCGCGACAGCGGGATGCGCTCCCCCGACGCCGTGGCGACGAGCATCGCCCCGATTGCCTCGGGACTCGCCCTCCGCTCCTCGGGCAGCCGCACCACCAGGGGAAAACGCAGCTGCCCCTCGATCACCTCGCCCAACCGCTTGCTGCCCACCGACTCCACCAGGTCGAGCACCGCCTTCGCCGGGACGCCGTAGCGGGCGACCTGATCCTGGTCGATCTTCACCCGCAGGACCGGCTGCCCGGTCACCTGCTGCGCCTTGACGTCCGCATTCCCGTCAACGCCGCGGAGCACGCGCTCGATGTCCGCGGCCCTGGCCTTCAGAACGTCGAGGTCGTCGCCAAAGAGTTTCACCGCCACGTCCGAGCGGACGCCGGAGATCATCTCGTCGATGCGCATCTCGATCGGCTGCGTGAACTCGACCTTCTGCCCCGGGAACTTGCGGACCGTCTTCTCCATCAGCGCGACCAGCTCGGCCTGGGTGCGAACCGTCGCGCCGTCCTCGTTCTTCGCACTCCAGCGCTCCCGCGGCTCGAGGCTAATGAACATGTCGGTGTCCTCGACGCCCATCGGGTCGGTCGCCACCTCGGGCGTGCCGACCCGGCTCCAGACGTGACGGATCTCGTTGGGGAAAGCCGCGAGGAGCGCCTGCTCCATCCGGGTGTTCGCACGGAGGCACTCCTCCAGGTCGGTGCCCGACGGCCGGGTGATGCCGATGACGATGGCCCCCTCCGACAGGCGCGGAACGAACTCGGTCCCGAGATTGGGGGCGATGAGTAAGAAGGCGATGGCCAGCGCGGCGAGAGTCAGACTTACCACCGCGAATTTGTGGCGCATGGTCAGGTCCAGCAGTGGCGTGTAGGCCCACCGCGCCAGGCGCATCAGGAGGGGCTCGCGTTCCTCGATCTTCCTCGGCAGCAGCAGGCTGGCCAGGACCGGCATCAGCGTCATCGACAGGACCATCGAGCCGGCCAGGGCGAACAACACGGTCAACGCCATCGGCCGGAACAGTTTCCCCTCGATGCCCTCCAGGGTGAGGATCGGCAGGTAGACGATCATGATGATTAGCTCGCCGAACAGCGTCGGCTTGCGCACCTCGACCGCCGCGTCGCGGATCATCTCCAGCTTGCTTTTTCGGGTCAGGTCGCCGTGCGCGATGTGGCGCACGCAGTTCTCGACCATGACGACGCTGCTGTCAACGACCATGCCGAAGTCGATGGCGCCCAGGCTGAGGAGGCTGGCCGCGACGCCGAAGCGCAGCATGCCGCAAAAGGCGCAGAACATCGACAGCGGGATCGCCAGGGCCACGATCGCCGCGGCCCGCAGGTTGCCCAGGAACAGGAACAGCACCGCCACGACCAGCAGCCCGGCCTCGAACAGGTTGTTGCGGACCGTGTCGATGACGTGCGCGACCAACTCCGTGCGGTCGTAGACGGGCTCCGCCGTGACGGTCGGGCGCCCCTTGGCGTCCTTCGGGAGCGTCGCCTTGACCTCTTCGAGCCGGTCCTTCATGGCCCAGGTGACCTCGTGGCTGTTCTCGCCCATGAGCATGAAGCCCAGCCCGAGGACCACTTCCCCTTTGCCGTCCGCCGTCACCGCGCCGCGGCGGACCTCGTGCCCGACCTGCACCGCGGCCACGTCGCCGACAGTTACCGGCACGCCGTCCCTGGCCGTCACGACGACGTTGCGGATTTGCTCCACGTTGGCCACCCGCCCCAACCCGTGGACCAGGAGCGCCTGGCTGTTCTGGCGGATGCTGCCGCCGCCGACGTTTCGGTTGTTCTTCTCGACCGCCTCCACCACCTGGTCGAAGGTCAGGCCGTACTTGATGAGGTTGTCCGGGTCGATGCGCACCTGGTACTGCTTCTCGAAGCCGCCCCAGGAGTTAATTTCGGCGGCCCCCTTCACCGTCCGCATCTTCGGCCGGATGACCCAGTCGTGCAGGGTGCGCGTCTGCGTCAGGTCGCCGCCCTCGCTGGTGACGACGTAGTGGAAGACCTCGCCCAGCCCCGTCGCGACCGGCCCCATCTTCGGCCGCTCGATGCTGGCCGGCAGCTCCACCGTGGTCAGCCGCTCGTTGACGACCTGGCGGGCGAAGTAGACGTCGGTGTCGTCCTCGAAGGTCACGACCACCTGCGACAGGCCGAACTTCGAGATCGAGCGGAGCCCTTGCAGGCGCGGCAGCCCGCCGAGGACCTGCTCGACGGGGAAGGTGATCTGCTGCTCGACCTCCTCCGGCCCCAGCGAGGGCGCGACGGTGTTGACCTGCACCTGCACGGGAGTCGTGTCGGGGAAGGCATCGACGTCGAGCTTCCTGAGCGAGAGGGCGCCCGCGACGGCGAAGGCGACCGCCCCCAGGATGACGAGGAGGCGGTGCCGTAGCGAGAGGTCGATGATCCAGTTCAGCACGATGTAAACTCCTGCATCTGGACTCGTTCGTGTAGCGGCGGCTCGCAGAGCCGCGCGGCGAGCGCTGGTAGTGACCCGATTTATCGGGTCGGTCCCGCCGAACGACCGCATGAATGCGGTCACTACGAGCGCGGCTCTGCGAGCCGCCGCTAAACACTTGCTTCGCGCGCGACAGCCCGAACCGGGCCGTTACTTCGGGCACCTTCAGCCCTCGCCGAGGTTGTCCTTGCGCAGCTCCGCCAGCAGGGCGCCGCTCCCCTTCGTGGCGATCAGCTCGCCCGGCAGCACACCGGCGATGATTTCGGTCGTTTCGGCGTCCCGGACGCCGACGCGCACCGTCCGGACGTGGAAGACCTTGGGGGCGTCCTCCGCCAGGTAGTTCCTGTCCCGCACGAAGACGACGAAGCAGTCGCCCTCCCAGTGGACCGCCTCGCTCGGCACCACGACCGACTCGGGCTCTTCGCGGAGTACGACCTGTCCCCGGCCGAAGGAGTTGGCCCGCAGCTGTCCCTCGGCGTTGCTCAGGTTGGCGCGGACCTTCACCGTGCGCGTCTTTTCGTCCACCGTCGTGCTGACCCAGGCCACGGTGCCGGACGACTCGTCGCCGCTGCCGTCCGGCCGGAAGCGCACGGGTTGGCCGAGCTTGACCGCCTTCATGTCCTCCTGGCGCAGGTGGAGCGTCAGCCACATCTGACGGACGTCGGCGACGACGAAGAGGACCTTCGCCGTGTCCACCATCTCGCCGGCCACCACGTCCCGCGCGGCGACGACGCCGTCGAGCGGCGCCACCACGGGCAGAAGGTTGTCTGTCGTCTTGTCGTCGAGCCGCTTCCTGACGGAGTCGGGCAGGCCGAGGAACTGCACGCGCCGGCGGCCCTCCTCGGAGCCAAGCCCTTTGACGTCCTCCGCCCGGATCGGCAAGCCCAGGTTGACGAGCGCCTGCTCGGCGGAGCGGAGCCGAACCTCCGCCTCGCGCAAGGACGCCTCGGCGACCCGGAGGTCGATTTCCGGCAGGGCGCCTCGGTCCCACGCCTGCCTGGCGGCGGCGGCGGAAGTTCGCTTCAGGTCCACCTGGACGACGGCCTGGAGGAACTCCGCCTTGGCCTTGCCGACCTCGGCAGCGTCCACCAGCGCAACGACCTCGCCGCGCTTGACCGCGTCCCCCACCGCCTTCGGCACCCACCAGACGCTGCCCGGCAGGCGGGCGGACAGCCGGGCGACGCGGGTCTGGTCGTAGGCGACCTCGCCGTTGGCCCGCACCGCTTCCACCACCGGCGCCCGCTCGACGCGCTTCACGTCGATGCCGGCCCTGTCAGCGGCTTCTCGCGAGGCGAACTGGATACGGCGTTGGTAGAGCTTGCACTGGCTGCTGTTCTCCGGGCGGGGGAGGAGCTGCAGGGCGCGCCGCGCCCGCTCGAGATCGGCTGGCGTGACCTGCGGCTTCTGCCTGAGCTGCGCCACCTCGGGGTGTTCGAGCGGGCAATTGTGGACCCCGTGCGTCTTGCACCAGCCGTGATCCTTCCCGCGGGGGAGCAGCGCCGGGTTGCACTCGACACAGGCCGATTCGGGGACGCCATGTTCCTCGCACCAGTCGTTCTCCTTCTGCTGGCGTGCGCCGGCCAACTCGGCCAACCGAGTGAGCGTCCAGCGGGTGTGGTGTCCCCACCACGCCAAACCGCCCAGCGCAGACAGGATGAGCAGGTTGGGGAGAACTCGCCGGAGGAAACCGAGGGCCATTGGCCGGGAAGGGGCGGGGTGGTCCGTCAGGCTCGCGGGGTGTGACAACTGGCTCATGGAGCACCTCCACGGGACGCGGAACGGGGCGTCCCGCCACGCTTGACGCGGGAACAAGTGCCTTTTAGCACTTTGCACAGTGGCTAAACGGATCGCGTCGTGGTAGCCCCGGACTGGGGCCTCGGGGATGGACGAGCCCGACGCTGGCGCGGTCGATGGGCGGGGATCAGGGACCACTCACGTCAAGCTCGGTAGTGGCGGTCAGGCGCGAGGAGGGCGGATCAGGCGGCCGGTGAAGGGAGAAGTGTAGACGGGATGAGGTTCGAGCGAGTTGGCCCCCAGGCAGGGGGCAGAACACGTTACGCAGACACTGGGCACGACACAAGGAACCTTGGCCACGCTGCACAGGGCACAGCCGCCCGGGCAGGGACACTTCGGGTCGGATGGGCTGCCGGGACACGCAGGGCAAGACGGTCCACAAGGGGTATCGCGTTCCTCGGGGTGCTGCGAGGCCTGGCAGGATCGCGCCTTGTCCTCCCCACAGGTGCAGCAGGTGAGAGACTCCGAGTCGTCCGTCACTTCCTCCTCGTGGGAGTGCGCCAGGTCGCAGTGTGAACGTGGGTCGTCAGCCGCTGGGGTCTGCCCGGCGAGCAGATGCAGCACGAGGGTTATGCCGGCGGGCGTGTTGGCGGCGAGGAACGCCATCAAGCTGACGCAGACCACCAAGCGTAGCCACGTCTGACGCATGTTCGCCGCAATCTTCAGGACGTAACAGGTGCAAAGAGCCAAAGGCCAGGCGCACCTACTGTAACGTATTCGGCTGCCACGATCAACAGGGTTCAAGCATTCCCGCGCGCAAGCGCGCAATCTGCTTGCCCGCGCCTTCCTCTTCCGTAATACCCCGGAATTGAACCAGGCCCTGGGGCCGAGGATGCTGACGCCGCAACCTCTTTGCTGTCAGATAGTTGCGCTTGTACGAGCCAATTGTGCAATCACTGCTTGCACAATTCGCATTCACGGCTCCTTATGCGTCCTCGGCTCTGCGTGCCTGCATGAGTTTCAGGAGGGGGTGGCCGGGCTCGCGCTCCCCGCGCCGGCACCCTGACTTATAATGACGACGGCAGGGTCGCCCCCGCAAGGAAGCCGATCCCTCTCCTCAAAAGGACGTGTTCATGAGCACCGCCGTCACTCCCCCGGGCAACACCAACGGCAGCGCCGTCGCGGAAATGCGCCCCGTCACCGTGCCGGACTTCCTGTCGGCCCGGTCGCGCGGCGTCCGCCTGACGATGCTCACCGCCTATGACTACACCATGGCCCGCTTGCTCGACGCCGCCGGGGTCGATGGCCTGCTCGTCGGCGATTCGCTCGGCATGGTCGTCCAGGGCAGCGACACGTCCCTCGCCGTCACCCTTGACGAGGTCATTTATCACACGCGCCTGGTGGCCCGCGGCGTCCGGCGCAGCCTCCTCGTCGCCGACCTGCCGTTCATGAGTTTCCAGGTCAGCCCGCAGCAGGCGTTGGAGAGCGCCGGCCGCCTGGTCAAGGAGGGCGGCGCCCACGCGGTGAAGCTCGAAGGCGGCGTCCGCAGCGCCGCGGCCATCGAGGCCATCACGCGCTGCGACGTCCCCGTGATGGGCCACGTCGGCATGACGCCGCAGTCGGTGCGCCGCCTGGGCGGCTTCCGCGTGCAGCGCGACGAGAAGCGCATCCTGGAAGACGCCCTCGCCACGCAGCAGGCCGGCGCCTTCGCCGTCGTGCTGGAGTGCGTCCCCGCCGAACTGGCCCAATCGGTGACGGCGGCACTCACCATCCCGACCATCGGCATCGGCGCGGGGGTTGGCTGCGACGGGCAAATCCTCGTGGCCCACGACATGCTCGGCCTGTTCGACGACCTGCGGCCGCGCTTCGTCAAGCAGTACGCCGACCTGGGCCCGGCCATCGTCCGCGCCGCCGAGACGTACTGCCGCGAGGTGCGCGACGGCAGCTTCCCCGGGCCGGAGCACAGCTTCCGCTGATCCCCCGCATTGCGAGATGCTCCTTGCAATCGCCGGGCAAACCGCTTCTACTGGACGGAGGTCCGCGAATACAGGAGCAAAAGCGTGTTCACACTGCTTGACCGGGCGTACGACCGCACCTGCCAGGGCTATTGCCGCCGCGAGTTCCTCAAGATCGGCGGCCTCGGGCTGCTCGGCGGGCTGACCCTCCCCGACCTCCTGCGGGCGAAGGCCGAGGCGGCGTCGGCGGGGCGGCCGGTGACGGACCGCTCCGTTGTCCTGCTCTTCCTCCAGGGCGGGCCGTCGCACATCGAGTTCTTCGACCCGAAGATGTCGGCCCCGGAGGACGTCCGCAGCATGACCGGCGAGGTGCAGACCGGGCTGCCCGGCATCACCTTCGGCGGCACCTTCAAGAAGCTCGCCAAGCTCACCGACAAATTGGCCGTGGTCCGCTCCTACGCCTCGATGAACGGCGACCACAGTTACCTGGCCGTGACCGGCGCCGGCAACCCCCTCAAGGCGTCGATGAGTGCGCTGTACGCCCGGGTGGCCGGCACCACGCATCCGCAGACCGGGCTGCCGACGAACGTCCTGGTCCTGCCCGAGGCGGTCGAGCCGGGGCTGAAGCTCCAGGGCAATTTCGAGACGGGCGCCCTGCCGACCCTGACGACCCCCGGGACCCTGGGCCCGACCTGCGCGGCCTTCGACCCCAGCGGCGGCGAGCAGCTCAAGAAAAACTTCCAGCTCAAGATCTCGGGCTCGCGCCTGGAGGACCGCCGCCAGCTCCTGGCCCAGCTCGACGGCGTCAAACGGCAGACGGACACCACGGGCGCGATGGAGGGGATGGACCGCTTCCAGCAGCAGGCATTCGACGTGATCACGCGCGGCGTCGCCTCGGCGTTCGACATCGCCAAGGAAGACCCGAAAACGGCGGAGAAGTACGACACCGGCAGCCTGTTCCGCCGGGAGGACGTGACGAAGTGGTACGACATGCGGCGCTCGTCGAACTTGCTGGGCAAGCAAATGCTGCTGGCCCGGCGGCTGTGCGAGGCGGGCTGCGGCTTCGTCACCGTGTCCGACTGCGGCTGGGACATGCACGCCAACGGCAACAGTCCCAAGAGCATGGCCAACCTACCTGCCATGACCAGCCAGGTGGACCACGCCGTGGCCGCCTTCCTCGAAGACGTCTATGAGCGCGGCCTGTCGGACAGGATCCTGCTGGTGGTCACCGGCGAGATGGGGCGAACGCCGCGGCGCAACCGCGACGGCGGCCGCGACCACTACGCCAACCTGACGACGCTGCTCTTGGCCGGCGGCGGCCTCAAAATGGGCCAGGTCATCGGCCAATCGGACCGCCTCGCCGCTCAACCCTCCTCGGAGCGCTACACGCCGAAGCACCTGCTGGCGACGGTCATGCACACGCTGTTGGACCTCGGCGAGATCCGCGTACGGCCTGGCCTCGGCAAGGTGGGGACCGTGCTGACCGAGGGCACGCCGATCCCCGGGCTGATCTGAGCGCCGCCTCTTACGAAAACCAGGAAAAATCTCCCCAGGGCGCGGCGGTATTCCGTCTCCGGATACGACCAGTCAGACAGGAGGGTTTGACTCACTCATCCGGAGACCGATTCATGAAACCGACCGATGCGTTCCCGAGCCGGCGCGGCCTGCTGCGCGGGGGCCTGGCCCTGGGGGCGGCGGCGTTCTTCGTCCGCGGCGCCTTCGCCGAGGAATTGTCCCGAACGCCGCGGCTGACCGAGGGGCCGTTCTACCCCGACAAGCTGCCGCTGGACACCGACAACGACCTGCTCATCATCAACGACTCGATCACGCCGGCCGTCGGCGAGGTCACCCACCTCAGCGGCAAGATCCTCGACACGACGGGGAGCCCGATCCAGAACGCGGTCATCGAGATCTGGCAGGTGGACAACAAGGGG
The DNA here is from genome assembly GCA_035266225.1 of Gemmataceae bacterium. GTDB lineage: Bacteria > Planctomycetota > Planctomycetia > Gemmatales > Gemmataceae > DATFNV01. Next base: position 17,512 of record DATFNV010000642.1, read on the forward strand.
GTGTACCTCAACACCCGCGACAGCGGCCGCCGCGAGCGCGACACGAACTTCCAGGGCTACGGCCGTTTCCTCACCAGCTCGACCGGCGAGTACTACTTCCGGACCATCAAGCCGGTGCCGTACACCGGCCGCACACCGCACATCCACGTCCGGGTCAAGAAGGGCGGCCGGGAATTGCTCACCACGCAGATCTTCGTCGCCGGCCACGCGCAGAACAAGACCGACGGCGTCCTGGGCGAGCTGCGCGACCCGATCGACCGGGAGCTGGTCCTCGTCGATTTCAAGCCGGTGAAGGAATCGAAGGTCGGCGAGCTGTCGGCCCGCTTCGACGTCGTGGTCGGCGCCACCCCCGCGGACCGGGGCGAGGGGCGCCGCAGATAATCTCTACCCGCGAGAGCGGACTTCAACAGAGCATAACCTGCGGCCGGTGCTCCGGCCGCCGTTCCCCAACCCGATGAGGAGAACAGAACCGTGCGGAAACTCGCGCGAACCCTGCTGGCGGTCGTGTGCGCCGCGACCCTGCTGTCGCAGGTGACTGCTCAGCAGCCGGACAATAAACCGGCCGGCGACCCCGGCAAGGACAAGGCGAAGGATTACAGCAGCTCGCCGATCGTCACCAAGATGATGGCCTTCGATAAGAACAAGGACGGTAAGCTGACCCGCGACGAGGTGACCGATCCGCGGCTGCTGCGGCTGTTCGACGAAGCCGACACCAACAAGGATGGGGTGGTCACCAAAGAGGAGCTGATGGCCCTGGCGGCCAAGAAGGAAGCGGAGGCCCCTCAGGAGGGCGGGCGCGGCGGCCCCGGGGGACCGGGTGGGCGCGGCCCCGGCGGCCCCGGTGGGTTCGGTCCCGGTGGTCCCGGTGGTCCGGGCGGCTCGGGCGGCCCCGGCGGTCCCCCTCAGCCGGGCCAGATCTTGCCGCCGAACCTCCAGGAGCGCTTGAACCTGACGGCTGACCAGAAGAAGCAGGTCGAGGCGTTGCAGAAGGAGGTCGATGGCAAGCTCGCCAAGATCCTCACCGAGGAGCAGACCAAGCAGCTCAAGGAGATGCGCCAGGGCGGCGGCCGCGGTGGTCCCGGTGGTCCGGGAGGGCGCGGGCCAGGCGGTCCCGGCGGTGCGGGGGGACGTGGTCCGGGCGGCGGCCCGCCGGGCGGTGAAGGCGGCCGGCCGGGGCGGCCCGGCGAGCCGAGACCCCCCGAATAGACCGGCAGATCGGTCGGCACTCACATTTTGGCGAGCGGGGGGGCGTCAGCCCCCCGGTATCAGTCACTCACCGGGGGGCTGACGCCCCCCGCTCGCCGTTCTGTTAGTGCCCCTTGATCGTCAGGTTGTCGAAGTGCGACTGGGCGTCGGCCTTCGACCACAGGCCGACCTTGCCCGCCTCCTGAAACGTCGCGTCCTTCGCCTCCAGGTGCTTCTTGCCGTCGAGGAAGCACGCGATCTCTTCCCCCTTCATCGTCACCTTGATAGTGTGCCACTCGCCGGCCGGCACCTTGACGTCGTTCTTGGTGGTGGCCAGCTGCATGCGCCGGCCGCCGACGACCTTGTAGACGCGGAAGTTGTCCTCCAGCGGGTTCATGCGGCAGATGTAGTAGTTGTCAGCATCGCGGTAGCGCCAGACCACGCCCCCGCCCTGGTCGTCCTTGCCCCTGACCGCCTTGAAGGCCACGCTGATTTCCAGGTCGGTGTACTTTGTGTCCTCGGCGACGCAGAGGTTGAAGAAGGCGCTCGGCCCCTCGGCGGTCTGGGCCAGGGCGTAACCGGTCTTGGAGGGCGCGGTGTCGTCGGCGACGACCTTCCACACGCTCCCCTCGCCCTTGCCGGTGTGGTCGGCCTTCCACCCCTTGGGCAGCTTGCCGACGTCGTCCTTGGTGAAGGTGAAGCTGCGCGCCTCGTCCCCAGCCGCAGGCAGCACAACAGGCGCGATCAGTACGGCGACTACGACAGTGAACCAGCGCATCGTTCGGTCCCTCGTGATTGGCTTTCGTCAGGC
>DATFNV010000643.1:0-4809 GCA_035266225.1 Gemmataceae bacterium
GCACTCCAGCAGCATCGACCAGCCCATGACGAAGCCGAGCAGCGGCCCCGCGGCGCGCCGGCCGTACCCCAGCGGGCCCCCGGCGAACGGCATGGCCACCGACAACTCGGCCAGGGCCAGCACCCACGCCAGGTAGAGCAGGCAAACCAGCAGCGAGGCGACCAGCATCGCGATGGCGCCGTTGTCCTTGAGCCCGAGGTTCCAGCCGAAGTAAGCGCCCGTGATGACGACGCCGACGCCCAGCGCCCAGACGTCCAGCACGCGCAGCGGCTTCTTCAGCGCGTGCTCCTTAAGGTAGGCGCGCTCCTCCGGCCGCAGCTCGTCCGGACTGACGTGGCCCTCGACGACCACCTCGGTGACGATGGCGTCGAGGTCCGCTTTATCGCCCATCGCGCATCTCCCCGTGCAGCGCTTGTTGATTTCTCGTTTCGCGCTGCGAGCGCGAAACGCTAAATCAGCTCCCGTGCGTGGATCGCTTCCAACCGGGTCCGCCTCCGAACACCACGTTGGTCCCGGCCAGGGGCACCCCCGTAATCATCGACGCCTCCAGCGTCAGGGCGCGCAGGTCCTCCGGCTCCAGGTCGTGGACGTCGCGCTTGCCGCAGGCCCGGGCCAGGATCTGAATCTCCGACGTCACCGCCCGCAGCCAGTGGGCCACGCGCTCGGCCCCCGCGTCAATGTCCAGCCGCTTGACCAGTTCCGGATCCTGCGTGGTGATGCCGACGGGGCAGCGGCCGGTGTGGCAGTGGTGGCAGTGGTACGGGGCCGCGCCGATGGCGTGGTAGTCCTCGACGTAGAGTGGCGCGTTGCAGTTCAGGGCGATCAGCGCCGCGGTGCCGACGTAAACGGCGTCGGCGCCGAGCGCCAGCGCCTTGGCCATGTCACTGCCGTGGCGCAGGCCGCCCGCGATGATGAGCTGCACGGTACCGTAAAGGCCCATCTCCTCCAGCGCCGCCCGCGCCTCGCACACGGCGGCCAGGGTCGGGATGCCGGTGTGCTCCTGGAGCAATTCGGGCGAGGCGCCGGTGCCGCCCTCCATGCCGTCCACCACGACCACGTCGGCGCCGGCCTTGGCGGCCAGCTTCACGTCGTCGTAGACCCGGCTGGCGCCGAGCTTGACGAAAATCGGCACCTGCCAGTCGGTCGCTTCGCGGAGTTCCTCGATCTTGATAATCATGTCGTCGGGGCCGAGCATGTCGGGGTGCCGGCACGGGCTGCGCTGATCGACGCCCGGCGGCAGGTCGCGCATTTCGGCGATCTGCGGCGACACCTTCGAGCCGAGCAGCAGTCCGCCCGTCCCCGGCTTGGCGCCCTGGCCGATGGTCAATTCGATGGCGTCGGCCTGGCGGAGGTGGTGGACGTTGATACCGTAGCGGCTGGGCAGCACCTCGTAGATGAGCGTCTTTGAGTTCTCGCGCTCGGCCGGCAGCATGCCGCCGTCGCCGGTGGTCGTCGAGGTGCCGGCCGCCCGCGCCGCGCGGGACAGGGCGACCTTGGCGTTGTACGACAGGGCGCCGAAGCTCATCCCGGTAATCATCACCGGCAAATCCAACTCGACCGGCTTTTTGGCGTAGCGCGTGCCGAGGACTGTCTTCGTGGAGCAGCTCTCGCGGTAGCCCTCCAGGGGGATGCGCGTCAGGCCGCAGGGGATGAAGGTGAGGTCGTCGAAGGTGGCCCAGGTGCGCGGCCGCAGGATGCCGAAGCCGCGGATGCGGTAGCGGCCCAGCTCCGCCTTGACCTGGATGTCCTCGATGACGGCGGGGGTGTAGGTGCCGCTGGCCTGCGGCGGGTGTGCGGGCTCGGGGTTCACAGCGCTGCCTTCCTGATGTCGAAACGCCTGCGATCACGACTCATGACACGCAAAGGGGAGTCCCAATAGACGCTTCGTCGCCGGCCACAAAGACGCGCAAGCCGCCGTGGCGGGCCCCGCCTTCTTCCTCGGCGACCTGAATGTGCAGTGCCTCGATGGCGTCGGCCGCCTGCTCCCAGAGCGGGATGATCTGGTCGCGCGCCAACTCGTCCGCACGCTCGAAGAGCTCGCGAAACTCGGCGAAGGCCGGCGCGGGGATAAAGGGGCCTTCGGCCCAGGAGTCCTCGATCCGCTGGATGCGGACGTGGCCCAGGGCGCGGCCGTCCGACATGAGCAAGTGATACGTTCTGCCAATCGTCAGCGGATGCATTGTCGCTCTGTCCTTCACAGCGCCGCCTTCCAGACTTCGAGGTCCTTCTTGTCGAAGTTCCACAGCTTGCGGCCGGACACGACCTTGCGGAACGACGCCGGCGCCGGCACGTCGTAGGAGGAGAGGAGCTGCACCAGGGTGGCGCGGTCGTCGGGGGACGCCTCCTCGACGACGGCGTCGTTGCCGAGCGAGGCGATCTTGCCGCCGACGTACACCACCCCTTCGTACATGGAATCGGCGACCGCGTCGCCGGCGTCGCCACAGACGACGATGCACCCCTTCTGCATCATGAAGCCGGCCATGTAACCGCAACTACCGCCGATGAGCAGCGTGCCGCCCTTCATGGAAACGCCGGCCCGGGCCGCCGCGTCGCCGCGGACGACAACGGTCCCACCCCGGATCGACGCCGCCACGCCGCTCCCGGCGCTGCCGTCGATGACCACGGTGCCGCCCATCATCGACTCGGCGGCGCCCCAGCCGGCGCTGCCGCGCACTTCGACGCGGGCGCCGTCCATCATCCCGGCGCAGTAGTAGCCGACGCTCCCCTCGAAGACGACCCGCACCGGCTGCAGCAGGGCGACGCCGAGGTTGTGGCGGGCGTCGGGGTTCAGCACGCGGATGTCGGTCTCGCTGCGGGCGATGGCTTCGCGCAGCTCTCGGTTGATGTCGCGCGTGGTCTTGCCACGGCCGTCGATGGTGGATGGCAAAGGTGAGTCCTCGAATCAGGGCCGCGTGGTCTTCCGGGACTTGGGCTCGCGGAGCAGCCGGCGGGCGAAGAATTTCTTCACCCCCTGCCAGCACTCCTCAGTCACGAAATAGGTCTGCGTCGCGAGGTACGTTTTGGCGTCAGCCGCCTCGAAACGAACCACCCACCCCAGGCCCGGATGATCCCTATAGTACTGGTCCTGGAGGAAACCAAGGTAGCGCACGCGCTCGCCGACGCGAAAGTGCCGGCTCGTCTCCCAGGCAAAGCCTTCGCCCTCCGGGGAGGCGTGGAACGCCTCGATCACGACCAACTCGTCCCCGGACTGGGATTCCAAGATAACGCTCATCTTTCTGTCCCTCAGGCAAAGTTATCGTCGCCGTGGTGGACCTCTCCGTCAGGCCGCACGTTGGTGTGCCGCCCGTCGTGATGCTGAACGTCCCAGTGGAAATCCTCCTCGCGACCACTCGGATGCGGGTGCGGCACCCACTCGTTGCCCGCATCGTCCAGGTAGCCGCGCTGCGGGCCACGCGGCGGGTGCTTTAGCCAGTTACCGCGCAAGGGAGGAACATACGGGTGGCGCCCGCCGCGCGGCAGCAGTCGCCACGGATACCTGGTCGGCCAGCCGCCGCCGACACTCATGTCCGCGCACCCACACTTGAGGCCACCGACCAAACGCGCATCGTCCCTGGCGCCGGCTCGCGGGCCACGAAGTCGTGCCCTAGCGCCTGGCGCAGGGCAATCTCCTCGGTGGCGATGGCCACGAAGTCGTCGGTTTCCGCGACCACCAGCGGTTTGAAGCCGTAACGGTCCTTGACGTAGGCCAGGCGGTCGGCACTGGCCGCGAGGTAGCTGAACGAGCCGTCGAAGTCGTCCAGCGACGAGCGCAGCGCGTCTTCCAGGGAGAGGCCGGCCGCCAGCCGGTCGCGCAGGTACACGCCGATCACTTCCGAGTCGTTCTCGGTGAAAAAGCGATAGCCGCGCTCCTCGTACCGGCGGCGCAGCTTGTGGTAGTTGGTGATGTGGCCGTTGTGGACCGTCGCCAGGTCCGGCACGCCGTGCGCCCAGAACGGCTGCGAATGGCTCAGGTCCACCCGGCTCTCGGTGGACAGCCGGGTGTGGCCGATACCGTGGCTGCCGGTCAGCCGCGAGATGCCGTAGGTCTGTTCGAGCTGCCGCGGCGAGCCGACTTGCTTCACGATCAGCAACCGCTTGCCGAGGCTGACGACTTCCGCGCCGGGGACGCGCTCCCGGAGGGTGCGCTCCAGCACCGTCGCGTCACCCGAGCCGTCCAGCTCCAGGCGCAAGTAGGCGCCCAGGATCTCATGGCGGACGACCAGTTCCACGTCGCGCACGGCCTCCAGGACGGCCGTCGCCGCCGCGGAAGGCCCGACGTCCTCGGGGAGTTTGACGTGGGCGAGGCCGCCGCGCGGCGGCCCGAACAGGGCGATGCCCGCCGAGTCCGGCCCGCGGCAGCCCAGGGCCTCGAGCATGCCCAGAAGCGTCCGCCCTACCGGGCGCTCCGTGCCACCGCGCTTGTCCAGGAAGCCAACGATGCCGCACATGGTTTCCTCTTCTGCTCCGGGCGGGCGCTTGCAGTCAGTCGGTCCAGCGATTATACACAACTTCCGTACCCGACGACGCCTGCAACCGTGACCCTGGGAGAATAACCGTGAACCGCAGCACGCTCAAGGCGCAACTGCAAGAAGACGGCACCGAATACCTGCTGGTCCAGTTCGTGGACATTCATGGGGCGCCGAAGGTGAAAATGGTGCCGGCGGGCGCCCTCGACGACGTCGCCGACGTGGGGGCCGGTTTCGCGGGCGGGGCCGTCTGGGGCCTGGGGCAGAACGCGGCGTCGCACGACATGATGGCGCGGATCGACCCGGCCAGTTACGCGCCGCTGCCGTGGAAGCCCGGCCTGGC
>DATFNV010000644.1:0-4278 GCA_035266225.1 Gemmataceae bacterium
CCGGCGCCGGCGGGTCGTCACCCGGTCATCGTCGTCGTCATCATCGTCATCGGCGCGACTGCGGCGGGATCGGCGCGGGCGGTCATCATCGTCCTCGTCGTCATCGTCATCGGCGCGACTGCGGCGGCCGCGCGGCTTGTCCGAGACGCGCTCGTCCTCATCGTCGTCATCCCGACTGCGCTTCTTCTTTTTCTTGTCATCGACGACCTCGTAGCCCCCTCCCTCGTCCTCGTCCTCCTGCCTCTTTTTGGCCTCCGCTTCCTTCTTGGCGGGGGCGGGGGCGTTCACGATGGCGGTGAAGATCTCGGCGCAGCCGGGACACTTCACCTTCTTGCCGACGAGGGTGTCGGGCACGCGCGACTTGCGCTGACATTTTGGGCAGGAAACGACTTCCGGCATGACTCCCCCCGGGAGAACAGGTCTCGGGAAAGTAATTTCGGCGCAGAACGGCCGTCAAAAGCGCCGTCCGCCGCCCGGGCCCCCGCCGCCGCCCCCCATGCCGGCGCAGACACAGAAGCCAAAGAAGAGGATCAGGCCGAGGGCACCGAGGATCGTGGAGATCATTCCGCAGATGCGGCCGGCGCTAGTCGAGCCTTCTCCCTCGGGGTCCATGCGCCCGGCCCGCATCTGGGCCAGATCGGTGTTGCCCATGATCCAGGCAATCGGCCCGAGAATTATGGGAAAGAAGAAGAAGCTCAGGATGCCGATGGCCAGGACTGCCCCGCCGCGGTGCGGCGCCAGGTCGCGGCGGTCGCGCGAGCGCCGCCGCGGCCGATCGTCATCGTCGTCCTCGTCGTCGTCATCCCGGCGCGAGCGCGAGCGGCGGCGCGGCCGGTCGTCATCGTCGTCGTCATCCTTGCGGGAGCGCGAGCGCTGGCGATGCGAGCGCTCTTCGTCCTCGTCCTCCTCGTCGTCGCGGCTGACCTTGCTGGTACGGGCGACCTTCTCGTCGGCCGCAGCGGGCGGCGGGGGCGGGGCGTGCGCGGCGGGGTCGGCCGTGAAGGTTTGCCCGCAGGTCGGACACTTGACGAGCTTGCCGACCAGGTCGGTCGGGACGCGCAACTTGCGCTTGCATTCAGGGCAGCTCACGAGTTCGGAGGACATAAGACCTCGACTGCAAAAAACCGACCGCCGCCGCCCGCCCGACGACAAATCGTGGCTGGGGGCCCACCCGGCGACACACCCCCTGGCAGTTAGACACGTTTCGCGCGGCGGTCCACTTAGCCATTCGCTCCCGGAAGCCGGATATTGCGGGACGTGCGGCGCGCCATCCGCGCACCGATGTTCACTCCCGGTCGCGCTGATCGTTCGTTTCTGGTAATACAGTAAGAGTTTACCGCCGCCGCCAGCCGGCGCAAAGGGTTTACAATGGCTTTTCTCCGGCCGGGGGTATCGGGAGGGCGGGTCGTGAAGGAGAGACCGGGGCGGCGTGTACACCTGCATAGGGCCCTGTCCAAGCTCGGCTGGGGCTCGCGCGGCCAGGCGTGGCAGTGGATCCGCGCCGGCGAGGTCTGCGTCGATGGCCGCATTGTCACCGACCCGCTGACGTGGGTGGACCTCGACCGTCAGCGCATCACTCGTGCCGGGCAGGAGGCCCCTCCCCCAGCCGCGTTGACGTTGGCCCTGCACAAGCCGCCCGGCGTCGTTACCACGCGCAGCGACGAGCGCGGCCGACGGACCGTGTACGACCTGTTGCCGCCGGGCCTCCCCTGGGTTTTCCCCGCTGGCCGCCTCGACGCCGACACCGAAGGATTGCTCATCCTCACCAGTGACGCGCAGCTGGCCGTGTGCCTGACCGACCCCGCGCATCACGTTGCCAAGACGTACCGGGTCACGGTCAATGGGAGGCCGACGGGGGAGGACTTGCGGCGCTTGCGCGACGGCGTCGAGTTGGCGGACGGCCCGACGCGCCCGGCCGGGGTGCGTGTGCTCCACTGCGGCGCACGGCGAACGGTGGTCGAACTGGTGCTGACAGAGGGGCGCAACCGGCAGATTCGTCGGATGTGGACGGCGCTGGGGTGGCGTGTGAAGCGCTTGGTCCGCGTGGCAATCGGAGGCCTGGGACTGGGCGACCTGCCGCCGGGAGCCTGCCGTGAACTCGACGCGGCGGAGGTGGCGCGGTTAGTAGGGAGGTAAGCGACCCGCCGCTTACGGCTTCGCACGACTGCGGAGCCGCAAGCGGGGCGTTAGTTATCCCAACTCCAGCTCTTCGCGGACGCGATTGAGTTCCAGTTCCAGGGTGACGAGGCGCTGGTAGAAGAGGGACAGGGCCCTGTTCTTGGCCTCGGCCGAGGTACCGTTGAGCCGTTCGACCCCGCTCATGAAGGCGACGTGTCCCTCGACGCGCTTGGCGAGGGCGCCGATGTGCGTGAGGAATTCCTCGGCCGTGGCGGGGGGCGTCCGCGGCAGGTCGGCCGAGTTGGCGAGGGGCGATTTCGAGGTTGGCGGGGGCGCCTTGGCGGACGCCGGAGGCGCCTTGGCGGGAGTTGACGCAGCCGTTTTCACGGGGGCCGAGGTGACTTTGGCGGCTGCCTGTACCGGGCGGGCTTTGGTTTTCGTGGCCATGAGGGGTTCTCGTACGGGGGTGCCGGTCTACGATGCGGGCGCCGCGAGCCGGGGGGCGGCGGGGCCGGAGGGCTCGCGAGCAACAGAGTTTCATTCTAGCCGGTCTGCCCCACCCGTGCCATCTGTTTCCGCGAAGAAATGGCCAGGGCCGCTGCGATCGCCCCATCTTCTTCATCTCTTCGCACGGCGGCGCGGGGTTTTTCCCCTTGCCAGCGCGAGGAAACGTTGCTATAGCCACGACCCCTGTTCCCGCACGGAGAGCGCGAAGAGCGCCGCCCCGGCCGGTCCTGCCGCGCCGGGCGCGGGGAACGTGCGGGCGGGGTGGGGAAATGGGATCGACGGCAACCGCGCAGGATTGAGGGGAGGGCGCCGGTGCGACGACAGATACCCGCGGGGAACGGGCCGCTGCGCTGGAAACGTCTGCTGGCAGCCGCCGGACTGGCCGGGCTGGGCCTGTCCGGCTGCGCCCTGAGCTGGGACGACGTAACCAGCCGAGACTTCCATTTGAAGGACATGTGGGCCAAGCCGCCCGACCCGCTCGTGGTCCTGCGCGACAGCAAGGACGGCGACAAGCGGGCCAAGGCGATTCGCGCCCTCAAGGAGCCGAAGCTCAACGGCGGCACCGCCCAGGACCAGGACTTCGTCCTCGGCCTGCTGAAGACCGCGAGCAAGGAGGAGGCGCGCTACTACGTGCGCCTGGAGGCCGTGCGCAAGCTCGGCGAGTTCAAAGATCCGCGAGCGGTGCCGGCCCTGGTCGAGGCGTACTACCAGGCCGACTCGCTCATGGGCAAGGACGGCCGCGACCACACCGTCACCAAGGGCCTGATCTCGACGTTCCGCTGTGAGGTGTTGCGCGGGCTGGGCAACAACGGCGACGAGTCGGCGGCCGACTTGCTGGTGCGCGTGCTCAGCCAGGGCGAGGTCAAGGATGCGGAGCAAGAGATCCGCATGGTGCTTGACGAGCGCATGGCTGCCGCCCGGGCGCTGAAGAACTATCGGCAGTACCGCTCGACCGAGGCGCTGTTGGCGGTGCTCAAGAACGACAAGGATGTCGCCCTGCGCGACATCGCCACCGAGTCGCTGCAGGCGTGTACCGGCAAGAAACTGCCGGCCGAGTATCTCCCCTGGGACGACTTCCTGCACCACCAACCGCCGCCGAAGAATCCTGAGGGCCTCGCCGGTGAGAAGAAGAAGCCGTGGATGGAGCTGATCCTGACGGGCGGCGGCGGCAAGCCGTGACAGCCGCTTGCGGCTTAGCGCTCGCGCTAAGCCGCAAGCGGCTCCGCCCTTCCTCCCGGCACCCGCGTCCGCTAAAAGAGAGGGAGAGTCCCGTTCGCCCCGCGGAACCCTCCGAGGACGCCATGACTCGCCGCACGCTTCGCATCGGCCTGATCGGGGCCGGAGCCAACACCCGCGCCCGCCACATCCCCGGCCTGCGGGCCCTCCCCGACGTGGAGATCGTCGCCGTCTGCAATCGCCGGCCCGACTCGACCGCCGCCGTCGCCGAGGCGTTCGGCATCCCGCGCATCGCCGAGCACTGGCAGGACGTCATCGCCGACCACGAGATCGACGCGGTGGTCATCGGCACCTGGCCGTACCTGCACTGCGGCATCACGCTGGCGGCGCTGGAGGCCGGCAAGCACGTCCTGACCGAGGCGCGCCTGGCGATGAATGCCGCCGAGGCCCACCGCATGCTCGCCGCCGCCCGCCGCC
>DATFNV010000645.1:0-17355 GCA_035266225.1 Gemmataceae bacterium
ATGAGTTCGAGAAGGCGCCGTACGAGAGGCGTCTGCTCGGCCCCAGGGACTTGGGGAACGGTGATCCTCATACCTCTATTCTACGCAGGCCAAGCAGCCGCGCAGCTGGCCAACCCAGGACTCTTGAGCAATTACGACCACACTACTTAAGTGCTTCTATCGAAACGACTTGTGGAGGTGCGGCCGCCGTCCCGTTTGCCGTCCTCAGATCTGGATCTTCTCGATCTCGTCGAGGCTGAGCTGGTCGCTGGTGCGGTCGTAGACCTTCGTCGTCCTGGGTGACTCATGGGCGGCGAGTAGCGGCTGGTGTACTCGCTCGCGGTCAAAGGCGTGAGGAAGGCCCTATATTGTCCCATGATCCATCACGGGTGGCTCAATCGAGCCGTTTGAACGACGGGTGGTTGACGTCCACGTTGGCGATGTACTCCTGCTCGTCGGCTCCTTGACCTCGCGATAGACCAGCCGCACCCCCCCAGCCGCGTGCAACTGTCGATGACCGCGTTGTCGATGTTGTCGTACACCCCGCCGACGTCCTCGCCGTGGATGGCGACGATCTTTTCCCGGAGGCCCGGCGGTTGCTGGAGGCCCTCGCCAAGGGTAATCCCAGCGCCCGGCTCACCGCCGATGCCGAGGCCACGCTTCGCCGCCTGCCGCCGGACCGCTGATGGCCGCCGTCCCCGGCGCAAAAAAAGACGCCGGCGGCGCCTGAGGCGCCGCCGGCGCATAGGAATGGCCGTCTGACGTGGGTCGTGACATGCGCGTGGGCCGCGGGATACAGCCCGGTGTGCTTCCCCTTGCGGGGATGCCATTTCTATTGCAACGATCGTGCCAAAACGCACACTTTCCATGAATCGACGACGTAAACCCTTGCCATTTCAGCACTTCCCACATGAGCACCAGATCGCTTCGGGGAGGCCCTTCGGGCGGGTGTTGCATTTCGAGCCACCGGGAGCGTCACTTTGTACAAGGCTGCTTCCCAAACTGACGCAGCGCGCCGCGCGACCGCCAACCGGTTGACCGCGGCCTCCTCGTCGGCGATACTGCACGCTCCGCCCCATCCCGATCGTGCCGTGAGGACCGTCCGATGCTCAAGCTGCTTCCCCTCGTCGTCCTCCTCTTCGCCGTCCTCCTGGCGCTGCCCGCCGAGGCGGAGCGCCTGACGCCGCGGGCTGGCCGGGCCGGGCGCTCGGTCGTCATCGCCCCGCACGGCATGGTCGCCACCAGCCACCCCCTTGCCGCGCAGGTCGGCCTCGACGTCCTTAAGCAGGGGGGCAACGCCGTCGATGCCGCCATCGCCGCCAACGCCGCTCTCGGCCTGATGGAACCGATGTCCTGCGGCGTCGGCGGCGACCTCTACGCTCTCGTCTGGGACGCCAAGGCGAAGAAGCTCTACGGCCTCAACGCCAGCGGCCGCTCCCCCTACGCCGCCACGCGCGACTTCTTCGCCGGCAAGGGCCTCGCCGAGATTCCCGAAACCGGCCCGCTCAGCTGGTCAGTCCCCGGCTGCGTGGACGGCTGGGACGCCCTCCGCAAGCGCTTCGGCACCCTGTCCTTCGACAAACTGCTCGACCCGACCATCCGCTACGCCGAGGACGGCTTCCCCGTCAGCGAGGTCATCGCCAGCTACTGGCGGGGCGCCGAAAGCAAACTCGCCAAGCAACCCGACGCCGCCAGGACCTATCTCATCGACGGCCACGCCCCCCGCGCCGGCGAGGTCTTCAAGAACCCTTACCTGGCGAAGACCTACCGCGCCATCGCCAAGGACGGCCGCGACGCCTTCTACCGCGGCCCGATCGCCCGCGAGATTGTCGCCTTCTCCGAGAAGAACGGCGGCCTGTTCTCGCTGAAGGACTTCGAGGACAACGAGCCGACCTGGGTCGATCCGGTCAGCACGACTTACCGGGGTCACGAGGTCTGGGAAATCCCGCCGCCGGGGCAGGGTATCGCGGTGTTGCAGATGCTCAACATCCTCGAAGGCTACGACCTGAAGAAGATGGGGCCGGAGTCGGCCGACTACTGGCACCTGCTGATCGAGGCCAAGAAACTCGCTTACGCCGACCGCGCCCGCTTCTACGCCGACCCCGCATTCGCCAAGGTCCCCACCGCGGAATTGATCTCCAAGCCCTACGCGGAAGGCCGGCGCAAGCTGATCGCCCTGGACAGGGCGCTAACGAAGGTGCCGCACGGCGACCCGAAACTGGGGCGCAGCGACACCGTTTACCTGTGCGCGGTCGATAAGGACCGCAACTGTGTCTCGCTGATCCAGAGTAACTATTTCGGCTTCGGCTCGGGGTTCGTGCCCGGCGACCTGGGCTTCGCGCTGCAAAACCGGGGCACGCTGTTCGCGCTGAACCGGGACCATCCCAACGCCCTGGAGCCGCACAAGCGGCCGTTCCACACAATCATTCCGTCGCTGGTGACCAGGGATGGCAAGCCGTGGTTCGTGTTCGGCGTGATGGGCGGCGACATGCAGCCGCAGGGACAGGTCGAGGTGCTGACCAACCTGATCGACTTCGGCATGAACGTGCAGGAGGCCGGCGAGTCGCCGCGGATCGAGCACACCGGTTCCGCCACGCCGACCGGCCGCGCGGAGGCCCGCAACGGCGGCAGCGTCCAGGCCGAGGACGGCATCGGCAGGGAAGTCGTCGAAGAGCTGGAGCGGCGCGGCCATCACGTGGTGCGGACGAAGCGCAACGGCGGCGGCTTCCAGGGGATCCTGATCGACCCGAAGACCGGTATGCTGCACGGCGGATCGGAGGCCCGCAAGGACGGGTGTGCCGCGGGGTACTGATCCAGGCGCCCGGGACCGGGTTTACGGGCAGACGGCGCCCTCGCGCAAGGGCGCCGGCAGCACCACGACCGGCGCCACGACCGGCGCACCGCGCAGCAGTCGCCAGATCACCAGGGCGGCGAGGCTGACGCATAGCGACTCGATGAGGAAGCGCACCAGCGGCGTCGTCAGCACCTCGGGCACCTCCGCCAACTGCTCGGCGCAGGTCAGGCCGATGAGCAATCCGTTGTGGACGAGGTGATAGGCCATGCCGGGCAGGACGCTGCCGCCGCGCACCGCCAGCACGCCCAGCACCAGGCCGAGCACGAAGGTCGGCAGGAACTGGAAGACGTTCATGTGCGAAACGGCGAACAGGAAGCTGCAAATGAGGATGGCCGTCCCGTTGCGGAAGCGCCGCCGCAGTCCGGTCAGGATGAAGCCGCGGAAGGCCAATTCCTCGCAGACCGCCGGCAGCAAGGCGAACACCAGCATGTAGACGGCGGCGACGCGCAGGGGCTGTCCGCCGGCCTCCTGCCCTTGCTCGTGCAGCTCCAGCAGCGCCTGCGCGAACGGGTGGTGCTGCCGCAGCATCTCCTCCACCTCGGGGAATTCGTGCAGCGCGTAGCGAGTCAGCTCCACCAGCGGCAGCAGCAGCAGGATCGCCAGCAGGGCGGCGCTGAGGACGGCCAGCGGCGGCGGCTTGCGCAGGGCCAGCGACTCGGCCGGCCGCCGCGTCAGCAGCAGGGCCATCAGGATGGGTGGGGCGGCCATGAACGCCAGCAGGCCGATGCCACTGCTCTGCACCAGGGTCAGCGTCGGCCCCAGGCCCAGCGCTAGCCAGCGCAGCGCCATCACCAGCCCGAAGCAGGAGAAGGCCATCGCCGTCGAAGGCAGTGCCTCCTTGTCGCGGAACAGCCGCCGCAGCCACAGCCCGACGTCGAGCCGCTCCGCCTCGCGGAACAGCACTTCCTCGCTCTTGAATTGTTCGATGGCCCAGCGCAGCGCCAGCCAGCTGTAGAACACGATCGGCGCCAGGACCGGCACGAAGTAGAGCCACGGGACCTGCTCGGCGGACGAGGCGGTCATCAGCCGCTGCAGCAGCAGGGCCACGCCGGTCACCGGCACCATGCTGTAGAGGGCGTTCAGCTCGACCCCGGGCGCCAGCGTCAGGAAGATGAGCGGCATCGAGAGAAGGAAGAGCGGCATCAGGTAGTACTGCCCCTCCTTCGAGGAGCGGGCGTAAGCGCCGACGGCCAGGCACAGGGCGCTGAAGAAAGCGGACGTGGGCAGGAGGAGGAGGACGCACCACAACAGCGGGGCCGGCCGCAGGGCGTCGCCGGGCAGCAGGCCGCTGGCGCTGAACTGCCAGGTGCTCAGCCCCATGCTGGCCAGGTTGAGCAGGGTGGTGGCGGCGCTGAAGACCCAGATGGTCAGGAACTTGCCCCAGACGATCTCCTCGCGGCTGGCCGGCGTGATGAGCAGCGTCTCCATCGTGCCGCGCTCCTTCTCGCCGGCACACAGGTCCACCGCGGGGTAGAGCGCCCCGGCCAGCGACCACATCACCAGCATGAAGGGGAAGACGCGCACCAGCAGCTCGAACAGGCCCTCGGCCATCTTGGTGCCGGCCGACTTGGCCCGCTCGGGGTCGTCGATGGCGAACGGGTCGTCGAAGTTGGCCGGCAGCCCGCGCCGCAGCAGGCGCACCTCCTTGACGCGCGTCTTCCATCGGCCGAGGGCGCCGTGGACCCGGGCCTTGAGCAGGCGCGAGCGGTCGTCTCCCTCGCGTGACAGGAGCCAGAGCGCCGGCCGTTCGCCGCGCCCCAGCCGGTCACGGAAGTCCGGCGGCACGACCAGCAGGACATCGACCTGTTTGGCCTCCAGGGGCGTGTGATCGGTTTCCTTCAGCCAGCTCTCGGCCGGCGCGTCGGTCGGGTCGGGGAGGGCGCGGACGACAAGCCCGTCGGCGTCGCGCGGGTCGTCGAAGTAGGCCGGCAGGAAGCGCAGGCTGCCCTCGTCGCCGGCGAAGAGCGGTGGGTAACTGGTGCCGCGAAGCAGGTCGGCGACATGGGCGCGGGCGGCGGCGCCGGCGACGAGGTCGATGCCGCCGCGGGGGTTGACCGGGGCGGCGGCGAACCACCAGGCGGCCTGTGCGGGCGGGGGTGGCGCCGACGGCGCGTTGGCGGGCGGCAAGTTGTCGGCGCCGACGACACCGACGACGTTCTGCTGCCGGCCGGAGCCGAGGACGAACTGCAGCAGGCCGAAGCCGAGGATCGGGTACAGGAGCAGCGGCAGGACGACGACCATGAAGACGGTGCGCCGGTCGCGGAGCTGGTCGCGCAGTTCGCGGACCCAGATCAGGCGAATAATCGACCAGCGCATGAGGGTAGCGTCTCCAGGGTTCCTGGACGGCAATACCACAGTTCTAGCACACGGAAGCGGCGCGCGGCTTACTCCGTGTCGCTCACCGGCCTGGTGACGTCCACGGCGAGCCAGCACAGCGAGCTGAGCGCGAAGCTGCACGCGAAGATGACGAAGACCAGGTTCGGCTGGTCGATTGTGAAGAGCCAGCCGACGAGGGCGGCGCCGGCGGCGCCCGCGAGGTTGCCGATCATGTTCATGGCGCCGCCGATGGTGCCGGCGTAGCGGCGGCCGACGTCGGCACACGACGCCCAGGCCGGCCCCATCGCCAGGTCGTTGCAGAAGAAGGTGAGGCAGAGCAGGGCGCCCAGCGCCCACGGATCCTGCACCTGGGTCGTCGCGAGCAGGGCGGTGCCGGCGACCAGGGCGGCGACGGTGCCGTTGAGCCGCCGGCCCCAGCGACGGTTGCCGGTGCGACGGATGATGGTGTCCGACAGCACGCCGCCCAGGACGCAGGCGACGATGCCGCAGGCCAACGGCAGCGACGACAGCCACATGACGGTGTCGTCGGGCAGCTCGCGCTGCTTGCTGAGGTAGCTGGGCAGGAAGGTGACGAAGAAGTTGGCGGCGAAGCCGCCGCAGGCGTACATGGCGCACAGCGCCCAGACGCTACGGCAGGCCAGGACGCGGCCCCACTGCAGTCCGCCGTGTCGGGCGAGGGCGGCGCGCCCTTCGGTGATGAGGGTCAGCTCGGCGTCGTTGACGGCCGGCGACTCCTCGGGGCGGTTGCGGAACCACGGCCAGCAGGCGGCGCACCAGGCCACGCCGAGGCCGGCCAGGAGAACGAACGGCAGGTACCACGTTCCGGTGAAGGTGATGAGCGGCACGACGAGGAGCGGGGCGAGGGCGCCGCCGACGCGGCTCGACATCCAGATGAACCCCTGGGCGGTGGCGCGCTCCTGCGTCGGCATCCAGTCGGCCATCAGCCGCGACAGCGACGGAAAGGTGCCGGCCTGGAAGAGGCCGAAGAGGAAGCGCAGTCCCCAGAGCAGGACGAATACCGACCAGCCGCCGGGGACGAAGATCGCCAGCGCCAACCCGGCGGTCAGGAGCGAGGATCCGAGGACGACCACGGCGAGCAGGTGACGGGCCCCGAAGCGGTCGCCGAGCAAGCCCCACGGCACCTCGAAGCCCCCGTAGGCGAGGAGGAACGCCGACATGAGGGCTCCCCAGTCCCCGTCATCCAGACCGAGGTCGGACTTGAGCGCTTTCGCGGCGCTGGCGAAGCCGACGCGGTGAATGTAGATGATGACGGCGAGGCCGCAAACCGCGATGAGAAGGCGATAGCGGACCGAGGTCGGCCGAAGGATGCCGCGCCGGGGAAGCGGCACCGGTGGCTCGGGGAGGACGCCGTCGCTGCCGAGCGGTTCGCGGCTGATGTCTTCCTGGCCCATGGCGTGCCTCGCGGAGTCGGCGTTGAGGGAGAGACCCGTTGCCGGGTAAGATGATGGGGGAAGGAGGGCACCATGGTCAAGCCCGCGAAGAAGACTGCGAAGAAAAAGGGACCGGAGCCGGATCAGGGGCTCGTCATCGAGGTCGGCTGGCAATATGACGGCGGCGTCTACATGCTGAGTTGGCGCAGCAAGGAACTCATCCGCGAAAAGTATCCTGACGCCGTCATCAACCCCGGCATCCTGCTGGGCTACGACAAGACGGAGGACTACAATCGCTTTCACCGACCGTACTGGGAAACGTTGGCGCAGATCATCACCGGGTTGACGCCCGAGCAGATCGCCGCCCTTGGTGGCATCTCCATCTACGACCCCAGGAACGAGAAGGTCATATGGCGGTGGGATCCGGGGTCGCTCAAGGCTGGATAACGGGCCACTCGTCCCAGTTGTTGCGGTGGGCCTGGAGGTCGATCCCCGAACAGAGCGCCCTCGTTGCCGTGAGGCGGCAGTTCAGGATCAGGTGGCCGGCCACGACGTTGCCAATGCCGGCCACGTTGTGAAGGCCCTTCAGCGTCTCGCGCGGGATGACTACAAACTCCCACCGATCACCGGCTCGCAAGGCGAAGACGTAGAACAGGTCAGGCTTCTTCGGAGTGTACAACTGCTGCAAAGAGACGGCGAATTTGCCGCTGTATCCGTACCGTCGGCGCTTGCCGATCGCTGCCTTGACCTGGATCCGCCAGAACTGGCCCTCCTGATCCTCGACGACGAAAATATCGTCGCCGACATCGACCTCCGGCATGGCGACGTTGTAGCCGCGCAGCAGGAACTCCGCCATCGCCGCCAACTGTCCCGCTTTGCCGACGTACCCCGATTGTGCCATCGCCCGCCCCCTGTCAGAACTCGCGCGTGTAGCCCGCCGTCCAGCCGCCGTCCACGGTCAGGATGCTGCCGTTGACGTAGCTGCTCTCGGGCGCGGCGAGGAACAGGGCGGCGTGCGCGATCTCCTCCGGAGTGCCGGGCCGGCCGAGCGGGATGTGAGCGAGCATCTGCTGCACGTTGGCCCGGAAACTACCGTCGGGGTCGTAGAAGAGTTTTCGGGTGCCGTCCGTCAGGATCGACCCCGGCGCGATGCAGTTCACCAGGACGCCGCGCGGCCCCAGTTCCAGGGCCATCGCCTTCGTCAGGTTGACGACGCCCGCCTTGGCCGCGACGAAGGCGCACTGGAGGCGCAGCGGCACCAGCCCGGCGATCGACGCGATGTTGATGATGCGGCCGGACTTCTGTTTGACCATGACCTGCGCCGCGGCCCGGCTGACGAGGAAGACGCCGTCGAGATCGACCTTCACGATGCGGTCCCATTCCGAGATGGGGAACTGGTCGATGGGGACGCGGTGCGCCATCGTGTTGACGCCGGCGTTATTCACGACGATGTCGAGCCGGCCGAGGTCGCGGACGATCTCGGCGAGGACGGCGTCGGTCTGGCCGGCGTCGCTGACGTCGAGGGGGAGCGCCCTGGCGCCGGCGGAGCGGGCGGCGGCCGCGGTGGCGCCGGGGAGATCGACGTCGGTGTAGACGACGCGGGCCCCGTTGGCGGCGAAGGCGTCGGCGATGGCCTGGCCGATGCCACGGGCGGCGCCGGTGACGAGGGCGACCTGATTGGAGAGGTTTACTTTCATTTGTCGGATCCTTTTCTCGTTCCGACGCTCGGGGTGGGAACGAGGGTCATTGGGCCCAGTGCCTCATCTGCGGCTTCCAAAACAGTCGCACAAGAACTGCACGCCAGCGAACGAGCCTGCGATGAGGGCGAGGAGGAAGCTTCCCACCTCTATGGCGAACAGTTCATCTGGCATGCTCCCAACCACAGGCGACGGTGCGATCACCCATTTGATTGCCCAAAGCACTGCCCATCCCACCGTGAGCCCGAGAAAGAACAGGGCGAAGGCATGGAAGAACTTCACAGATCCCTTCGGCGGGACGTCCGGGGGCTGCTGGTCCATTGGCGGCCTCCGCAGGTGACGGGGGAAATTGGGGATGCCCCATCCGCATATACGTCCGCCCGATTTCAAGCCAGCAGTTCTTTGACGACCCGGCCGTGGACATCGGTCAGTCGGAAGTCGCGGCCGGCGTGGCGGAAGGTCAGGCGCTCGTGATCGAGGCCCATCAGGTGCAGGATGGTGGCGTGGAAGTCGTGGACGTGGACCGGATCCTGCGCCACGTGGATGCCGTGCTCGTCGGTGGCCCCGTGGACGAAGCCTCGCTTCACCCCGCCGCCGGCCAGCCACGACGAGAACGCCCAGTGATGGTGCTCGCGCCCCTTGGCGTTGACCTGCTCGTTGAAGGGCGTGCGGCCGAACTCGGTGGTCCACACCACCAGCGTGTCGTCCAGCAGGCCGCGCGACTTCAGGTCGCGCAGCAAGCCGGCGATGGCCCGATCGACGTTCTTCGCCAGCGGGGCGTGCGTGTCCATGTCGCCGTGCGCGTCCCAGTTGTTCGACGAGCCGACGTCGATCAATTCCACGAACCGCACGCCGCGCTCGACCAGCCGCCGGGCGACGAGGCACTGCCAGGCGAAGCCCTGCGTGCTGCCGCGCGGCAAGCCGTACAGCTTCAGCGTCGCGTCCGACTCCTTCGACACGTCGAAGGCGTCTGGCGCCGCCGTCTGCATGCCGGCCGCGGTCTCGAAGGAGCGGATGCGGGCGCTCAGCTCGGCGTCGCCGCGCCCCTTCAGGTGGTCGTCGTTCATGCGGCGGAGGAGGCGCAGGTCCAAGTCTTGCAGGGCGGCCGGCACGCGGCGCGTCATGTCGGCGATGGGCACGGGGCCGGGCATGACGCGCGTTCCCTGGTGGCAGCCGGGGAGGAAGTCGCTGCCCCAGGTCTGGTCGCCGGCGTAGGGAACCTGCGGGGCGATGACGACGAAGGACGGCAGGTTGCGGTTGAAGGTGCCGAGGCCGTAACTGGCCCAGGCGCCGATGCTCGGCCGGGCAAACGAGACCGACCCGGTATGCATCTGCAGGGTCGCCTCGTAGTGGTTGGTGTGATCGGACTTCAGCGAGCGGATGACGCACAAATCATCGACGCACTCGGCGACGTGCGGGAACAGCGCCGACACCTCGATACCGCTCTTGCCGTGCGGCTGGAAGGTCCAGTGCGGCTTCTTGAGGAAGCGCGAGAAGTTGCCGGGCCGGCCCTGCCATTCGTGGATGGCGACGGTCTTGCCGTGGTCGCGGAAGAGGGCCGGCTTGGGGTCAAAGCTATCGACGTGGGAGACGCCGCCCGTCATGAAGAGGAAAATGACGCGCTTGGCCCGCGCGGCGAAGTGCGACGGCTTCGGGGCGAGTGGGTCGTCCGCCCGAGGCGCGGGTGAGGGCGCCTCCGCCCGGGAAATGTCGGCGAGAATGCCGGCGAGGAGGAGCGAGCCGGCGCCGCCGAAGGCGGCGCAGAGGGCGTCACGGCGGGTGCAGGTGCAGTCGGTGGAGGGTCTGGTCATGAGGGTAGGATCCCGCGGGTGAGGGTCAGGAGGCGAGGTGTCGGCGGAAGGTGTCAAGGTCCGGGCTCAGAACCGTTTGCGGGATCAATTCGCCGAGCCTCTCCGGGTCCCGGATTTTCGCCACCGACGACTGGAGATCCGGCGGTAGTGACCCGAAGCGAGTGGCAAGCACCGTAAGGATAGACTCCTGGCTCGCCTCGATCCACCCGCCCAGAATCCAACTGTGAATCAACTCGTCCAGGATGCCTGGGTCGATCATGCTGTCGCTCTCCCGGTGAGAGATGGGCAACATCCTCTACAGTATACGTCGGCGCCCCGCTCCACATCTCAGTTAGCAGCTCCGCCGTCAATCCACATAGATGAACTCGTTGCTCCCGAACAGCACGCGCGCGAGGCCGACCCACGCCTGCCGCGGTCGCTGCGCCGGCGGAACGCCTCCCGCCCCCAGCGCCTCGGCGGCCTCGCGCAGGTAGTCCGTCGCCTCACGCCGCTCCTCCTCGGTCGGGGGCCGGCCCAGCGCCAACCGGTAGCCCCGCTCAATCCGCTGCCCATCGTCGCCCGGCTCGGCCAGGAGGCGGTCGGCGAGCTTGCCGGCCTGCTCGTGGACGAACGGATTGTTGAGGAAGAAGAGCGCCTGTGTCGGCACAGTCGTCACCCCGCGCTGGCCGGTGCTGGAATTGGGGTCGGCGCCATCGAACAGGGCGAGGAACGGGTGCCGGCGGATGCGCTGCGTCATGAGATAAACGCTGCGGCGGTTGGTGTCGTAGACGGCCTGGAACGGGTTGTGCTGGGTGAAGCCCCAGGACTTCTCCGGCGGGAAGGGGTGCGGGCCGCCCTGGCTGCGGTCGAGTCCGCCGCTGACCGCCAGCAAGGCGTCGCGGATCGAGTCGGCGTCGAGCCGCCGCCGCTCGAAGTGCCACAGGCAGTCGTTGCCCGGATCGAGCGTGGCATTTCTCTCCTCGGCGCCGCTGGCGATCTGGTAGGCGCGCGACAGCATGATGCGCCGTTGCATCCTCTTGATCGACCAGCCGTCCTCGACGAAGCGCGCCGCCAGGTAGTCGAGCAGCTCGGGGTGCGTCGGCGGCTGTCCCTGTTTGCCGAAATTGTTCGGCGTCCGCACCAGCCCGCGGCCGAAGTGGTGCTGCCAGATCCGGTTGACCATGACGCGCGCCGTCAGCGGGTTTTTCGGATCGGTCAGCCAGCGCGCCAGCTCGAGCCGGCCGCTGCCCTTCGTCCCGGGGGGCAGAGTTGCCCCGCCCAGGATTTCCGGGAAGCGCCGCGGCGCTTCGGGGCCGAGTTGTTTCGGGTCGCCGCGCAGGTGAACGCGGGCGTCTTTGCCGCTCCCGTCGGCGACGGCGTAGGCCCGCTCGTTCGGCCCCAGCTGCACGAAGTCGCGCGGCCGGTTCTTTTCCTCCGAGCCGGGGAACGGGTAGCGCGTGCTGTCGAAGATGCCGTACAGGGCGTAGTAGTCGCCGCGGGAGATCGGGTCGAACTTGTGGTCGTGGCAGCGGGCGCACGACACCGTCAGGCCCAGGACCGACTTGCCGAGCGTGTCGATGGTGTCTTCGATCGTCAGGTGATGATAGTTTTGCGGGTCGAAGCCGAAGCGCCGCGCCACGGCGACGAAGCCGGTGGCGACGACGCGCTCCGCCCGCTTCTCCGGCGGGCCGTCCGCGGCCAGGAGGTCGCCGGCGACCTGCTCGCGCAGGAACTCGTCATACGGCTTGTCGGCGTTAAAGGAGTCGATGACGTAGTTACGGTACTTGTACGCCTCGGGCACGGGGAAGTCGGCGGTCTCGCCGGCGGTGTCGGCGTAGTGAGCCAGGTCGAGCCAGTGTCGGCCCCAGCGCTCGCCGTGGTGCGGCGAGGCCAGCAGCCGGTCGATCACCTTCTCCCAGGCGGCCGGCGAGTCGTCCGTCAGGAAGGCGTCGATCTCCTCGGGCGTCGGCGGCAGGCCGATCAGGTCGAAGGTCGCCCGCCGGATCAGGGTGCGCCGGTCGGCGACGGCGACGGGCTTCAATCCCTTCGACTCCAGTTTGGCGAGAAGGAATCGGTCGATCGGCGTCAGCGGCCAGGACGCATCCTTGACCGGCGGGGGAGGCAAATCCTTGACCGGCTGGAACGCCCAGAAGCGGCGCTGCTCCGCGGTGATCTCGAACTTGCCGAGCCCGGCACTCGCGGCGGCGGTGTCCGGCCACGGGAGGCCCATCTGCACCCAGCGCGCCAGCACGTCGATGTCGTGGTCGGGGAGCCGCTCCTTGGGTGGCATCTTCGGCGAGTCCTTGTGGCGCACGGCCTTGACGAGCAGACTGTCGTCCGGCTTGCCGGGGACGGCGGCCGGGCCGGTGCCGCCGCCTTCAAGCAGGGCGACGCGCGACGTGAGGCGCAGGCCGCCCTTCGCCTTGTCGGCCCCGTGGCACGTCTGGCAGCGCTGCACCAGGAGCGGCCGCACTTCCTTCTCGAAGAAGTCGATTTCCGCGGGGCTGACGTCGTTGCCAAGAGCGAGGGCGGGCAGTAACAGAAGCGCGGCGCAGCACGACCACCGGAGCATCCCGATCGAGCCTCCCGTGAAGGGCGCGGATAGAAGATCCCTCCGCGCAGGTGGGAGCAGTTATCTTACGGCCTGCGCCCGGGCGTGGCGTAACACAAATCTCGGGGCGGCAAGCGGAGCGGCTTACTTGTACGCCTCGTACTCCTTCCCCAGCACGGCGGCCGCGACCTTCAGCTTCAGGATTTCCTCCGTCCCCTCGTAAATCCGGCAGACGCGCACGTCCTGCAGGTGGCGCCCGGGACGGTACAGCGTGGACCAGCCGCGGCCGCCGAACACCTGCACCGCCCGGTCGGCCGCGTCCCACGCCGCGCTCGCCGCGAACAGCTTGGCCTGCGCCGCGAACAGGTCGGCCCGCGCCCGCAACTCGGCGTTGCCCGGCTCGCGGTTGCTGGCGTCCTTCGTCTCGGCCGCGCGCAGGACCATCGCTTCGGTCGCGGCACGGTGCTGCTCGATCATCGCGATGTGCTCCTGCACCAGCTGATGGCGCGCGATCTCCTTGCCGTGCTGCCTGCGCTCCCGGGCGAAGTTGGCCGCGTCGATCAGGCAGTCCTCGATGACGCCGAGGCAGCCCGAGGCCACGCTGAGCCGACCGCTCACCAGCGTGCCCATCGCGATGCGGAAGCCGTCGCCCTCCTCGCCGAGCAGGTTGCCGAGCGGCACCCGGCAGTCGGTCAGCTCGAACATCGCCGTGTTGGCCGTCGGCATGCCCATCTTCGCAGTCAGGTCCTCGCTGGCGAAGCCCGGCCCGCGATCGACCACGAAGGCGCTGATCCGGCCGTTCGGCCCCTTGGCGAACGAGACCACCGCGTGGGCAATACCGCCATTGGAGATCAGATATTTCACGCCGTTGAGGACGTAATGGTCGCCGCGGCGCTCGAAGGTGCTGGTCATCTCCAGCGGGTTGCTGCCGGCGTCCGGCTCGGTCAGGCCGAAGGCGAGGATCTTCTCGCCCTTCGCCGCCGCGGGCAGGTAGCGCCGCCTCAAGTCCTCACTGCCCCACGTCAGGATGGGGTACTCGCCGATGGACGTGTGCCCGGAGAAGAAGGTGCGGACGCCGGTGCCCTCGCGGTTGATGCGGGCCAGGGCGCGGGCGTAGGTCACGGTGTCGGCGCCGCGGCCGCCGTACTGGGGGGGCACCGGCATGGCCAGGAGGTCGTACTTGCGCGCCAGCGGCACCACCTGGTCGTTGAAGCGGTGCTCGACGTAGCACAGCTCTTCGATGGGGCGCAGTTCCTCGCAGAAGGCCGCGACGTCGGCGAGCAGGCGCTGGGGGTCGAATTGGCTCATCGGATCGGGCTCCTTTCGCAGGGGACGGGGTCGGCGGTCCGTCCCGCCCGGCAGGCGGGATCTACTACCAATCTAGTCTTCCTGGAAAGGTTGTGACAGGCGCCGATCAGCGGCCCCCGAGCCGGTCCACGTGAACATTGTCGAGGATGACCGCCTCCACGCCCGGCAGACGGCGTACGGCGTTGGCCAGTTCGGTCACGTCGTCCCAGCGGCCGACGGTGCCGCGCAGGTAGACCGACCTCTGCCGCACCTCGATCGTCACCCGGCGGAAGCGCTCGTCCTTCCGGCGCAGGGCCTCGATCACCGACGGCAGGTCCGGTGGGTCGGGGAGCGGGCGCGGTTGCAGGATCTGCACGGCCGGGCCCGGCGGCGCAGAGGATGAGAGGCCCGTGACGGGGACCGGCGGCTCCAGCGTCACGAAAAGGGAGCGGGATGCCGGCGACGGCCCGGACTGAGGCACGTCGGCCATCTTCGGGGCGTCCGTGGTGCGGCCGTCCTTGTGGTTGCCCGCGAGGGTGCCGTGCGGCGGCACCCCCTCGATGAAGGGAGACGGGAGGTCTGAAAAGCCGTCTTTCGGCTCCACCTGCAGATCGTCGCCGCGCGCCACCGCAACGCCCTTGACCTGTCCCGCCAGGAACAGGGCCCGCTGCTTGAGCGTCGCCGACGGCAGCTTGCCGCTGAGGACCACCGTCGTCCCCCGCACCTCCACCCAAACGTCACAGGCATGGGGGGCCAGCCCGGCGTCCTCGTCGAAGGCCCGGCGAACGTAGAGCTTCTGGCGGGCGTCGGCTTCCCTCTGCTCGGAGGCGGGGTCGCGCGCGAAGGCCGGGGGGATGGTTGCGAGGAGGGCGACGAGCGCCAGGAACGAGGCGCGGGCCAGGGCGCCGGCGCACGGCCCGGGCGGGGGCCGGTGGGGCGGGCGATCCGGTGGTCGGCGCACGGCGCACATGGGCTGTCTCGTTCTCCGGGGAAACCCGGCGATCCGGGGGAGTCAGGTAGACTCTCCCGGATCCTCCACCCATGAATTGTCCTCCGGGGCAGGGGTCCCTGGGAATGGCGGATGAGCGATCACGGCACCCGCGGCCGCCGATTGGGTTGGGGTGAGAGCAGGCGTAACGGGTTTGACGTCCGGTCTCCCCTCGCCCCGGAGTACCGGGGCGAGGGGAGTCAGGCGTGGATGGCCCGGCCGTCCACTGCGAGGGCGGCTTCGCGCACCGCCTCGGACAGCGTCGGGTGGGCGTGACAGGTGCGGGCGATGTCCTCGCTGCTGCCGGCGAACTCTAGCACGCTGACCGCCTCGGCGATCAGGTCCGACGCCCACGGGCCAACGATGTGGACCCCGAGCAGCCGGTCGGTCTTCGCGTCGGCGATCACCTTCACGAAGCCGTCGGTTTCGTCCAGGCAACGGGCCCGGCCGTTGGCGGCGAACGGGAATTTGCCAACGCGATACTCGCGGCCGGCGTCCTTGACCTGCTCCTCGGTCAGGCCGACGGCGGCCAGTTCGGGGTGCGTGTAAATGATGCTCGGGATCGCGTCGTGGTTGACGTGCGTTTTCCGGCCGGCCAGGCGCTCGGCCAGGGCGATGCCCTCCTCCTCGGCCTTGTGAGCGAGCATCGGCCCGGCGATGAGGTCGCCGATGGCGTAAACACCCTCGACGCTGGTGCGGAATTCGTCATCGACCTGCACGCGGCCGCTGCGCTCGTCGGTCTGGACGCCGGCTTCCTTCAGGCCGAGCCCCGCGGTGTACGGCCGACGGCCGACGGCGACGAGCACCCTGTCGCCGGGGAAGTGGACCTCCTTGCCGCCGGCCTGGGCGTTGACGATGACCTGCCCGCCCTGCACCGAGGCGGCCGTCACCTTGGTGTCGAGGTGGAACGTCAGCCCCTGCCGGGCGAGGGCCTTGTGCAGGGCGTCGGCCGCCTCGCGGTCGTTGAGCGGCAGCAGCCTCGGCAGGAACTCCAGGACCGTCACCTTCGCCCCCAGCCGCGACCACACCGAGCCCAGCTCCAGGCCGATGTAGCCGCCGCCGACGACGATCAGGTGCTCCGGCACCTTGTCGAAGGCCAGCGCCTCGGTGGAACTGACCACGTGGACGCCGTCGAAAGCGAGGGCCGGCAGACTCGCCGGCTCGCTGCCGGTGGCCAGGACGACGTGCGCCGCCTCGAGCACCGCCTCGTCCTTGGGCCCCTTGACGACGACCTGGCCCGGCCGGCCGAGGCGCGCGCTGCCGAGGACGGGAGTGATCTTGTTCTTCTTGAAGAGGAAGGCGACGCCGTCGGTCAACCCTTTGACGACCTTGTCCTTGCGGCTCATCATGGCGGCGAGGTCGAGCTTCACGTCGGCGACCTGCACGCCGTGTCGGGCCAGGCGGCCGCGGCTGAAGGCGTAGTGCTCGCTGGAGTCGAGCAGTGCCTTGCTCGGAATGCAGCCGACGTTGAGACAGGTGCCGCCGAGGCTCGGGCGCCTGTCGATGCAAGCCACCTTCATGCCGAGCTGCGCGGCGCGGATGGCGCACACGTAGCCGCCCGGGCCGGCTCCGATCACGATGACGTCGTAACGCTCGGCCATGATTCCTCTCCGGAAAGGGGCGCGGATCCACCTCGTCTGCAACAGTTCTTACAGCGCTGCGGGGCCCGCGGCACCGGGACCGCCCGGGAGCCCGGCAGCCGGGCGCCGGCGGAAAATCGGCGCGGCACTTCAACCACGGCCCCGACCTGGTAGAAATCGACAAGCTGCCGACGGCGATCCTGGGCTTCGACCTGAATGGCCTGCGGCGGGTTGCCCCGCAGCCTGCCCGGCGGATTCGTTTCATCACCGGTGAAACGAATCGTGTTTCCCCATGTCCTTAGCAATTGCCGTCTTACGGCCTGTGGGCAGCATTCGTTTCACGACTTTGGCAGACAGCCCGCAGGGGGGCCATGAAACGATTCGTCAAGTAGCAAATTGTGGCACCTGCGGAACTTGCCGATTAGTGAATTTTTGTTTACTACTTAATTAGAGTCCCTTAATCCGCCGCCGACGTCTCGCACAGCGCCCGCTGCGAAAGCCAAAATCGTCCACCCGATGCTGGAGGCGAGACCACTGGGCTTCCCAGGACATCTGTTCTTGCGTATATTAGTCTGGGGTATCGACTTGGGGGGAAAGGCGTGATGTCCGACCCACACCGAACTTACGAAATCCGCTGCCCGGTGCATGGATTCATCCCCATCGACGATTGGGAGAAGGAGATCATCAATCATCGGGTGTTTCAGCGGCTGCGACGTATCCGACAGCCACGGTCTACGCAGATTCATCGGACAGGAGATCGAGGAGATGGAGTCGAAACTCATCGTCCCAGGCAGCGCGGAGCAGCTTGCCACTGACACTGCCCTTGCTGTGATCCTGGCGGAGCAGGGACGCAACCACGCGCCGGAGCATCCCCAGGTTCTCCGCCGCTGTGCGGTCCTTG
>DATFNV010000646.1:0-6954 GCA_035266225.1 Gemmataceae bacterium
AGTTCGTGGAACTGGGCGGCCTCCACCGCCATGACGATGCGGTGTCGCTCCACCACCTCGGAGAACGACGCTGGCAACGTGAGGTCCACGACGTCCGCCCCGCGTTCGCGCAAAACGGAATCGACCTCATCCATCACGCGCAGCACAGCCGCGTGCGCGCGATCCTCGAAGAGTCCGCGCAAGCGGCCGATCGCGGGTGGCGGCGGCGTGCCGGGGAGGTCGGGGAGGAGGTTGCCAAACCCCTTTCCTATCGCCACCAGCATGGTCGCCAGGTCGTGAACGCAGCTGGCTATCGGTCCCGGGTGGTCCATCGAGTGAGCCAGTGGTACGACGCCGTCACAACTGACGCGACCGTAAGTCGGCTTGCACCCCGCCACGCCGCAGTACGACGCCGGCCGCGTGATCGACCCGCCCGTCTGCGATCCCATCGCCCCCAGGCACATGCCGGTAGCCACGGCCGCCGCGCTGCCGCTGCTGGAGCCGCCCGGCGTGCGCTCCAGGTTCCAGGGGTTGCGGGTCGGCGACGGGTCGAAGCTGGCGTACTGCGTCGTCACCGTCTTTCCCACGAGCACCGCCCCCGCCTCGCGCAGCTTGCGCACCACCGTCGCATCCTGGCGGGCGATGCTGTTGGCCCACAGGCGCGAGCCGGCGGCGGTCGGCCAGTCGAACACGTCGAAGATGTCCTTGATCCCAATGGGAATGCCGTGCAGCGGCCCGCGGTACTGCCCGCGCTTCAGCTCCTCGGTCAGCCGTTTGGCCTCGGCGCGGGCGCCGTCGCGGTCCACCAGCACCCACGCGCGGATGCGCTCTTCGAGGCGGTCGATGCGCTCCAGGCAGGTTTCGAGGAGGTCGATGGGAGAAAGTCGGCCGGCCCGGATGTCGGCGGCGGCGGCGTGGATGGTCTTTGCCATTGCAGATTGAAGAATGCAGATTGCAGATTGAAGGCGACGCCTTATCATGAGCGATAGTGGAAGGTAGCGGCCGGGCTGCCGGCGTGCAACCATAATCTGCAATCTGCAATCTGCAATCTGCAATGGTCAAGATCGCCATCCTCGGCGGGTCGGGTTACACGGCCGTCGAACTCCTCAAGATCCTGTTGCGGCACCCGCAGGCGGAGGTCGTCGCGGTCACGTCGCGGCAGGACGACACGCCGCTGGTCGCCGAATTGCACCCGGTGCTGACCGGCCGCATCGCCCTGCGCTGCGAGCCGTTCAACCCGGACGGTCTGGCCGCCCGTGGGGTGCAGTGTGCCTTCGGCTGTCTGCCGCATGGCGTGAGCATGACCACGCTGCCCGCGCTGCTGGAGCGCGGCGTCCGCGTCATCGACCTGAGCGCCGACTACCGCCTGCGCGACCCCAACGTCTACGCCCAGTGGTACGGCGAAAGTCACGAGGACCTGGCCCACCTGGCTCAGGCCGTCTACGGGCTGCCGGAGATTTACGGCGACGAGGTGGCGACGGCGCCGCTGGTCGCCAACCCCGGCTGCTACCCGCAGACCGCCATCCTCGGCCTGGCGCCGCTGGCCGCCGGCCGCTCCATCGACCTGAAGTCGATTATCGTGGACAGCAAGAGTGGTATTTCCGGAGCGGGGAGGACGCCGAAGCTGACGACGCACTTCCCCGAGTGCAACGAGAACTTCGCGGCGTACGCCGTCGGCAACCACCGTCACACGCCCGAGATCGAGCAGGCGCTGGCCGACCTGGCCGGCGAGGCGGTCGAGGTCATCTTCACGCCGCACCTGGTGCCGATGGACCGTGGCATTTTCAGCACCATCTACGTCACGCCTCACCGGCCGATGACGCAGGCCCAGCTGACCGAGTTGTATCGTGAGTATTACCGCAACGCGCCCTTCGTCCGCGTGGTCGATCACCTGCCGGCGACGAAGCACACCACGGGGACCAACTTCCTCGACATTGCGGTGCGCGTGGTGCGCGACCGCGTCCTGGTGCTGGCGTGTGAGGACAACCTGATCCGCGGGGCGAGCGGCGTCGCGGTGCAGAACTTCAACCGGATGTACGGCTTCGACGAGCGGACGGGGCTGTTCGGTTAGCCCCGGCACTGCGGCAGCGACACGGGCGGCCGCCGGCCTGAACTCCTCATCCCGCGTCCGGCGGCACCTCGTGGTACTCCAGGGCCCACTCCCGCATAAAGCGGACCCGGGTCGGCCGGATGCGGTAGACGATCAGCTCGGGGTTGTCGATCCGGCCCAGATACTGCCGCAGCAGTGGGTTGGCGTCCCAGATCTCCTGAAGGGTCGCGGCGTCGCTGACCACTTCCGCCACGCCGGTGATGCGCACCTGGTCGTGCTTGTCGTCGAGGTAGCACAACTCGACGTGCGGGTTGGCCGCGATCTCGACCGTCTTGCCGTAGCAGCGCAGGTTGGCGACGTAGACGACGAAGCCGTCGGTCCACACCGGCGACATGGGGCGGACGCGCGGCTGATCGCCGTCCAGGGTGGCCAGGTGCGGGAAGCGGTCGGCCTGGACCACCGCCAGGGCGAGCCGGACGACTTCGCCGGGATTGACCGGCTCGGGCACGGGTCGAGTCATGACAATCCTCCGAAGGCACGCTCTGGCCACTTGCCGTACAGCGATTAATCTTACCGAATCGTGCCGCACGATCCCAGGCCCGGGGAGGACAAAATCCCCTGGCCTCATAGATTAACTCCGTTGCCGCCTTCCAGCCGGCCGCGTTAACCTCGCCCGTCGAGAGGAACCCGATGAAGCTGACCCGTGCCAGTAGTTACGCCCTGCAAGCGCTCGCCTACCTCGTAGACCAGCCGACGGACAAGTCGATGGCCTCGCACATCGTTGCCGAGGCGCGCGGGATTCCCGAACGCTTCCTGCTGAAGGTGCTCCAGCCGCTGGTGGCCGTCGGCGTGCTCCGCTCCATCAAGGGGCCCAACGGCGGCTACCGCCTGGCCCGTCCCCCGAAGCAAATCACGCTGCTCGAAGTCGTTGAGGCCGTGGACGGCCCGATCCGCGGCGCCGCCCCCGCCGTCGGCAAGGACGGCGCCGCCTCCCTGGACAAGCGCCTCCAGGTGGTCTGCGAGGGCGCCGCCGACCTGGTCCGCGAGCGACTGGGGAAGGTCACCCTCGCCGAGCTGGCGAAGTCCAAGTGACCCGCGCCGCTTTGCGGCTTCGCACGTCGGACCTGCGAAGCCGCAAGCGGCTGCGCCGACGCCTTACTTCTCGTCCTTCGGCGCCGGCAGCTCGATCACCTCGACCTTGCGGAACTTGACCACCGTGCCCGGGTCGTGCCCCTGCAGCGCGAAGTGGCCCTTGAGGTAGGTCTCCTTCGGATCCTTCCAGTCCACAGTCGTCTTGCCGTTGACCTTGATGACAATGTGGTTGCCTTCGGCGATCACCTCCTGCGTGAACCACTCGTCCGGCTTGTGCGGCGCGTCGTCGAGGACGAGGATCTTCTCCTTTATTGCATCCGCCTTCGACAACCCGAACGACGGGTAGAGGCTGCCGGTGCGGATGTCGTCGCTGTGCGTGGCGTTGATCTGGGCCTCGTAGCCCTTTGGGAAGCCGCCGCCGAACCGCGCGCGAAAGTACTGCCCACTGTTGCCGTGGTCGTTGATCATCGCCTCGACGCGGTAGCGGAAGTTTGTGTAATCGCCCTTCTCGCTGAACAGGTGGCTGGCTGGCCCGCTGCCGATCAGGATGCCGTCCTCCACCCGCCACAGTGGCACCTGCGTGTCGTTTTTCAGCTTGCCCTCGTAGGCGACGACCTTGCCCCCCTTCTCGACCGGGACGACCTCCTTGATGGCGCCCTCGTTCGGCTTGTCGGGCAACTTCCAGCCGGTCAGGTCCTTGCCGTTGAAAAGCGCCGTCCACTTCTTGTCGTCCTTGCTGTCCTTCTTGTCCTCGCCGGCGGCCGGCAGGCCCCCGAGCCCGAGCGCCAGCAGCAGGGCGCCCGCGCTGAGCAGTTGTCGCGTCATTGGTTGTCTCTCCTTGGATGGTGTACGGGTGTCTCCGATCAGTGTAAGCGGGCGGAGGGCCGCCTGCCAGGGCGCAGTCATATCCGCCGGCGGAACGGTCCACAAGGAAAAATCCGCGAATTCGTTCCCGTCGCCCAGAAAATCCGGGCAACTGGTCTGCTTTCCGCTGGACAACTCCCCAATTCGTGAGGATAACACGGGCAAAGGCCCTGTGTTACCCAGTTTCACCAGATTCACATCGGGGAGGAAGAATGAAGAAGCTGACGCTGTTCGGGTTGGCGGCCCTGGGGCTGGCCGTGCTGGCCGTCCCGGTCCAGGCGCGCGGGCACCATGCGGGCTACTGCTGCGAGACGTACTGCTGCGCCCCCGTTTGCACGACGATCGTCTGGGAAGACCGCGAAGTGACCGCCTACAAGGCGGAGTGGCACGAGCGCGACGTCACCATCAACGTGTGCCGTAGCGTGCCGCACGACGTCGTCCAGAAGCACCAGTGTACCGTGATGGTGCCGGAGTGGACCCCGCAGAAGCGCACGATCACCTACACGACGTACAAGCCGCGCGAGGTGGTCCGCGACGTCTACCGCTGTGTGGCGGTGCCGGTGTGCTGCGTCGATCCCTGCACCGGCTGCACGACGTGCTGCTACCAGACGCAGACCGTCGTCGATAAGGTCACCTGCACCGTCTACGACTGCGTCCCGGCGCAGCGTGACATCACGGTCCAGGTGTGCTCGTACAAGCCGATGGTCAAGGAATGGGAGACGCACCACACGGTGTGCGAGGTGGTGACGGAGCCGAAGGTGGTCAAGGAGCGGTACTGCGTGACGGTGCCGTACAAGACGATCGTGAAGGTTCCGGTGTGCGTGCCGTGCGTCGCGGCCTGCGCGCCGCCGTGCTGCCCGTAAACCGAAGACGGGCTGCCCGGCGAGCGTTCGCCGGGCAGCCCTGTTTGGTCAGTTCGCGTTGGCCGCGGTGGTCGCCGTCGGCTCGAGGGTCACGCGAGTCGCCTCGCCGGCGCGGACGACCACGTCGCGCTTCGCCGTGAGCGTCACGCCGTTGCGGACGACCTCGACATTGAAGCTGTACGCGAAGTCCTTGCCGGATTCGAGGGCCGGGGTGACGAAGGTACGGGTGTCCGACGTCGAGGTGGTCGCCTGACCGTCAACGGTCAGCTTGGCGTCGGCAGGCAGGTTGACGACGATCGTCGCCGTCGAACCGTAGTTGTACCCCTCTTCCTTGCCCGGCTTCGTCGGCTTGGTGGTCGGCGGCGCGTAGTAGTAGCACGGCGCGTAGCAGGTGTAGCAGTAGGAGTAGCCGCAGGAGTAGCACCCCGAGTAGCACCCCGAGTAGCAGCACCCACCACCGTGATGACAGCCACGGGCCGAGGCGTTCTCGGCCGACACCAACACCAGAGCCGCGGCCACGACAAAGGCCGCCACGAGTCGTCGCATCATAACTTGGATCCTCCTCCGTTTTGGTGAAAGATGCGGGCTTTGACGAGTGTACCGCCCTTTACGTCTTTTCTGGTTTACCCGCCTATTACGGCAGAGTCAACGCCAAATCCCCATTTTCTTCAGTTTCCTCATTTTAATAAACCGGCCTCGTTCCCCCGCTTACCCGAGATTCGCGCCTCGAGGAACCAGTTCCTCCACGCAAAGGAGATGCGAGGGAGGTGAACAGAAGGAAATCACGCCGCCCGGCGCAGCGACGGATGCACGGGCCGCAGCACTCCGCGCAGGTAGGTGAACAGCTCCTCGGCGAAGCGCGGTCCGTTGAAGCGTTGCGCCTGCCGCCGCGCGACCGCCGGCGCGAAATCGTCCGCCGTCGCCTCCAGGCGGAGCATCGCGTCGGCCAGGCTATCGGCCGTTTGTTCCTCGAACCAGAGGCCGGTCGGCTCGCGCCGTCCTCCGGGGGGCACGACCGTCTCGCAGGCGCCGCCGCGGCCGAAGGCGATGACCGGGGCGCCGCAGGCCATCGCCTCGACCGGGACGATGCCGAAGTCCTCCTCGCCGGGGAAGAGAAGCGCACGACAGCGGCGGAGGTGTTCGCGGATGACCGTATCCGGCTGCCAGCCGAGGAAGCGAACGCGCGGGCTCGCCAGCGCCTTGAGGCGGGCCTCGTCCTGGCCGCTGCCGACGACGACCAGCAGTCGCCCGAGCTTCTCGCACGCCCGGATCGCCAGGTCGAGGCGCTTGTACGGCGCGAACGCCGACACGACGAGGTAATAGTCTTCGCGCTCCACCGGGGCAGGGTGGTAGAAGTCGGTATCGACCGGCGGGTAGATGACGGTGCTGGGCCGGTCGTAGCACTCGGCGATGCGCCGCCGCACGGTTTGGCTGATGGCGACGAAGTCGCTGACGCGCGCGGCGGTGCGCCGGTCCCAGTCGCGCAGCAGGCCGAGGAATCGCTCGACTGCCCGCGCCTTGAGCCCCCGCACCCGGCCAGCGAGGTAGGCGTCGCGCATGTGCCAGGCGTAGCGCATCGGCGTGAAACAGTAGCAGACGTGGCGGACGCCGCGCGGCGGGCGTACCGCTTTGGCGACGCAGTGACTGAAACTGACGACGAGGTCGCAGCGCGGCAGGCGCCAGCTTTCGACGGCGGGGGGCATCAGCGGCAGCAGGGAGCGGTAGTAGCGATCGACGTGCGGCAGGTACTGGAGGAAACTGGTCCGCGGGCCGCGAGCCTCGATGGCGGTCGAGACGGAGCCGGGGCGGTGCAGGAGGGTAAACAGGGGGGCGTCGGGCCAGCGGCGACAGGCGACTTCGAGGCACTTCTCGCCGCCGCGCATGCCCGTCAACCAGTCGTGGACCAGGACCACGCGCGGCTCGCCGTTCACGTCCATGCCATGATCTCCTGGCGGGGCGAGGGAAAACCGCAGGCGCGGTTCAATTCGCCGCTGCGCCCTGTGTTGCTTGGCCTTGCGCTGCCCATCCGGGATGCGTGCCGGCATGGTTCAAACCAGGGTAACACTCGGGGCCCAGGGTAACGGGCTGGTTCAAACGCGGGTCGCG
>DATFNV010000647.1:0-2661 GCA_035266225.1 Gemmataceae bacterium
AGGGGCTGCAACCCCACCAGTTCCCGCCGTTAGCCCCGGGCGAATAGCGGAAGCCCTGGTTGGCGGCCGTCACCGCGGACGTGGCCTGGGTCTGGGCGTAGCCGTAACCGGACGCCGGCTGGTAGGAGCGGAATTGCGCCCGGGCGCCGGCCGGCAGGCCGAGGACGGCGGCCAACAGGACACAGGCCAACAGGGGACGGTGAGCGCGTGGCATGAAAGGATCTCCGGGGCGAGTGTTCCGGTCGTCGGGTCAGGTCGGTCGGGTCATCGGTCGTCCGCTTCCGGATGCGCGGGGAGGACGAGCTTGCGCCACTCTTTCACGGCGGCGTCGCGCTTTTCCTTGGGGCCCAGCGGGTCGTAGTCGATCTTGCGGCCGGCCGGCACCAGGCGGGTGAGGTGCCAGTAGGCCAACTCGCGCAGCGACGGGCGGTCGCTCCCCAGGTAGGTTATCAGAACCTGGTAGGTTTCGGGGTGGGCGAGGTCGGCTTCGCCGAAACTGTGCAGCAGTTGCAGCACCCCCTCGGCTTCGCGCGGCGGGTACTTGCCCTTCTCGATCAGCCCCTTGTAGAGTTTCTGGTCCTGGCCCGGCGCGCGACCGATCCAGTGCCGCAGGGCGACGATGGCCGCCTCCCACACGTCCTGTTGCTTTGTGGTCTTCAGCACCTCGCCGATCCGCTCCAGGTCGTCCATCGCCGCCAGCAGCAGCACGGCGAGGCGGCGCGACGTCTCGTCGTCCGACTCGAGCAGCGCATTGGTCGCCTCGACGATCCCTTTTTCCTTGGCCAGCTTACGCCAGTGGGCCATCGTCGCACGCACCTGCTTCCCGCGGTCGCTGCCGCCCAGGTCGGCCAGGTGCTCGGGGGCCCAGGTCGGCAGTTCCTTCAGGAAGCCCACCTCCGGCTCGGCCTCCTCCAGGCTGTCTCCCTCCACCACGGCGTTGCCGGGCGGCGCCTTCAGCGTCAGGTGGCGGCGCGGCCCCTTGACGTGGACCTCGCCACGGACCGCGAGCAGGGTGAACAGCAGCCCCGGCTCCTCGCCCGGCCTGGGCTCCTTGCGGAAGGGCACGCCGCGGCGCCACCGCCCGTAAATCTCCAGGCTCAGGGTGGCTCCCGGCTCGGCCAGCGTGATCTCGCCCTCCGTCGTGCGGACCCGGAGGCGGACCCGGGCCGCCCCTTCCTTCTTCAGGTTGATCAGGCGGACCCGGCCGCGCTCCAACGTCAGGTCGAGGTCCACGTCCTTCGCCTCGTGCAGCACGAAGACGGTTTCGAGGATCGGCAGCGGCGCCACGCGGTCCACGTCGCCGACCACCGCCAGGCGCACCGCACCGTCGAGCGCATCCACCGCGGCCTCGGTGCCGCCAAGGATGCGGTCGCCGCTGGACAACTCTTCGTTTTCCTTGACGATCTGCCACGGCTTGTCCGGGGCCTCGCGGCGCAGTAGGGTGGCGGTTTCCGAGACGCAGACGGCGGCGGGGGCGCGCCGTTCCGGTTTGGCCGCGGGCTTGTCGTCGGCCGCGCCAGTCGTGGGGACGGCCAGGCCGAGCAGGGTCAGGGCGAGGCAGCCAACCAACCGCGACCGGGGGCCGGGGAAAGAAACGTGCATGAGGGCCTCATTGTGGCTAGTGGCCGCTACTACTTGAGCGGGTGGACCGTGATGGGGAACGACTGGGTGGCGGTCTTGCCGGCCAACTGGTCGGTGGCCTTGAGTTCCAGGGTGAACTTGCCCGGACGGTTCAGGGCCACGTGGAACTGGATGGGCAGCGCCAGATCCTTGGCCGGCACGTCTTTGCTGATGGTCCCGCCGAACGGCTTGGCGACGGTGGGCTTGCCGTCGGCGTCGAGGACCTTCAGCTCCAGCGTCACGTTCGGCTGCATGGCGCCCGCGCCGCGCTGGAAGCCGACGACCGCGCCGCTGAGCCAAAGCGAGTGGCCGGCGGTGAGCAGGCCGGACGGCACCTGGCCGTCGGGGTCGGCCGAGGCGCTCAGCCGCACCAGGCCGAAATCGGGCTTGAGCACCTCGAACTTCTGCTCCAGCACCTGGGACTTCTTCGCCGCCAGGTCGGTGACGGTCACTTTCAAGACGTAATCGCCGGCCGGCTGCTGCTGGCCGACGGCCACCTGGGCGAACGCCGGCATCTCGTTGCCGCCCAGGGCGTTGATCACGTCGCGGTTCTGCACCGGCGACTTGAACACGCTCTTGCCGCCGGCGTCGGTGACCTCGGTACCGATGCTGTACAGGACCTTGCCCTCGGCGTCGGCGGCGATGCCGTTGATGGTGAACGTCAGGTAAAGACTGTCCCCGGGCAGGAACTTGGTGTTGGCCCGGGTCGGCCCCAGGATGCCGTAAGTGACGCGGGCGTCGCTCAGGGCGAGCCCGTCCGCCTGGGCCGGGGTCATGCTCAGGGCGGCCAGGAGCGGCAGTGTCATCAGCATGGTGCGGCGCCTCGAAGGGTGATCGTGCCGAGTCGGTGAACCTCAGCTTATCGTCCGAGCCGGTCAGAGGCAATGTCCTGTATCCCGCGCGCGCGGGAGCCGGCGATTCGTGACCTGGCTCAACAACCGGCCGTTTCAGGTGGCGGGGGTCCGTGCCCGTGCCCGTGCCCGTGCCCGTGCCCGTGCCCGATTCCAGACCGGGCACGGGCACGGGCACGGGCACGGGCAC
>DATFNV010000648.1:0-7544 GCA_035266225.1 Gemmataceae bacterium
GTGCCCGTGCCCGTGCCCGTGCCCGTGCCCGATTCCAGACCGGGCACGGGCACGGGCACGGGCACGGGCACGGGCAGGGTGGGATCCGCGTTTGAACCATGGCCGATTCCTCACGCTTTTCTTTGTGGACAAGTCGCGAGATCCCGGTTAAACATAGTGACAGTTGTGAGGACTCCGGCCAGCGCCCCTTCCCGCCACCCGAAACCGCGCCCCGCCCCGTTTCCCAGTCGAATCGGCGAACCCTCATGAAGTACACCGTCCTGATGCTGAGCCTGGCCGCCGGGGCCTTCGCGGCGGCCTTCACCGTGACCCGGCTCTGGAGCACCCCGCCCGGCCCGCCCCCGGGGATGGTCTGGGTCCCCGGCGGCGAGTTCACGATGGGCACCGACTCGGACCTCGGCCGGCCGGAGGAGAAGCCGGCGCACCGCGTCCGGGTCCACGCCTTCTGGATGGACGAAACCGAGGTGACCAACGCCCAGTTCCGCGCCTTCGTCGAGGCCACCGGCCACGTCACCACCGCCGAGAAGCCGCCGGACCTCGAAGAGCTGATGCGCCAGCGGCCGCCCGGCGCCAAGCCGCCGCCGAAGGAGAATCTCGTCCCCGGCTCGATCGTGTTCCGGATGCCCCCCGGGCCGGTGGACCTGCGCGACTACATGCAGTGGCAGAAGTGGACCCCCGGCGCCAGCTGGCGCCACCCGGAAGGGCCGGGTAGCGGCATCGACGGCAAGGACGATCATCCCGTCGTCCACGTCTCCTGGGACGACGCCGTCGCCTACGCCAGGTGGGCCGGCAAGCGCCTGCCGACCGAGGCCGAGTGGGAGTTCGCGGCCCGCGGCGGCCTGGACGGCAAGCCCTACGTCTGGGGCGACGAGCCGTTCTCCGAGGAGAAGCCGCAGTGCAACATCTGGCAGGGCGAGTTCCCCTGGAAGAACACCGCCCTCGACGGTTACGAGCGCACCGCCCCGGTCAAGTCCTACCCCCCAAACGGCTACGGGTTGTACGACATGGCCGGCAACGCCTGGGAGTGGTGCGCCGACTGGTACGACCAGGACCTGTACCAGCGCCGCGCCGGGCGAGGGGTGATCGACAACCCGACCGGCCCGGAGCGCAGTTACGTCCCCCACGACCCGCTCAGCCCGCAGCGGGTCCAGCGCGGCGGCTCGTTCCTCTGCTGTGACCAGTACTGTTCGCGCTACCGGCCCAGCGCCCGGCACGGGTGCCCCTACGACACCAGCCTGTCTCACGTCGGCTTCCGCTGCGTCATGGTGCGCGAGGGAGTGGACGGCGGCAGATGACGAGAGCGTGTCGCCGCCGACCGACTGATGACACGCCGCGAAAAGGGCCCGGGAGGGCAGCAGCGCATGATACCCCAGAAGGACAGGGTCGTTGCCTCGCTCGTCAGCGCGAAAGCCGAGCTGGACAGGGCCCTGGCGGACCTGGAATCGCTGCCCGCGTTTGATCCGGGCGTCGTCGGCTTCGCCGCCCACGCGCTCAACAACTACCTGACCGTGACCGACGGCACCACCGAGCTGCTCGGCATGGCCTTGCAAGGCCACCCGGACGAGGCGGTCCATCACTGGCTGCAGGCACTCCGCCAGGTGACGAACCTGATGCTGCACACGACGAGCCAGCTGATGACTGCCGCGGCGGGCGGCGACCCGAAACTGACCTTCGCCCGGTTCGATGTCGTCATGGGAGTGCGGAGGGGCTGCGATTACTACCAGCGCGTGGCCGACGGCAAGCAGATTCGCCTCCTTTTCGAGCCGGCCGCCGACGCCCTGTTCGCCCGGACCGACCGCGTCGCCGCGGCCGCCGTCCTGGATAATCTCCTATCCAACGCCGTGAAGTATTCGCCGCCCGGCAAGCGCGTCTGGGTCCGCGTGAGGTCCGAAGGGCATTCCGTCGTTTGCGGCGTCCAGGACGAGGGGCCGGGCCTCACCCCCGAAGACCAAACCAGGCTGTTCCAGAGGGGGGTGCGCCTCAGTGCGGTGCCGACGGCCGGCGAGCCATCGACCGGCTACGGGTTGGCGGTGGCGAAGGAGCTGGTCGGCCAACTCGGCGGTGAGATCTGGTGTGAGAGCCAACCCGGACAGGGGGCGTGCTTCTCGTTCCGCCTGCCGGCCTGGCGCGAGGGGGACGACGAGCCCGGGGCGGGTTCGCAGGCGGCTTCGACATCGGGCCCGCCGATCTCTTCGACGACGGGCCCCTGATCGGGCCGGTCAAGAAGAAGAAACCATTTCGCCGCGTTGTCGTATCGCAGTCAACCGATGTTCCGGAGGGTCTGTCATGCTCAGGAGAATGCCCATGGCCGCGGCGCTGCTGGTGGCCGCGGGGGCCCTGGCGGGTTGGTTCGCCGCCGGCGGCAAGATGGTCTTCCCGGCGTTCGCGGACGAGAAGGCCGGGGACGGCGCCCCGCCCGCCCGCGCGGAGGCGAAGGATGACTCCGCCGACTCGTCGGCCATCCGCAAGGAGGCCGACGAGTTCGTCAAGGCGTTCAACAAGGGGGACGCCAAGGCCGTCGCCGCCTTCTGGACGAAAGACGGCGAGTACGTCGGCCCCGACGGCGAAACCCTCCGCGGCCGCGAGGCCATCGAGAAGGGCTACGCCGACTTCTTCAAGAAGAACCCTCGGGCGAGCCTCGAGGTGAAGGTCGAGTCGCTGCGCCTGTTCGGCCGGCACACCGCCGTGGAAGAGGGCACCCTGAAGCTGCGCCTGGCCGCCGACAAGGAGGCCGCCGAAAGCCGCTACAGCGTACTGCACGTCCACGACGACGACGGTTGGCACCTGGCGCAGGTGCGCGAGTGGCTGCCCGACGCCGCGGAGCTGGTCTCGCTCAAGGACGTCGAGTGGCTGATCGGCGAGTGGCGGGCGAAGCGCGACGAGGCCGAGCTGCACGTCAGCTACGCCTGGGACGAGGACCGGGCGTTCCTCCGCGGCCGCTACTCCCTGAAGAAGGACGGCAAGGTCGTCTCGTCGGGGACGCAGGTCATCGGCAAGGACCCGGCGGGCGGGCTGCGGTCGTGGGTCTTCGACAGCAGCGGCAGCTTCGGCGAGTCGTCCTGGTCGCGCGACGGCGACCGCTGGGTGATCGCGGCGGGGGGGATGCTGCCCAACGGCAGCGAGGTGACGGCGACCAACGTCCTCATCCCGCTGGGCAAGGACGCCTTCACCTGGCAGTCGATCGAGCGCACCGCGGGCGGCGTGTCGCTGCCGGAGACGCCGCCGATCAAGGTGACGCGCGTGAAGACGGAGAAATGACGCACGCCGGGGACACGTCCAGACACGTTCGCAGCCGGAGGACAGGTTCATGAGATATATGGGATTGACGATCATCGGGGCGGCGCTGCTGTGCGCCGGCCCGCAGGCGCAGGCGCCGGCACGGGGCTTCGGCGGCGCGCGGGGGGGCGCCTACGTCACCCCCCGCGGCACGACCGTCCAGGCCGGGCGCGCGGCCGGGGTCGTCACGGGCCCCTTCGGCGGCGTCCACGCCGGCGGGGTGCAGGGCGCGCGGGTGACGACGCCGGGCGGGCAGACGATCACGGGCGGCTCGCGCGGCGGCATCGGCGTGGGGCCAGGCGGGGGCGTGCGCGTCGGCGGGGCCCGCGGGGCGGCGACGGCGGGGCCCTGGGGCACCGCGGCGGGCGGCTGGCGCGGCGGCGCGGCGGTCGGCCCCTACGGCGGCGTCGCCGGCGCCCGCGGGGTCGCGGTCGGCCACGGCACGCGCTACGTGAGCCCCAGCGTCCTGCGCACCCAGGGGGCTTACGTCCGGGGGGGCTACCGCTACTCCTATTTCACCCCGGCCTGGTATCGGACTCACACGGTCGCCTGGGTCGCCCCCCGCTGGCGCGTGACGAACATCTGGGTGGCGCCGGCCTGGCCGGCGGTGTCGGTCTACTGCGGCGTCACCGCGCCGGCGGTCGTCTACGACTACGGCAGCAACGTGGTCATCGACGACGGCACCGTCTACATCGACGGCGACCCGGCCGCCAGCGCCGCGGATTACGCCGCCCAGGCGATCACCCTGGCCGACGCCGGGCAGCGGAGCAAGCCGTCGTCCGACGAGTGGCAAGCGCTCGGCGTCTTCGGCCTGGTGCAAGAGGACCAGAAGGTGGCCAACCAGATCTTCCAGCTCGCGGTGAACCGGGACGGCCTCATCCGAGGCAACTACTACGACGCCGTCGCCGACAACACGCTGCCCGTCTACGGCTCGGTAGACCGGCGCTCGCAGCGGGCCGCCTGGTCGATCGGCGACAAGAAGGACACCGTCTTCGAGGCCGGCCTGGCCAACCTCACCCAGGAGCAG
Source organism: Gemmataceae bacterium (assembly GCA_035266225.1). Classification (GTDB taxonomy): domain Bacteria; phylum Planctomycetota; class Planctomycetia; order Gemmatales; family Gemmataceae; genus DATFNV01. The sequence goes on from DATFNV010000648.1 coordinate 4,304, forward strand.
ACGACGGTCCTCGTCCACTATGGCAAGGAGCGCACGCAGCAGATGCTGCTGGTGCGGCTGGAGGAGCCCCGTGACCAGTGACACCGACGTGCCGCATCGGCCTGTCCCGACAACCGGTAGGATTTGACGACATGACGGCTCGACGAAAAGGGATGAGCCGGCGGGCGGCGCTGGCCGGGCTGGCCGGTGCCGGCGGCCTGGCGGCGGTGGCGGAGGTCGGCGGCCTGCCGGGGTCGATGGCGACGTCAGCGCGGCACCCGGAAGTGCAGGATGACCCCATCGACGGTCCCGACGAGGAAGGAACCGCCGTCCGGCGCCAGGGCGGCACAGCAGGGCACGTCGTCGCTGTCGCTGACGGCGACGTGGTCCAGTTCCTCGCCCTCGACCGCGTCCCACAGCTTGACCGAGCCGTCATCGCTCACCGATAGGAGACGTTTGCCGTCCGCGGACAGCGCCGCGGCCGTCACCCAGTTGTCGTGACCGACGAAGGTTTGCCGCTTCTTGCCGCTGCTCACGTCCCAAAGGCGCAAGGTGCGGTCCTTGCTGCCCGAGAGCACCTGCTTGCCGTCGGCGGAGAAGGCGACGCAGGTGATGGCGCGGCGGTGCCCGGCCAGGGCGCGCGGCTCAGTGGCCTTCGCGGCGGCCAGGTCCCACAAGTTCAGCGAGCCGTCGTCGCCGGCCGAAACCGCGAGCTTGCCGTCCGGCGAGAGGGCGATGGCGTTGACCCGCTCGGCGTGCCCGGCGAGGGTGCGCAGCTCCTTCCCCGTGCCGGCGTCCCAGAGCTTGACGGTGGTGTCGTCGCCGCCCGACAGGATCCATTTACCATCCTGAGAGAAGGCGATTGAGGTGACGACCCCTTCGTGCCCCGTGAGGGTGTGCAGCGCCTTGCCGGTGGCGGCGTCCCAGAGCTTGACGGCGCCGTCCATGCTGGCGGAGACGACACGCTTGCCGTCGGGCGCCAGGGCCGCGGCGGTGACGGCAGCGGAGTGGCCCGCGAACACACGGAGCGAACGGCCGGTCGTCGTGTCCCAGAGGCGCAGTTTGCCGTCGTGGCCGGCGGACACGGCCGTCTGGCCTCCCGGCGCGACGGCGATGGCGGCCACCTGTCCGAAGTGCCCCCGCCACCCGCCCACTTCTGCGCCGGTTTCCGTGTCCCACAACGCCAGCGTCCCGCCCTCGTGCCCCGAGAGGACGCGCTTGCAGTCCGCGGATACGGCGAAGGACATCGGAGTGCCCTTCGGGCCAGCCAGCGTGACGACTTCGGCGCCGGTGCTCATGTCCCAAATCCGGAGATCATCGGTGCATGCGGAAAGCACGCGCTTGCCGTCGGGGAGGAACGCGGCGGCCACGCGGTCCACCTCCCCGGGGGCGTTCAGCGCGGGCAATTCCTTGCCCCTAGCCACGTCCCAGAGGCGCAGCGCGTCCTCACCGGCTCCGGAAAGCACCTGCTTTCCATCCGGGGAAAAGACGGCATTCAGGACAGGCGCGCTATGCCCGGTCAGCTTGTGGATGACCTTGCCCGTCGCGAGATCCCAGAGGCGAAGCGTATGGTCCATGCTCGACGACAGGCCCATTTTCCCGTCGGGCGAAAACGCCACCTGTGTCACCCCCGATTTGTGCCCCTTGCAGGTCCGCACTCGCTTGCCGCTGCCGAGGTCCCACAGGATCAGGTTGCGGTCCTGGCTTCCGGAGAGGGCTTGCTTGCCGTCGGGGGAGATGGCGATCGAGTTGACGCCCATTTCATGGCCGCGTAGCGTGCGGAGTTCCTTGCCCGTGGCCGCGTCCCAGAGCCTGACCGTGCCGTCCTCGCTCCCCGAAAAGACCAGCTTGCCGTCCGGAGAGAAGGCGACGGACAGGACGGAACTTGTGTGCCCCTTGAAGGTGCGAACGATCCGACCCGTGGCCAAGTCGTGCAGGGTGAAGGTGTTGTCCGTGTTCTTTTTCGCCTCGTCCCGGACGATGAGGCTCCCCGCGAGGGCCTGCTTGCCGTCCGGCGAGAGCGCGACGGCCTCGATCGCGCCCTCGACTTCCTCGGCCGCCCCCCAGACGGCGGCGAGCTTCGTGAATTTCGTCGGGGAGAGCTTCCGGTAGCGGTCCGGCAGCGCGTCGGGCTCTCGGTCGCTGGGGAAAACCGGCCCGCCGGCGAGGAGGAGGCAGGTGGCCGAGACATAAGCGAGACGAGTGATGGCGTTCATGACAAGGGACCCGTTGAGCAGCCGCTTGCGGCTTAGCGTTCGCTGCCTTGGGGAGGAAGCGAACGCTAAGCCGCAAGCGGCAATCGTGCCTATCACGGAGGTGACGAGGGCAGGACTTCCTCGTACTCGGAGCGGTCCTCGACCGCCGACTTGCCCTCGCCCACCTTGGCGGGGACGACGAGCAGGTCGTCGTTCATCTCGTCCTTGGCGAAGGTCTTGCGGAACTTGGTCAGGAATTGCCCCTCCTTGAGGTGTCCGGCCAGCACCTTCAGCCCCTTGACTTCGTCCGCGGGCGCCTCGCGCACCAGGTAGCCGCCGGGCCGCTCCTTGTTGTAGGTGTCGAGGCGCTTCTGGATGGTCTTGAGGGCGGCAGACCCCTTCTTCTCGTCGTTGACGTCGGCCGCCGTGAAGCCCTCGTCCGGGTCGGGCACCTTCTCGCAGTAGGCCGCCTGTCCCTTGAGCACCCTGACGTCCGCCGCCGTCAGCTTCTTCGCCCATTCGAGAGTCGTGGGAATGTGTCCCCGTTTGTTCGCCGTCGGCCGCTGGCCGCTAACGAAGTTGAAGCCCAGTTCCTCCCCCTTCTGGAGCAGTGCCGGCCGCAGGTCCTTCGTCGCCTTGAGCCAGTCGTCGCCGTTGCCGGGCAGTTCCTTCCCCTTGAAGATGCCCTTGGCATAACAGCCCTGGGCGTTCTGTAGCATCGGCAACCATTGATACTGGTAGGTCAGGTCGCCGGGCAGGTCGGTCTTGAAGGGGGCCTGGACGTAAAAGAGCGCCTCGGTCTTGTCCTTGACGGAGAGTTGCGTGATCTTCAGCGGGTAGACGAGCTTCTCACTGGGGAACTGGAAGCGGGTCGGCGTCACCTCGCCGGCGAAGGTGCCGTCCTTGTTCCGCTTCATCTGCATGGTGTCGATCTTCATGACGGTGAAGATCCACTTCTTTTGCACATAGAAGTTGAGCGTCGATTCATCGCCGCTGAATTGGTACTTGTTGTCCTTGAGCCACTTGTAGAGGTCATCGGCCCTCGACGCCTCGATGATCTTGTAATC
>DATFNV010000649.1:0-4019 GCA_035266225.1 Gemmataceae bacterium
CCGCCCTGAGGTGCGTTTCTCATGTCGCCGCCTATTGAGAGGTCATCGCTATCACTTTAGGATGCCAAGACCAAAGGGGGGAAGGTGACGGGTGGGTCCGGTCCTCTCGGGCCCCCCGTTCCTTCCCTTGGTAGGTCGTCGCTGCGGAGGACGAGGCCGTGCGTGACGGGGTACACGTCGCGGTCAGGCCGCTGCCCGTGGCGGAGCTGGGCGAACGCTAGCGGCGTTAGCGGCTGGCCGACCCGGCGGCGGAGGAAGCGCTGGCGCGGTCGCTGTGCCGCTACGGGCAGTTGGCCCCGCTGACGGCGTGCTGGCGTGAGGGCCGGGCCGAGGGGCTCGACGGCTTCAAGCGGCGGACGGCGGCGGCCCGGGTGGCGTGGCCGACGTTGGGCGTCCGCTTGCTGGACGTGGACGAGCGGGCCGCCAAGGCGGCGATCTTCGGCCTCAACAGCGTGGGACATCGGCCCCACGAGTTGGAGGAGGCGTGGATCGTGCAGGCGCTGGTGCGGGAAGACGGCCTGTCCCAGGTGGAAGCGGCAGAGTTGCTGGGCCGGCACAAGAGCTGGGTCTGTCGGCGGCTGGCTTTTCTGGAACGCCTGTGCGACCAGGCCCAGGCGGACCTGCGTCTGGGCTTGCTGTCGCCGGGCCTGGCGCGACAGTTGACGCGGTTGCCCACGGGCAACCAGGCCGCGGTCCTGGCCACGGCGTGACGGGCCACGCTGACGACGGTCGAGGTGCAGGGCCTGGTGGAGTTGCTGCGCGACGCAGCGCCGGAGGAAGAGGCGTTGCTCTTGCAGGACCCCCGGGCCGCGCTGGCACAAGCGGCCGGTGGTCCCGGCCCGGCCCGCGACCCACGCCTGAGCCCGGCAGGGAATCGGCTGGCCCGGCAAGTGCGCCTGCTGCTCGATCTTTTGGGCCGGCTGGAGAACTGGCAACGTCATCCCGGGCTGGCCGAGTTGAAGCGCGACGACCGCCGACTGCTGGCCCCCCAGTTCGCACGCCTGGCCCGCGACGCGCGGAGCGTTGCTCACCTGGTGGATGAGTTATGGTGCGTGGCCCTGTTGGACACATCCTCATGAACGAAGAACTGCGTCACGAGATCGTACGGCGGCGCCAGGGCGGGGCCTCGATGCGCCGCATCGCCCGGGACCTGGGACTGACGCGGGAGACGGTACAGAGTGTCCTGCGACGCTGGCAGGCCGAACGCGCCGGCCAGGAATCGGCCGACGGCGTGCCGGCCCGGCGGCCGAGCCGGCTGGACCCCTACAACGAGACGATCCGCCAGTTGTTGGCCCGCTATCCCGACGTCACCATCGTGCGCGTCTTCCAGGAGCTGCGTGCCCAGGGCTTCACGGGCGGCCTGACCGTGGTCCGCGAACGCGTGCTGGAGCTGCGACCGCAACCGCTGCGTGAGCCGGTCCGCCGCTTCGAGACCCTGCCGGGCGTCCAGGCCCAGATGGACTACAGCAGCTACGACATCGACTTCACGGAGGAATGCCGACGCCGCGTCCATCTGTTCAGCTATGTGCTGGGTTACTCGCGGCGGCAGTACTTGCGTTTTGTCGAGTCCCAGGATCTGCCGACCACGCTGCGCGAGCACGTCCGTGCCTTCGCGCACCTGGGGGGCGTCGCCGCCACCTGCCTGTACGACACCAGGAAGGTCGTCGTGCTGCGGCACGGCGACGAGGGGCCGCTGTACAACCCGAAGTTCCTCGCCTTCGCCACGCACTACGGCTTCACGCCGCAGGCCTGCCGCGTCCGCCGCGGTCAGACCAAGGGGAAGGTGGAGCGGCCGTTCTGGTACGCCGAGACCAACCTCCTCAACGGTCGCACCTTCCGTTCGCTGGCGCACCTCAACGAGGTCACGGCCTGGTGGTTGGCCCAGGTCGCCGACGTCCGTGTGCATCGCGAGACCAAACAACGGCCCCTGGACCGGCATGCCGAGGAACACCCGCACCTGCTGCCCCTGCCGGCCACGCCTTATGACATGGCCAGCGTCGCCTACCGCGTCGTCAATGTCGAGGGCTTTGTCGTCTACCAGCAGAACAGCTATTCGGTCCCCTGGCGTTACCTCGGCCAGGCGCTGCCCGTCCGCGTCACCGAGACCGAAGTGATCGTTTACGGGGCCCGTTTGGAGGAGATCGCGCGTCACCGCCTCTGGCCGCGTGGTCAGACGGGGCAGCGTTCCGAGGAGAAGGCGCACCGGCCCAGTGCCGATCCCCGCCGGCACGAGGCCCTGCTGCGCCAACGCTTCGCCGAGCTGGGGCCGCTCGGCGAGCGTTTCCTCGACGGCCTGCTGCGCGGCCAGCGCTACGGCAAGGAGCAAGCCCTCAAGCTGCTGGCCTTGCAAGGCAGCTACACGCGCGTGGATCTGCTGGCCGCCCTGGAGCGGGCCGTCCGCTTCGGCGCCTATACGTTGAGTGCCGTCGAACGCATCCTGGCCGCGCAGGCCCGGCCCAAGAGTTGCTTCGACGTCCTGGCCGAGCAGGAGCGCCGCCATCTCCCCGCCTCGTTGCGTGACAACCCCGTGTCGCCGCGCCGGACCACCGGCTATCAGCACCTTGTGGAGGAAGCGACCGATCATGGCCCGCCGCCAGTCATCCCGCCCACAGCCGACGACCCACCCCGCCCCGACGCCGGCCCCGGCCGACCTGCGTGAACGCATCCTGGCCGACTTCACTGCCCTCAAGGTGCCGCGCACCGCCGAACAGTTCGACGCCGTCCTGGCCAGCGCCCAGCGGGAGGGCCTGTCGCATCAGCAATTCCTGCACCGGCTCATCGCCGAGCAGGCGGATCGCCGCCGCGAACGCCGCATTGCCCATCGCATCCGTGAGGCCCGCTTCCGCGAACGCAAGCCACTGGGCGCGTTCGACCGGGAGTTCAATCGGCAGGCCATCGACCGCACTCAGATCGAGGAACTGGCCAGCGGCGCGTTTGTCGAGCGTCAGGACAATCTGGTGTTCGTCGGACAGTCCGGGGTGGGGAAGTCGTTCTTGATCCAGGCGATCGCCGAAGCGGCGTGCGTTTTGGGCTACTCGGTCCGCTACACGACCAGCGCCGACCTGCTCATCGACCTGACCGCCTCGCTGGCCGACCAGACCTTGCCGGAGCGGATCCGCTACTACGCTCGTTTTGATCTACTGGTGATCGATGAATTCGGCTTCGAGAAGATCGAGCGTAGCAACTCACCGCAGGCAGCCAACCTGCTGTACAAGATCATCGATGCCCGCACCCGACAGCGTTCGACGGCGCTGGTGACGAACATCGATTTCGAGGCGTGGGGGGACTATCTGGGAGATGCACCGTTGGCGATGGCCTTCCTGGACCGGGTGGTCGATGGGGCGATCATCCTGAAGATCAACGGCAAGTCGTACCGGGCGCATCGGGCCAGTTCGCCGAAGCCTGCGTCCAACTCAAAGCGCTGATCACCCCACTCAGTTCAACTCTCCCGGTTGCACATCCTCGGCAGTTGCAAATCCCCCTCGCTGGGCAACCGCTCCCGCCTCCCGTCCTGGCCGATGTTTTGGCCTACATCCTGGCCGATGCTGACACTTTCTGCAAGGCCGCGCTGCTGGCGGCCGTCCAAGAAGTGTTCCAGGCACGACCCGAGACCGCGGCTTGGCTGCGGCCTTTCCGCGGCGTTTACATCGATGACTGCACCCAACTGGGGTTGCCCGACGACGCTTACCCCCTGTTCCCCAGTACGACGCCGGGCCGGGCGGGTATGAAGGTGCTGCTGCGTTGGGAACTCCAAGGGGGGGCCTTGCGGCACCTGGGCCTGCACCCCGCTCGCACCGGCGACCGGACCGCCTTGGCGCAAGCCCCGCCGTTGCCCTCGGGCTGTCTGCACCTGGTGGACCTGGGCTTCACCGATTTCCAACGGTTGCAGGCGGAAAGTGCCGCCGGGATCTTCTGGAGCGCACGCTTGCCGGCTCACACCGTGTTGTTTTTGAGCCAGCCCGTGCCCTTTCGCCAGCGTTATCGCCGCCGTCGCGAGGGCGACCCGGCGGCGGGGGTGC
>DATFNV010000650.1:0-20340 GCA_035266225.1 Gemmataceae bacterium
GAGGACGCCGCAAAGATGCCCCGCGTCGAGAAGAGCGAGGAGGCGGGGCTGCGGCCTGTGACGAACCACAGCTGTGCCAATGACGGCTCGGATGGCCCGCTTGGGCCCACCCCGAGAGACTGGAACGGAGACAACATGCAGATGAGGGGATTCAGCGGCGAGCCGTCGGCCGCCATGCCCGGTTGCAAGGACGAAGAAACGCACGCTCAGTCCTGCCCCTGTCCGCATCACTGCTGCCCTGCCCACACGACGCACAAGATCGAGGGCAAGGGAAGCGCGGGCGGTAGCGAGGAGTGCGAGCCCGTCTTCCCGAAGATGCAGCGCGACGGCGGCGAGACGCCGAAGCACCCCGACGTGGACACGATGGAAGTTCGCCCTTCGGACCTCTGGTTCCTCGATTTGACCGGGCCGTTCTGAGACGAGAAGCCGCTTGCGGCTTGGCAAGTGCGAAGCCGCAAGCGGCATCATTTTTCTGCGCCGGACCCTTGAAACCCTTGCCACCGCCTTTATAATTCCGTTAGTTCTAACGCGGGTGTAGCTCAGTGGTAGAGCGCCACGTTGCCAACGTGGCTGTCGTGGGTTCGAGCCCCATCACCCGCTCTCGCGAGCCGAGTTGGTCTGGAACAGGCGAACCCGTGACGGTCGCCGCTCCAGACTTGCTCGGCTTTCTTGCCTTCTGGTGGGGAGCACGCAATGACTGACGAACCACGACCGGCGGAGACGGGGACCGAGACGGGAGCCTCGGCGACCGAGGCTCAGGAGTGTCATGATCCGAACTGCCAGGACCCGAGCCATCAGCACGGGCCCAAGAAGCTGCGGCAGACGGTCGAGATCAAGGACGTCGGTCCCTGTAAGAAGCACATCAAGGTGTGCATCGAACGCGACGACATCGACCACCGCCTCAACGACAAGTTCAAGGAGTTGATGAGCGACGCGGCCGTCCCCGGCTTCCGACCCGGCAAGGCGCCGCGCAAGCTCATCGAGCGGCGCTACCACAACGAGGTCGGCGACCAGGTCAAGGCGGAAGTCCTCCTGGCCAGCCTCGAACAGCTCGCCGACGAGCACGACATCGCCCCCCTGGCGCCGCCGGACCTCGACCCCTTCCAGGTGGCCCTGCCGAAGGAAGGCCCGCTCGTCTACGAGTTCGATGTCGAGGTTCGGCCGGAGTTCGACCTGCCCAACTACAAGGGGCTGAGGCTCAAGCGGCAGGTCAAGGACTTCACGGCCGACGACGTAGAGAGGGAGAAGCGCCGCCTGCTGGCCCCTTACGCCCAGATGGTGCCCAAGCCGGAGGGGAACGCTCAGTTCGGCGACATCGTCATCGCCGACGTGACAATCCGCGACGGCGACCGCGTCCTCAGCGAGATCAAGGAGTACCGGGGGCGGCTCGACGCCAAGTTGGCCTTCAAGGACGGCGTCGCCGAGCGCTTCGGCGAACAGCTCCGCGGCGCCAGCGCCGGCGACAAGCGCATGGTGGACATCGACCTTTCGACGGCGGTGGCCGACGACTCGCTGCGCGGCAAACGCGTCCGGGGGGAGTTCGCCATCCAGGACGTCAAGACGCTACGGATGCCCGAGCTGACGCACGACTTCCTGCACAACTTCGGTGTCCACTCGGCGGAGCAGTTCGACGAATTGATCCACGTCCTGCTCAAGCGCCGCCTCGAGTACCTGCAGCGGCAGTCGGCCCGGCAGCAGGTCACTGCGCAGATCGCGGCTTCGCAGCAATGGGAGATGCCGCGTGACCTGCTGATCCGCCAGGCCCGCAGGGCACTGGCCCGCCGCGTCATGGAGATGAAGTCCGAGGGCATTTCCGACGAGGAAATCCGCAGCCGCCAGCGCCTCCTCGAACAGGACATTTTGCGGACGACCGAGCTGTCGCTGAAGGAGCACTTCGTCCTGCAGAAGATCGCCGAGGTCGAGAAGATCGACGTGGAGGAGGCCGACATCGAGGACGAGATCGATCGCATCGCCGAGCAGAACGACGAGTCGCCGCGCCGCGTCCGCGCCCGGCTGGAGAAGGAAGACCTGCTGGAGGCCCTGGCGGCGGAAATCATCGAGCGCAAGACGCTCGACCTGATCCTGGACAGCGCCGAATACGAGGACCTGCCGCTCGACATGGAGGCCGGCACGCCCGTCACCACCGTCGAGATGCAGACCGTCCCCGGCGAGATGAAAGACCTGACCGTGCCCCCGCCCGAGGAGAAACCCGAAGAGAAGAAGGAAGAGGGCGCGGCACCGGCGGCCCCATAACGATTTATCGTTTCGCGACACGATACATCGCGAAACGATAACGCAAATGATGCGAGGATTCCAACCATGTTCGACCCACTCGGCGCCCTCGGCGACTTCCCGTTCGAGCCGAAGATCCAGCGCTACCGCGAGTACGCCCGCCAGCGGCAGATGACGCTCAGCGACCTGCTGCTGGAGAACCGTATCATCTTCCTGGCGGGGGTGATCAACGAGATCAGCGGCATCGAGACCGTCATGAAGATGCTGTACCTGCAGTACGAGAACCGCACGCAGGACGTCCACTTCTACATCAGCAGTCCCGGCGGGGCGGTGACGGCCACTTTGCAGATCTACGATACCATGCAGTTCCTGGAGTGCCCGGTGGCGACCTACTGCCTGGGCCTGGCGGCCAGCGGCGGCGCCATCCTGCTGACCGGCGGCACCAAGGGCAAGCGCTTCGCCCTGACGCACTCGAAGATCATGGTTCACCAACCCTGGGGCCAGGTCGGCGGACAGGTGTCCGACATTGAGATCCAGGCCAACGAGATCCTCAAGGACCGCGCCCGCCTCAACCTGATCCTCGCCAAGCACACCGGCCGCACGATCGAGGAGATCGAGCGCGAGACGGACCGCGACCGCTACTTCTCCGCCCAGGAGGCCAAGGAATTCGGCCTGGTCGATGACGTGCTCTCGAAGGCGGAGCAGAAGCCGGAGCAGAAGAAACTCACCGTTTAGAAACCGTAACACCACTGGCTTCGCCGCTTGCGGCTTCGCAATCGTTCCTGCGAAGCCGCAAGCGGCAAGAGGGTTGTTCGTACAGTTTCTACACGCCTCACGGAGATCCTCGCATGTCCACGCTGGTTCCCTACGTCGTCGAGCGCAGCGGCCGGGAGGAGCGCGTCTTCGACATCTACAGCCGCCTCCTCAAGGACCGCATCATCTTCCTCCAGGGGCAGGTGAACGACGACAGCGCCAACCTGATCGTGGCGCAGATGCTTTTCCTGCAGTTCGACGACCCGAAAGCCGATATTCACCTATACATCAACTCGCCCGGCGGCTCCGTCACGGCGGGGCTGAGCATTTACGACACGATGCAGTACGTCACCTGCGACGTGGCCACCTACTGCATCGGCCAGTGCGCCAGCATGGGCGCCGTCCTGCTGTCCGCGGGGACCAAGGGGAAGCGCAACGTCCTGCCGCACGCGCGCGTGATGATCCATCAGCCGCTGGCCGGCACCGAGGGCACCACGACGGAGATCCTCATTCATGCCAAGGAGTTCATCCGCCTGAAGCGCGACCTGAACGAGATCCTCATGCGCCACACCGGTCGGGGCCTGGACGAGATCGAGCGCGACACCGACCGCGACAAGTTCATGTCGGCCAAGGAGGCGCTGGACTACGGCATCGTGGACCACCTTCTCGAACGCCTGCCCGAGTCGCAGGTTCCCAAGCCCGCGACGTAGGAAGGACGAAGGACAAAGGACAACAGACATGAGGGCACGACGCCGGCTCAGGTCTCTTTTTGTCCTTTGTCCCTTGTCCCTTGTCCTTTGTCTTGCGGGTTGTCGCAGCAACTGCGACCTCGTCGAGGCGGAGTTGCGCACCCGCGACATCCAACTGGCCGACCTCCGTACCGAGCGCGAATCCCTCATCGCTCACAACGAGGCCCTTCAGCACGAACTCATCGCCCTCCGCGGCGGCACAGTCACGAAACTCCCTCTCCAGGAAGCCGCGCCAACCCACACGCTCCATTCGCTCGTCCTCGGCCGGCAGACCGGCGGACTGGACAGCGACGGCAAGCCGGGCGACGAGGCGCTGCAGGTGCTGGTCGAGCCGCGCGACGGCGACGGTCACACCGTCATGGCCGCCGGCACCCTCACCGTGCGGGCCGCCGAAATCGTCCGCGAGGGACTCAAGAAACCGCTCTGCTCCTGGGAGGTGACCGGCGACGCGCTGCGGCATTCGTGGAAGAACGGCCTGTTGACCACCGGCTATTACCTGGTCCTGCCGTGGAAGACCTGGCCGTCGAGCGACAAGGTGCGCGTCATCGCCCAACTCACCCTGGGCGACGGCCGGGTGTTCGAGGCGGAAAAAGACGTCACGGTGCGGCCGGTCCCGCCGGCAAGCCGCAAGCCGCCGCCGGACGTGATCGATGGCCCGCCGCTGTCGGCGTCCAAAGATGGGGGCGACGCGATGCGGCCGCGCCCGAGCCCGACTCCGAGGCCGGCGGCGCAGCCCGCCGTGCTGTGGCAACGAGAGAAGAAGCCGTCCCTGATCGATGCCGTGGAGTTCCGGGCGCCAGTGCCGCTGCCCGGGCCCTGACCAACCCGGCGGGTGGCTTCAGCGATCAAGGAAGAATAACTTGCCGATGACAACGGAGACGAAGAGCATCACGGCCGCGGCCAGCAGTACGCCGCCGAGAGTCATCAGCCAGGCGGCCGCCGGGTTGTGGCGCGTCCGCACCTCCACGAGGGCACGCCGCAGTTCCGCCTCGACTTGTTGTCGCGGCTCCTCGTCATCGGCCTCCCAGCGCAGGGTGACGTGACAGAGCGCCGGTGACGGGTCCACCTCCAGGTAGGCACTTTGCTCGATGTCGTCAGAAGTCGCGGGGTAGCGGCCGCGCCGCTCCGCGGCGGGCAGGTGTTCGCGCACCAGGACCGGCGGCGCCGGCTCGGCGCCCTCGCTCGACTTCTTGGCCGCCTCCCGGGCCCTGTCGCGACGGCGGATGAAGTAGCGGTTGCCGGCGCGCGACCATGTCAGCCCGGCCGCGTCGAGGACGGCCACGAAGACCTCGTCGAACACCTCCGGGTGGACGTTGTAGACGGCGGTCTGGCTCTGGCGCTGCCACAGAATCAAGGCACACCCGGTGACGACGATGGCGAAGTAGGCCAGGAGGACGGCGCTGCTGCCCATGTTGAACAGGGTCGAGCACAGGCCCTCGAAGAGGTCCCAGAACCAGGCCCAACTGCCCTCGTCGGCGGCGGGGGGCCGGCCGAACAGGGCGAGGCGGCGGCCGTGTTCGCTGAAGCCGCTCAGGAGGCCCGGCAGGCCGAAAGCGAGGAAACCCGAGGCGGCGAAAACGAGGCCGGCGAAGTCCCAGGCCCCCGACACCATCAGGGGGTGCCGCCGACGGTTGATCAGGCCGAGGAGGAGACAATAGACCGCCAGCGGAAACAGAAAGGCCACGAAAATCAAGGGGGGCTCCTCGGACAGAGCGCCGGCTGCGGGCAAAACGCTATTCTAGCCGGCCCGTGCGCCGCCGGTCAATCGGCCGCGCCAGTCCCGATTGACCTCCCGCGTGAGCTAGACTAGGATCGCACCCCCCGAGCGCCCCGGGGACCATCGTTCGCTCCGTCGGCAAGGAGAAGGGTAATGGCAGACTGCGCAAGGGCGCGGCGCCGGGCGGGCCTCCGCCTGGCCTTCGGCGGCCTGCTGCTCGCGGCCGTCGTGTTCGGTTGCCACCGCGGCTCCCCTCCGGCTCCCACCGCCGAGAAGCCCGATACCGCCGCGGAAGCCGCCAAGGCTGACGCCGCGCGGGCCAAGGCGCAGCCGGTGATCGACCCGCGCCTCAACCAGACCTTCGCCGAGGCCACACGCCAGGATCCGCCGCCCGACGCCCCGCGGCCCCCGGACACCACCGTCACGAACAAGTCGGTCGGCAAACTCTACACCGAGGTCGTGCGCCTCTGGAAGGAGGTTCCGTTCGTGACGGCCGACGGCAAGCGCCTCGAATACAGCGCCACCGTCGAAACCGACGCCGGCAATGTCGAGTTGGCCCTGCTGTCCGACGCGGCCCCGAATCACGTCCGCAACTTCGTCGCCCTGGCGAGGGCCGGCTACTACGACGGACTCTCCTTCGACCGCATCCGCCACGAAGTCCTCGACGCTGAGCAGTTCAAGGGGCAGGCCCTCGACGTGGTGGAGGGCGGCGCCCCGCTCGGCGCGGAGGACCTCGAAGACCACGACAGCATCGGCTACTGGTTGAAGTCCGAGGCGAACGACAAGATGGTCCACGAGGAGGGGAGCGTCGGCGCCGTCCGCGGCGCCGAGCCGGACACTGCGGCCTGCAAGTTCTATATTATGCTCAACAGGGTGCCGCCGATCATCAACAACGGCCAGTACACCGTCTTCGGCAAGGTGACGAGTGGCCTTGACGTCGTGCGTAAAATCCATCAGCAGCCGGTCATCGAGTTGGAGCCGGAAAACGGCTACACTCGGCCGGAGAAGCCCGTGGTCATCCGCAAGGTGACCATCCACACAAAAGAAACAGACACCCCGGGGGCCAGCGGAGAGAACAAGTAACGCTTTGACAGCTCGACCGGGCCGTTTGCCGGGTGTCGCGTAGAGCAATACGGGATCCGCGGTGAGGTTCCGGGAGGGGTCCCACCCAAAGGGGAGTTGTGAACCGGGTCAGGCCGGAAGGAGCAGCCCTAAGCATACAACCCTTGTGGCGTGGATCGGCCTCTCCCGGAACTCCGCCGCGGGTTCTTCGTTTTCAGGACTTTGCCTTTTGCAGTTTGCCTTTTGTATTTTGCATTCGCAATGCAAAATACAAAAGGCAAACTGCAAAAGGCAAAATGGAAGACTCACGCAAGTCATGGCCAAGCAGAAAGCCCCACCCGCCGCCCCGGAAGGCTACACCGTCCTGGCGCGCCGCTACCGTCCCCAGGGGTTCGCCGACCTCGTCGGCCAGGAGGCGGTGGCGCGGGCGCTCGTGAATGCCCTCAAATCCAACCGCGTGGCCCACGCCTACCTCTTCACCGGCGCCCGCGGCGTCGGCAAGACCTCCGCCGCTCGCATCCTCGCCAAGGCCCTCAACTGCGTCAACGGGCCGACCCCCGAGCCCTGCAACGAGTGCGTCAACTGCAGCCTCATCGCCGCCGGCGAGGACATCGACGTGCTGGAGATCGACGGCGCCAGCAACCGCGGCATCGACGAGGTGCGCGCCATCCGCGACAACGTCCGCAGCCGGCCCAGCGCCCGCTCCCGTTACAAGATTTACATCATCGACGAAGTCCACATGCTGACGCCGCAGGCGTTCAACGCCCTGCTCAAGACCCTCGAGGAGCCGCCGCCGTTCGTCAAGTTCCTCTTCGCCACCACCGAGGCGCAGCGCATCCCCATCACCATCCTGTCGCGCTGCCAGCGCTTCGACTTCCCCGGCATCGGCACGGCGCGGATCGTGGGGCGGCTGCGTCAGGTCGTCGCCAGCGAAGGGATGCAGGCCGACGACGAGGCGCTGGAGCTGGTGGCGCGGCGGGCCGGCGGGTCGATGCGCGACGCCCAGTCGCTGCTGGACCAGCTGTTGGCCTTCGGCGGCGAGCGGCTGACTGCGGAGCAGGTCCACGGCCTGCTCGGCACGGCGCGAGACGACCTGGTCCTGGCCCTGGCCGCCGCCGTCCTCGAAGGCGATCCGAAACGGGCGCTGGACGTACTCGGCGGGGGGGCGGACGAGGGGTTGCAGCTCGGCGAACTGCTCGAGCAGCTGATCGCCTACTGGCGCGACCTGATGGTATTGCACTGCGCCGGCGCCGAGGCCCGCGACCTGAGCGTGGCCCCGCGGCACCGCGACACGCTGGCCAAACAGGCCGCGGCGCTGAAACTCGACACGATCCTGGCCGGGTTGGACGTGCTCAACACCACCAAGGTCCGCCTGCGCGGCAGCAACCACGGCCGCGTCCTGATGGAGATGGCCCTGGTGCGCCTCGGCCGGCTCGACGACCTCGTTTCGCTGGCGCAGGTGGCGCAGTGGTTGGCGCAGCCCGGAACCGCCCCCGCAGCCCGGGGCGGAGGGCCGGCCCCATCGCGGCCCGTCGAACCGCCGGAGGGCGTAAAAAAAAAGCCCCTGACGGTCGCTGAAGGGCCGCCGGCCGCCGCGTCCCCGATCCCCCAGCCCCTGTCGGAGGAATCGCTGCCGCGGCTCTGGCAGGAAGTCCTTTCCCAGGTCGGACCGATGATGGCCAGGCAGGCAGAAAAAGCGGGACCGCCAGCAATTTTCGGGCCAAACGCTCTGGTGCTCCGCTTCGAGCCTCGCTATAATGCGGAACGTGAGTACTGCTCGGAGCCCTCGCGGGTCCAGCGCATCGAAGAGTGGCTGCGCAAGGTTACCGGACACGCCTGTCAGCTCCGGATCGAATCGGTCGGCAGCGGCGCCGTCGCGGCGCTCCCCGAAGCCGCCGGCGAGGCAACGACTCCGCAACCCCGCTCCCGATCGAAACGGGCCGAGGCGGTGCAAGACCCGCTGCTGAAACGGGCCGTCGATGTGCTCGGTGCGCAGGTCGTTCACGTGGACGACGACTTCGGCGCCGCACCGCCGGCGCCCGGACCTGGTAACGCCCCGGAGACGTGACAGCATGTTCAAGGAAATCACGCAGATCATGGGACTGGCCAAGCAGCTCCCCAAGATCAAGGAGGAAATGGAGCGCTTGCAGCAGCGCCTGGCGCAAATCACCGCCGAGGGGGACGCCGGCGCGGGCATGGTCAAGGTCCGCGTTAGCGGCAAGCAGGAAGTGGTGGCGTGTACCATCAGCGAGGAGGCGTTCCGCTCGGGCGACCCGGAACTGCTCGGCGAGCTGATCCGTGGTGCCGTCAACCAGGCCCTGGAGCGGGTCCGGCGGCTCGTCGCCGAGGAGACGCACAAGATGGCATCCAACCTCGGCCTGCCTCCGGGGATGGCCCTGCCGGGGATGCCGGTGCCGGAGAAACCAGCCGGCGAAGAGGAGGGGTGAGGCGACCGTGGACACGCAGGCCCAGGGAGCGATCGCCCGGCTGACACAGGAACTCGGGAAACTGCCGGGCATCGGACCGAAGACCGCCGAGCGGCTGACACACCACTTGCTGGGCAGCGACCGCGACACGGTGCTGGCCCTGGCCGACGCCCTGCGGGCCATCAAGGAGAGCATCCGCCGCTGCCGGCAGTGCTTCAACCTCACGGAAGGGGAACTGTGCTCGATCTGCTCCGACCCGCGCCGCGATCCGAAGGTGATCTGCGTCGTGGAGCAGCCGCGCGACCTGGCCGCCCTGGAACGGGCGCACAGTTACCGCGGCCATTATCACGTGCTGCACGGGCGGCTGGCCCCGTTGGAGAACATGGGGCCGGAGCAGCTGAACGTGGATGCCCTGCTGCGGCGCGTGCAGCAGGCGGGCGTGCAGGAGGTCATTATGGCGACCAACCCGACGTTGGAGGGGGATGGCACGGCGCTGTACATCTCCAGCGTCCTGACGGGGACGGGCGTCACGATGACGCGATTGGCGCGCGGTTTGCCTTCGGGGTCTGTGCTCGAGTTCGCCAACGCCCAGATGCTGGCCGACGCCCTCGAAGGGCGGCGGACGTTCTGAGACTCGTTTAGCCGCCGCCCGTAGGTCAGGCTTTCCAGCCTGACTCTTCGGTGGCGTCAGGCTGGAAAGCCTGACCTACGGGCGGCGGCTAAACATACGGGGTGCCTCGACCATGCGACTAGAGACCGGCATGCAGCAGCGGTTGGACCAGCGGATGATCCTGGCTCCCCGCATGATCCAGTCGATGGAGATCCTGCAACTGCCCATTATGGCGCTGCAAGAACGCATCCAGCAGGAGCTGCAGGAGAATCCGGTCCTCGAGTTGAAGGAACCGGCCGACGACGGGCCGGGCGGCGAGGTGGAGGGATCCGAGGCCCCGACTGAGGAGCGCGACCCCGGCTCCGAGGAACTCGTCATCGACGAGTCGGGCGATAACGAACTCGACTTCGACCGCCTGGAGGCCCTCAGCAAGGACTGGGAGGACCACTTCAACGAGGAGCACCGGCCGTCGCGCAACAGCATGGACGACGAGGTCGATAAGAAGCACGATGCGATGCAGAACATGGCGTCGCGGCCGCAGTCGCTCCAGGACTACCTCGGCGACCAGCTCACCTTCCTCGACGTCAAGCCGGCCCAGTTGAAACTGATGCGCTACGTCATCGCCAACATCGACGAAAACGGCTGGCTGACCAGTCCCTCGCAGGGAGAGGAAGCCCCGCCGGCCGTCGTGCTGGAGGAACTGGCTCGCAATTACGAGGAGCCGGTGACCGTCGCGCAGGTCGAGGAAGCGCTGCTCCTGGTCCAGAAACTCGACCCGCCGGGAGTCGGCGCCCGCAACCTCAGCGAGTGTCTGCTGCTGCAAATCACGCCCGAGACGCCCTACCGCGAGGTACTGCGGGCCCTGGTGCAAAACCACCTGGAGGACATCCGCCACAACCGCCTGCCGCAAATCCAGCGGCGCACCGGCTTCGACCTGACCACGATCAAGGAGGCCATCGAGGCGCTGAAGCACCTCAACCCGCGCCCGGGGGCCCGCTTCACCATGGACAACATCCCCTACGTGGTGCCCGACATCCTCGTGGAGCGCAACGAGTCGGGCGACTACGACGTGCGCCTCCTCGACGACTGGGTGCCGAGTATCTACATCAGCCAGCGCTACATCAACCTGTACAAGGAAAAAGGTGCCGACCCCACCGCCAAGGAGTACCTCAAGCGAAAAATCCAGGCCGCCACCTGGCTGCTCGAATCGATCGAGCAGCGGCGCAACACCCTGGAGAAGGTCACGCGAGCCATCATCGCCCACCAGCGGGCCTTCCTCGACCAGGGGCCGGAGCACATCGAGCCTTTGAAGATGCAGCAAATCGCCGACCTGGTCGGCGTCCACGTCACCACGGTCAGCCGGGCGGTCGATGACAAGTGGGTGCAGACGCCGCGCGGCATCTTCCCGCTGAAGCGCTTCTTCGGCGGCGGCACGAAGATGACGAACGAGGACGGCGTCGAGACCGGCGCGGAGGTGGCCTGGGAAGTCATCAAGAACAAGTTGCTGGAGATCATCGGCGCCGAGGACAAGGCCAGCCCGCTCAGCGACGAGGACCTGGTGAGCAAGCTGCACGAGGCCGGCTACCCGGTCGCCCGCCGCACCGTCACGAAGTACCGCAAGATGCTGGACATCCCGTCGTCGCGGCAGCGCAAGGACTGGACGCTTCAGGCTCAATAGGAGAAATGCAAATACAAAATGCAAAATACAAAATGCAAAATGATCGATCCATTTTGCATTTTGTATTTTGCATTTTGTATTTTGCATTATCATGTCATCAATCATCGAACTACTTCAAGCCCTTTCGCAGCAGGAACACGACATCCGCCAGGGCGGCGGCGCCAGGGCCATCGCGCGCCAGCACGAGAAGGGCCGCCTGACGGCCCGCGAGCGCATCGCCCGCCTCCTCGACCCCGGCACCTCGTTTTTCGAGTTGGGCCTGTGGGCCGCGTGGGGGATGTACGCCGACTGGGGCGGGGCGCCCTCGGCGGGCGTGGTGACCGGCATCGGCAGCGTCCACGGCCGGCGCGTCATGGTCATCGCCAACGACGCCACGGTGAAGGCCGGGGCGTTCTTCCCGATGACCTGCAAGAAGGTGCTGCGCGCCCAGCGCATCGCCCTGGAGAATCGGCTGCCGCTGGTCTACCTCGTCGATAGCGCCGGCGTCTTCCTGCCGCTGCAGGACGAGGTCTTCCCCGACGAGGACGACTTCGGCCGCATCTTCCGCAACAACGCGGTGATTTCCGCGGCCGGCGTGCCGCAGCTGGCGGCGATCATGGGCAACTGCGTGGCGGGCGGCGGCTACCTGCCGGTGCTGTGCGACAAGCTGCTGATGACCGAGGGGAGCGGCCTGTACCTCGCCGGCCCGGCACTGGTGAAGGCGGCCATCGGCCAGATTGTCAGTCACGAAGACCTCGGCGGGGCGAAGATGCACGCCGCGGTCAGCGGCACCATAGACTTCCGCGAGGCCGACGACCCCGCCTGCCTGGAGCGCCTGCGCCGGCTCGTCGAGGCCCTGCCGGCGGACGCGCCGCACGTGGCCCACGGCCTGGCGCCGGGCCGGACGGCGGACGACCTGCTGACGCTCTTCCCCGGCAACCCGCGGCAGGAATACGACATTCGCGACCTGTTGCCGTGCCTCCTCGATGAGGCCCCGTTCGACGAGTACAAGGCGGAATACGGCCAGACGTTGGTGTGCGGCTACGGCCGGCTGGGCGGGGTGCCGGTCGGCGTGGTGGCCAATCAGCGCAAGCGCTGCAAGCCGGCGGCCGGGCCGATCCAGTACGGCGGCGTCATCTACGTCGATAGCGCCGACAAGGCGGCGCGCTTCGTCATGGACTGCAACCAGTCGCGGATGCCGCTCTTGTTTTTCCAGGACGTCAACGGCTTCATGGTCGGGCGCGATTCCGAACAGGCGGGCATCATCCGCGCCGGGGCGAAGCTGGTCAACGCCATCGCGAACAGCGTCGTGCCGAAGATCACGCTGATCCTGGGCGGGTCGTTCGGGGCCGGCAACTACGCTTTGTGCGGCAAGGCGTTCGACCCGCGCTTCCTCTTGGCCTGGCCGACGGCTCGCTACGCCGTCATGGGCGGCGAGCAGGCGGCGAGCACGCTGCTGGAGATCACGGTCGGGGCGCTGCGGCGGCAGGGCCACGAGCCGGACGCCGCCGAGCTGGAGGAGCTGCGCCGCAAGGTCGAGGCCAGCTACGAGGAGCAGACCGACATCCGCTACGGGGCGGCGCGGCTGTGGGTGGACGCGGTCCTCGACCCGGCCCAGACGCGGGCGGCGCTGCTGACGGCGCTGGAGGTGGCGACACGGTATGACGAGGGCCGGCCATTCCGCACGGGGGTGCTGCAAGTTTAGCCGCCGCCCTCGGGGCGGCGCTCGACACGGAGGCGCGATGAGCAAGGCCGACGATTACATTCGGATGATCCGTGAGCTTGCGGACCACGCGGCACTCATGGCATTATGGCAGAGGCTGCTGCGCAACGAGACCCTCCCCGGGTGGGACGAGGGAAAGGCGTTCGAGTACTTGTTGCTGCGCGCCTTCGAGATCGAGGGGGCGCAGGTCACCTGGCCGTATGAGGTGAAGATCGACGCCGAGGTGATCGAGCAAATCGACGGGGCAGTTCACCTGGGGCACGTATCGGCCCTTGTGGAGGCGAAGGATCATGAAGTCTCCCTCAACGCCAGGCCGATTGCGGAGCTGCGGGACAAATTGCAGCGGCGTCCGCCTTCGGTGATCGGCATGGTGTTCAGCAAGCGGGGCTTTAGGCCGCCCGCCTGGACACTCGCTCGCTATCAGGCTCCCCAGCGCATTCTGCTGTGGACGGGGGATGACATCACCGTCAGCTTGGCGCGGCGGGCCATGGGCGCTACGCTGAGGGCCAAGTACCGCTACGCCGTCGAACACGGCTTCCCGCTGGTCGGCGTGGGTGAGGAGGAGAACCGATGATTTGTTACGTGGCGACCCATGGCGCGCGGAATGTCGGGTTGTTGCAACGGCTGCTCGCCCCTGAGATGCAGCAAGCCAACGGCGACATTCGTCTGGTGCATACCAGTGACCACAACAGCGTGAGCGGGCGGGCTGCCGCTATCGCTATGTTGAACCGAAAACCGGCAGCAATGTGCTATGATGCGCGGAGTGTCGATCCCGAGCAGATTGCCGAGGACCGTCTCACCATTGAGGAGGACTTGATGTACGGCGTCCCGCGCTCGCTGTGGAAGCTATTCATTGCGGTGCCGGAACTCCAGTCCCTCCTCTTCGCCGATCGCGCTATTCTCGAATCCCTGGTCGGCGGTCCCGTGACCGAGGCGCAGCTCATCCGCGGTCACTACGAGCCGAAGGTCATCCTCGCCGCGTTGCTCAAGGAACGCGGTATCTCCGACGAGGAGTTCGACCGCCGTCTCGCACAGGCCGACCTCACGCCGCTCCGCCAACTCTCGCCGATCCGCGAATTGGTCGAATTCGTGGCGAAAAACGCGTTCGCGCCGGCGGCCTGACCGAGGGGATCGCTCCCCTTCGGGTCGCGGCTAAACTATCTCTGCCCGCTCTCGCCACGGAGGCACTGCCTTGCCGCGTTCCGGCCCGATGCTGCTGGTCTACGCCCTCACCCTGTTCCTCAGCGCCCTGCTCCTGTTCCTGGTCCAGCCGCTAATCGGCAAGCTCATCACGCCGCTCCTCGGCGGCTTCCCCGCGGTGTGGAACACCTGCGTGGTCTTTTTCCAGGCCATGCTTCTCGCCGGCTACGCCTACGCCCACTACAGCGGCAACTGGCTCGGCGAGCGCAAGCAAGCGGCGGCGCATCTCGCCGTCCTGCTACTGCCGGCGGTCGTGCTGCCGCTCGGCGTCAGCACCGCCTTGCTGCCCGCAGCCGGCGATAACCCGATCCCCGGCCTGCTGCTGCTCCTGCTCGTGTCGGCCGGGTTGCCGTTCTTCGCCATTGCTACGACCGCCCCCTTGCTGCAGCGCTGGTTCGCCAACACCGCCCACCCCGCCGCCAAGGATCCTTATTTCCTCTACGCGGCCAGCAACGCCGGCAGCATGCTTGCCCTACTCGGCTACCCCTCACTCGTCGAGCCGAACCTGACGCTACTGCAGCAGCGCTGGGCCTGGTCGATCGGCTACGGCCTGCTGGTGCTGCTTCTCGCCGGCTGCGCCGTCCTCTTCTGGAAGTCGCCGGCGCCGCGCCCGCCCGCGCCGCCGAAGGGCAAGGCGCCTGGAAAAATGCCGCCGCCCGCGCCGAGGGCGGTCGCGACGGCCTCCTCGCTCCGCCGCCTGGCGGCCGAGTTCCTCGGCCCTAGCCTCGGCGCGAAGCCCCTGGCCAGGCCGGACTCGGACCTCACCCTTGGCCGGGCGCTGCGCTGGGTGGCGCTGGCGTTCGTGCCGTCTAGCCTGATGCTCGGCGCCACGACGTACATCACGACCGACATCGCCGCCATCCCGCTGCTGTGGGTGCTGCCGCTGACGCTGTACCTGCTCAGCTTCATCCTCGTCTTCAGCAGCCTGCCGGCGTTGATCCACAAGTTCATGGTGCTGGCCCTGCCCGTGCTCCTGCTGCTCCTCGTCTTCCTGATCGTGTCGAAGATGCCCGTGCGCATGTGGACGGTGATCCTGCTTCACCTCGTCGTGCTGTTCGCGGTGGCGATGGTCTGTCACGGCGAGTTGGCCCGCAGCCGGCCGGCCGCGCGCTCTCTGACGCAGTTCTACCTGCTGATGGCGCTGGGCGGCGTGCTGGGGGGCCTGTTCAACGCCCTTCTGGCACCGCTTATCTTCACCTCGACGGCCGAGTACCCACTGGCCCTGGTCTTCGCGGCCCTTCTCATGCCCCGGCTGGACGAGTCGGAGGGGCCGCCGGCCGCGCGCACGCGCTGGCTGGACTTCCTGCTGCCCTTCACCCTGGGGCTGATCTGCCTGGAGTTCTTCGGCCTCCGCAGCGGCCGTCCCTTCCCCGCGTGCAACCAGCTGCTCCACCTGTTCGAGAATACCCCCGGCGAGGCCGCGCGGGTCGTCCGCGCCCGGCTCCAGGGCCTGGCCGACAGGCTCGACATGGAGCGAGACACCCTGGTGACGATCCTGAGCTTCGCGCCGCCGATCATCCTGAGTTACGTTCTCGTGGAACGGCCGCTGCGCTTCGGCCTGGGGGTGGCGGCGGTCCTGTTCGTCAGCGCGGTGCCCATGCTGTTCGACACCGACCACGAGGTGCTGTACCGCGACCGCAGCTTCTTCGGGGTCCTCAACGTCCAGGGCGACGAAAGCGACCCAAAGGCGCGCGTGGTGGTTCACCGGCTCCTGCACGGCAACACCCTCCACGGCGTGCAATTCCGCGAGTGGGGGCCGGTGCCGAAGGCCTCGACCTGCGCCCCGTTGGCGAGCGCCCACCCCTGGGAGACGGCCGCATACCTGCTCGCCGGCCAGTATGCCTGGCCCACCGAATCGCCGCGCGATCCCGTGACCTACTACCACCGTACCGGCCCCGTCGGCCTGCTCTTCGCCGCCTTCCCGGGGGAGGCGGCCAAGAAGAACGTGGCCGTCATCGGCCTCGGCACCGGCACGATGGCCGCCTACGCCGGGCCGAAGGACCACTACACCTTCTACGAGATCGACCGCAGGGTGAAGGAGATGAGCTTCGACCAGAAAACCTATTTCAGCTACGTTCAGGATGCCAAAGAGCGCGGGGCCGAAGTCGATATCGTCCTGGGCGACGCCCGGCTGTCGCTGGAGCGCGAGCGCCACACCCAGCCCGAGCAGCGCTATGACCTGATCGTGGTGGACGCCTTCAGCTCAGATGCCATCCCGGTCCACCTGCTCACGCGAGAGGCGCTGCAGATTTACCGCGCGAAGCTGAAGGAGGACGGCCTCGTCGCCTTCCACACGTCGAACCGCTACCTGACCCTGGAGCCGGTGATCGGCAACCTCGCCGCCGCGGAGGAGATGGCCTGCCTGATGATGAGCGACGAGGTCCGTTACAACGACAAGAGCCCCTCGACCTGGGTTCTGGTGGCCAACCACAAGGCTGACTTCGGCACGCTCTCCGAGGATCCGCGCTGGAAGCGGCCGGACAAGCGGGACGTGGGGGTGTGGACGGACGACTATTCCAACCTGCTTAGCACCTACCGGTGGCAAGGGGATTGACGGCCGCCGACTCACTCGGCGTAGGCCGGGGCCGGCTGCGCCACCTGCGAGGCCATCCAGGCGAGGCAGCGCGCCCAGTTGTCCGGCGCGCCGGGCGTCAGGCTGCCGAGCAGGCGCGAGCCGGCGGCCCCGGTCGCGGAAGGGACGTTGGCCGGCACGCCATCGACGGTCAGGGCCGCCAGGATGCCGAAGGTCATCGCCTTGCGGGCGTCGGCGGGGACGCCGTGCTTGTCGGTCCGTTCCAACGGCACGCCGCCGAGGTGCTGTTCGAGCAGGTGCCAGAGCAGGCCGTTGCGCGTGCCGCCGCCGCTGAGGATGACGCGCCGCGGCGGCCGGCCCGGCGGCAGGCAGCGGCGCAGCGCCCCCGTGATGCCGTGCGCCACGAAGTGCGTCGCCGTGCAGAGGAGGTCGTGCAGCGACCAGTGCATTTCCCGGGCCTGCTGCACCGCCTGCGCGGCGAACTCCTCGCCGAAGGCGTGCCGCGGCAGGCTCTTGGGCGGCCGCTTCTGCAAGTACGGGTGCCCCAGCCAGCGCTGCAACAGGGCGTCGATGCAGCGGCCCTGCACCGCGTGCTTGCCGCCCTGGTCGTAAGCCTCCCGGCCGCCGGTGAGCTTCTGCATCAGGGCGTCGAGCAGGCCGTTGCACGGCCCGGCCTCGAAGCCGGCGATCTCGGGAATGCGACAGTTGGCCGGCAGGTAGACGACGCGCGCCAGCCCGCCGAGGTGCAGCAGGACGCGGTCTTCGCGGGGGTGGCGGAAGAGGAGGTAGTCGGCGAGGGCCCCGAGCGGCACGCCCTGCCCGCCGGCCACCACGTCGCGGGCCCGGAAATCGCTCAGGGCGGTGACGCCGGTGCGCTCGGCGACGACGGCGGCCATGCCCAGGCCGAGCGTGGCCGGGAAGCGGCCCTCCGGGTCGTGCCAGACGGTGTGCCCCGGGCAACCGATGCACTGCACGCGCTGCAGGCTGAAGCTGGCGCGGTCGGCGACCTGGCGGGCGGCCGCGGCGAACGTCTCGCCCAGCAGCCGGTGCAGCAGGGCGAACTGCCGCGCGTCGCACGGCCCCGGGCCGGTCGCCCGCAGGATCAAGTCGCGCAGTTCCTTGCCGTACGGCTGCGCCAGGGCGTGGACGAGGCGCACCTGCAGATCGAGACCGACACCCTCGGTTTCGAGGAGGGAGGCGTCGATTCCATCGACACTCGACCCGGATGCCAGGCCGATGATCCAGCGCGTGGTCACGTCATCTCCCCTCGTTCCATCTCGGAGAGTGTGAGTCGTTGTCCGGCCGGAGTATAACGGCAGCGGTGACGCGCGAACAAGTCCAAGCCCCGTGGGGCAGGCGGCCCGCCTGCCAGGCGATGGCAGGTGGGCCGCCTGCCCCACGGGGCGTGGGAGACTGGGGGACATGGGGTATCGCAGTCTTCAGGAATGCGTGATCGACCTGGAACGGACGGGACAACTCGTCCGCATCGAGCAGGAGATCGACCCGCACCTCGAGGCGGCGGAAGTTCACCGCCGCGTCTACCAGGCGCGCGGGCCGGCCGTCTTCTTCGCGCGCGTCAAGGGCTGCCGCTTCCCGATGGTCAGCAACCTGTTCGGCACCATCGAGCGGACGCGCTTCCTCTTCCGCGACACGCTGCAAGCGGTGCGACACCTGGTGGAACTGAAAATCGACCCGTCGTCCTTCTTCCGCCGGCCCTGGCGGTACCGCGACGTGCCGCGCAGCCTTTGGCAGCTGCGGCCGAAGTTCGTCCGCGGCGGGCCGGTACTCGCCCATCAGACGATGGTATCGCAGCTGCCGCAGTTGCAGTGCTGGCCGCGCGACGGCGGGGCGTTCGTCACGCTGCCGCAGGTCTACACCGAGGACGCCGACCGCCCCGGCTGGCGTCACAGCAACCTCGGCATGTACCGGGTGCAGCTGAGCGGCGGGGAGTACCAGCGCGACCGCCAGGTCGGCCTGCACTACCAAATTCACCGCGGCATCGGCGTCCACCACGCGGCGGCCCTGCGGCGCGGCGTGCCGTTCCGCGTCAACGTCTTCGTTGGTGGACCGCCGGCCATGACCCTCGCCGCCGTCATGCCGCTCCCCGAAGGGATGCCCGAGCTGACCTTCGCGGGGGCCCTGGGCGGCCGGCGCGTGCGGCTCATCGAGCTAACAGAAGACAGGATTCGAGGTATCAAGAACGGAGGAAGGAATGAGTTCCTCCGCGGTGTGCCGTCGCCGCGCTACACCTTAGCCGCCGACGCCGATTTCTGCATCGTCGGCAAAGTCGATCCCGAGCGTCAACTGCCGGAAGGGCCGTTCGGCGATCACCTGGGCTACTACAGCCTGGCACACCCATTCCCGGTGCTGAACGTCGAGCGCGTCTACCACCGCGAGGGCGCCATCTGGCCGTTCACGGTCGTCGGCCGGCCGCCGCAGGAAGACACGCAGTTCGGCGCGATCATTCACGAGCTGACGGGGCCGATCATCCCGACGGTCATCCCCGGCGTCAAGGCGGTCCATGCGGTCGATGCGGCGGGGGTTCATCCGCTGCTGCTGGCCATCGGCAGCGAGCGCTACGTCCCCTACGCCGAGAAGCGCAAGCCGCAGGAGCTGCTCACCTGCGCCAACGCCATCCTCGGGCAGGGGCAACTCTCCTTGGCGAAGTACCTGTTCCTCGTGGCGTATGAAGATAATCCGTCTCTCGACATCCACGACATCCCCGCGTTCTTCCGCCACCTGCTGGAGCGCTTCGACCCGCGGACCGATTTGCATTTCCAGACCTGCACGACCATCGACACGCTCGATTACTCGGGGACGGGCCTCAACGAAGGGTCGAAGTTAGTCATCGCCGCCGCGGGACCGGTGCGGCGCGAACTGGCGTCGCAGGTGCCGCCGGGACTGCGCTTGCCCGACGGGTTCGGCGAGCCGCGCGTCTGTCTGCCGGGAGTGTTGGCGATGCGGTGTCCGCCGTCCGAAGACGTGGCGCGGCTGACGACCGCGCTCGAAGCACAGGCCGCGGACCTCGCCGGATTCCCGTTGATCCTCGTGGTGGATGACAGCGAGTTTACGGCCCGGGCGCTGAACAACTGGCTGTGGGTGACGTTCACGCGCTCGAACCCGGCGGCGGACGTGCATGGGGTCGGGGCGTCCACGCGGCAGAAGCACTGGGGCTGTACGGGGCCAGTGATCATCGATGCCCGGATCAAACCGCAGCACGCGCCGCCGCTGGAGGAGGATCCGGCCGTGGCGCGGCGGGTGGACGCCCTCGGGGCCCGGGGCGGACCCTTGCACGGAGTGATTTGAGTGTTTATGAGCGCTGATGAAATGTTTGGCCTCAGCGCTCCTTGGCGGCGGCTCGGAGAGCCACGCGGCCCTGCGAGCCACCGCTCAACAAAACTTCGTTTCTTCTCGCGCCGTCGGGTAAAATGCTTGGGCCGAGCGAGCGAATAACTCTCCGATCCTCCACCCTCGATTCGGGAGCGTTCCGATGCCCCGCTTCCTTCATCTCATGCGGTGTATTGGCAAGGCAGTCGTCAAGCACGGCTTGCGCGGCCTCGCCGGACTCGTGCCGATGGGCGGCGAGTTGTACGACATCGCCTGCGATGCCTGGACGGACTACCGCGCAGAGGGCAAGGAACAGGAGTTGCGCGCCGAGATCGAGGAGGCGGCGCGATC
>DATFNV010000651.1:0-21413 GCA_035266225.1 Gemmataceae bacterium
ACTCGCCCTCCTGAAGCTGTTCGGCAAATACGGCGCCGCCGAGGCCGAGTTTGCCGCGGGCCGCCCCGCGAAGGTGAAGGAAATTACCGACCCGATCGTGGATGCCATTCTCAAGGGCGAGTACGCCGGTGCGCTGAAACAAAATCCGGACCTGCGCTGGGGGCTGATGGGGCTGGCGCTGCGAATCAATATCCAGGAGGGGAATACGGGCCGCGCCCTGAAGATCTACGAGGCGGCGAAGCAATTCGCCAAGGCCGACGCGGGGGAGAAAGGCGGCACCAAGGTCATCCTCATCCAGATCGCCATGATGGTCAAGGATCAGGCGCGCGAGGCGCGGAAGAAGAAGGACAACGACGCCCTGGGCAAGTATGGCGATTTCCTCAAGGCCCTCAAGGATGGGGAGAAGGACCCGAAGCCGGAATTCCTGCGGGTCATGGCGGAGGCCTATGCCGCCCTGGGCACGCCGGCGGCGCACGACACGGCCGTCGAGCTGGCCCGCCAGGTGCCGGAGCCGAAGGAAGACGACGCCAAGGACATGAACAAGACGAGCAATTATCACTTCTGCCGCATCCTGATTGTCCGCCAGCTGCGCGAGGGCGGCAAGGAGAAGGAGGCCGCCGCCGAACTGGATGAACTCCTCAAGACCGCTTGGGGCAAGGAGCACCCGGAGGTGACCAAGGAGACGATTCACCTGATGTCCCCGGGCAAGGCCTACACCGCCTGGAGCAAGCTGGTGACCCAACTGGGCCAGAGGCTGCAGCAGGGCGGCGCGAGGGAGAAGGAGCAATACTTCGAGTGCTACTACTACATGACCGAAAGCATGTTCCGCTACGCCAAGGCGCTCAAGGACGACAAGAAGAAGGAGGACTACACCCGGCGGGCCGCCGGGCTCATCACCAAGCTCGAAGGGGCCTGGCCCGACCTGGGCGGCGACGAGTCGAAGGCCCGTTTTACCGAGTTGCTCGACCGTGAATCGGCGCTGAAGGAGCAGTACGACAAGCTGAAGGCCGACAAGTGATTCCCCACGAACCACCCGCGCGGCGCCCGGCCGCCGGACCCCAGGAGCTACCCCCATGAAGCAGCTGCTGATCGCCGTCGCCCTGCTCGGCCCTCTCGTCCTGTCCGCCGGGCCGGCCGCGCGAGCCCAGGACCAGATTCATCACTTCGACCGCAAGACGCAGACGAACCTCGTCACCAAGGGCACCATCACCGAGGAGACGCCGGCCAAGGTGACGTACAGGAAGGCCGGCGGCAAACCGGCCGACCTCGAGTCGATCCCCGCGGCGGACATCACCGACATCGAGTACCTGGTCAAGGACGACGACAAGTTCGAGAAGCTCGATTGGAACAAGGCCCACAGCAAACTTCGCCAGGCCCGGGCGGCGGCCAAGCCGGCCGAACGGAAGAAGTTGCTGGAGACCGCCCTGGAACTCTTACGCGAACTGGCCCCGAAGGTGACGGACAAGAAACCCTTGAACCGGGACGTCCAGTTTAGCATCGCCGAGGCGCTGGCCTTGCAGTCGGAGGATGACCCCAAGCAGCTCGACGCCGCCGTGGACGCCCTGCAGAAGTTTCGCAAAGACTTCGGCGACGGCTGGCAGCTTGTCAAGGCGACGAAGTTGCACGTCCGCCTCCTGGAGCAGAAGGGGGACGAGGCCGGCGCCCAGGCCGTCTACGCCGAGTTGACCGACAACGAGGCGGCCCCCAAGGAGGTGCGCCAGGAGTTCGGCCTGCTCAGGGTCCGCTACCTGCTCCGCAAGGGCAAGCACGACGAGGCCGCCACCAAGGCCCGGGCCGTCCAGAAGGGGATGGCGGCCGACGACCCGCAAGCGATGAAGCTCACGGTGTACCTCGCCGCCTGCGACATCGCCGGCCGCAAATACGACGCCGTCGAGAAGGAGCTAAAGGCGGTCCTCGAGGGCGGTGCCGACAACGACGTCAAGGCGCTGGCCCGCAACACGCTCGGCGACTATTACCGGGCGCAGGGGCAGGGCGACAAGGCGTTCTGGGAGTACCTGTGGGTGGATGTCCACTATAACCAGGACCGCGAGGAGCTGGCCCGGGCACTCTACAACCTGTCCAGGCTGTTCGCCGACGTCCGCAAGGACCCGGTGCGGGCGAAGGAGTGCCTGGAGCGCCTGTGCGACGAGAAGCAGTTCGGCGGCGCGGAATACCACCGCAAGGCCCTGGCCGAGAAATCGCCCGGGGGCAACAACTGACGCCCGAACAAGGCTGGGCGACGGGGTGGGAAATCGCCTTGTCGCCCGGCGGTCGAGGCTTCTATAATCCCTCTGGTCAACGGGCGACGGTACTCAGCAGGGAGGAGGCACCACCCATGTTGAGGGCAGGAGCCATGTTCGGGCGCCAACCGTGGACGTACCGGGATCACGAGGACTACGATCCCAACGCCATCGGCGAGATCACCCAAGCGCACATCTTGTGTGCGTTGGTGGAGGAGGGTTGGTATGTTCTCGTCCCCTGGTCCAGCGTAAAGCGCTATGATCTGGTGATCGAGGATGATGCGGGGCGCTTTCACCGGGTGCAGTGCAAAACAGGCCACATTAAGAACGGTTCTGTGCATTTTCCGACGCAGTCGCTCCGCGCGGCGAAAAAAGAGACAGAGTGGCGCCGGGTCGCGGTTGATTACGTAGGGCAGATCGAGTACTTTGGCGTCTACTGCCCGGACAACGGGGCGGTCTACCTCGTCCCGATTGCCGATGTACCAAACCATCGACTCTGCTCGCTGAGGCTTGAGCCGCCCAAGAACAACCAGCAGAAGCGCATTCGCTGGGCAAGGGAGTACGAAATCAAACCGCGGCCGCTGAACGCAAGGGCTTTGCGGTAAACGACTTGGGGCCGTAGCTCAACTGGGAGAGCGCTACGTTCGCAATGTAGAGGCTAGGGGTTCGAGCCCCCTCGGCTCCACTTTCCGACCTTGTGGTAAACGCCACAAGGTCGCTTCATTTCACGCTTCGCGTCAAATCATCTTCCCAGCAATCTGATACAACCGCGGCTTTCCTGTCAGAACTGTATCAGATTTCTGCTTGACTCTCCGTGCGAACGAGAAAGCCCCGGTAAGGTCAGTTGCCTTACCGGGGCTCGTGCGTTCTACTGGCGGTAGTTCGTGATTCCCTGGCTGGTCCTTCTCAGCGGGGATCGACTCCGTGGTCCCGTTGGCGAGAGCCTTGGAGACGATGAGCCACGACCTTCGGCCGACGACAGCCACGCCCGATACGGAGGCTCACCTCCGGCAGCAGGTGCGTTCTTCGCCCTCCGTCCCATCGAGGCACACCTTCCGCGCAGCGTTCGTGGTGCGGCCTGTTGCCGCCCAGCAGTATCACCGGACGAGCATCACGGTGCAGGGCGAGTGGCTGCTGACCTGATTGGCGGTCCCGCCCAGCCCCGGACGGTCTGTCGTGCTCCCCCTGCTGCCCAAGACGACGACCTCCGCGTCCTCCTGCTCGGCGCAGGTGATGATGGCCTCGGCGGGGTGTCCCTCACGGAAGATCGGCTTCAACTGGACTCCGCGCGAGCGGGCGAAGTTCACCGCCGCTTGGAGGACTTCCTCCAAGTGACGGCGGGCCTTGGCCGACATGCCCTCGGCCAGTCGCTCAAGGTGCGGATCACCGGAACGGTCGAGGACCGTGACGGCGGCAAGCTGCCTCCCGTCCTGTTGGGCCAGCCTGACCGCGACTTCCAGCGCCTTCTCACTCACGGGGGAGCCGTCCAGCGCCACAAGGATATTCGGCATCTCCTTCTCCTTTCCCAGAAGAAACCGCCCGGCAGGGACGGCGCAACAAAAAACCCTTCGGAAGGGTGCTCCTCCGAAGGGTCGTGGCTCAATGCAAAGCCCCTACCTTCAAGGAGAACCTTGTCAGTAGGGGTCATCAGCCGTCAGGCCGGGCAGACCCAACAGCGCTTGAAGGCGAACCCCATCGCCTGTCCAGAATCATAGGTCGGCGGCACGGGCTGGTCAACTTGAGTTCGGGTGCGTTCGAGGAAGGCTGTCGAAAGGGGCAGGTCGGGAACGTCGGGGCAAAGACGCCCTGGCTGCGAGGCGTTGACCACCGGGCTGCGTTCGGATAAGCTTTTCAGCGGCGATGGGGTTCGCCATTAACCGCAGCGGTTCCCTTGTGGAGCCGCCGCTGATGACCCCTACCTTGAAGGGTTCTCCCTCGGGTGGGGTGTCTGAAAGAGTGTACAGGCCCCACCGGGAGGACCGCGTTCCCGGTGGGGCCTTCTTGTTTGCGCCCTTCGCTGGAGCGTCGGCCATGAACGTCATCACCGTGTCGCGGGAGTACGGCGCAGGGGGCGGCGAGGTCGCGCGCCGCGTGGCGGAAGCGCTGGGCTGGGAGTTGCTCGACCGCGAACTGCTCCACCGAGCCGCTGCCGTGGAGCGCGTCCCCGACGCCGATCTGGAACGCCTCGACGAGAAAGCGATCAGCGTGGCCGACCGCTTCCGCCTCCACCCGCCGCACCAGAGCTACCTCCACGGCTTGACCGAAGCGGCCCGACAAGCCGCCGCCCGGGGCAACGTGGTTCTGGTCGGGCGGGGCACACGGCAACTGCTGGGGGACATCCCCAATTCGTTCCACCTGCGGCTCGTCGCGCCCCGAGAGTGGCGGGCCGAGCGCATGGCCCGGCTGGAAAGTTGGACGCCCGAGCGGGCGCTGGCCCGTTGCCTCGAAGTGGACCGCACACGGGAGCGCTTCACCCGGTACTTCTTCGGCCCTGCCACTCTCCAGCCCGACCAGTACGACTTCGTGGTGAACACGGGGCGCGTCCCGCTGGACGACGTGGTGGGGGGTGTGTTGGCGCTGGTGCGCGGCGACTGGGCGGTGGAACCTGCGACCGGATCGACCGGCCACCGCGTCCTGACGCTGGCGCGCGAGTTGGGGGCCGGGGACACCGGCTTCGCGCCGACGCTGGCGGCGCGGCTCGGGCTGCGGGTTTACGACCGTGACCTGCTCGAACAGGAGGCCGTGCGGCTCGGCGTCCCCGAGGCCGAACTGGAGAGGATCGACGAGAAGCCAGCGGGCCTCTTTGAGCGTTTCCGGCCCGGAAGCCTGTACCAGCGCTACTCCGAGGCGCTGGGGCAACTCATGAGCGACTTGGCCGGGCGCGGCGACGTGCTGCTCGTGGGCCGGGGCGGGAGCCGCTTCCTCCGCGAGCACCCACGGGCCTTCCACGTCCGTCTGGTCGCGGCGATGCCCCTGAGGCTGCGGCGCGTCATGGAGCACCGCTGGCTGCGCCAAGAACCGGCGAGGAAGCTCATCGCCGACAGCGATGACCAGCGCCGCCGCTTCTACGCCGACTACTTCGGGGCCGACTGGCCCGACCCGCTGGAGTACCACCTGACGGTCAACAGCGGCAGGCTCGGGCCAACGGCGGTCGATCTGGTAGCCGTCGCCGCCGAGCGGTACTGGAGGCCGACCCAGTAGAGCACCACGCGCACGGCCCGGCGCACCGGGCCGTTTTCCCGCGAGGGACTTACGATGGAGAGTGACTGGGGAATTGCGGCGCTGTGGCTCGGACTGGCCCTGCTCGCCAGCCTCCTCGCGATCCGCTTCAAGCTCAGCATCGCCTTGGTCGAAATCCTCGTCGGCATCGCGGCGGGCAATGTGGCCCTGCTCCTCGGCCACTATCAGGTCTTCGGACTCCACTGGGAGTTGAAGGCGAACGAGTGGGTCAAGTTCTTGGCCGGGTTCGGCAGCATCCTGCTGACCTTCATGGCGGGCGCGGAGATCGAGCCGACCGTGCTGCGCCGGTTCTTCAAGGAAAGCATGTCCATCGGGGTCGCCAGCTTCACCGCCCCGTTCGTGGGGGCCATGCTCTACGCCCGCTTCGTCAGCGGTTGGGACTGGAACGCGGCGGCGATCTGCGGCATCGCCCTGTCCACCACGTCCGTCGCCGTCGTCTACGCGGTCATGATCGAGACCGGGCTGAACGAAACGGATTTCGGCAAGCTGATCCTCGCCGCCTGCTTCATCACCGACCTCGGCACGGTCGTCGCCCTCGGGGCGTGCTTTGCCAACTACGACTGGAGCCTGCTCGTCTTCGTGGTGGTCGCCGTCCTCGTCCTCTGGCTGGCCCCGCGCTTCGTCCGCTGGTTTTTCGCCCGCTTTCCCACGCACGTCAGCGAGCCGGGCGTCAAGATGGTCTTCTTCATGCTGTTCGCTCTGGGCTGGCTGGCGACCCTCTCGAAGAGCGAGGCCGTTCTGCCTGCCTACATGGTTGGCCTCGCGCTCGCTGGCATCTTCGCTCACCAGCGGGATACAATCCGCAGGTTGCGCACGACGGTCTTCGCGTTCTTGACGCCCTTCTACTTCCTCAACGCCGGGATGAAGGTCTACATGCCCGCCCTGTGGAGCGGGCTGGGCCTGATTGCGGTCCTCCTGCTCGTCAAGCTGGTCACGAAGTTCGTCGGCGTCTGGCCCCTGACCCGGATGTTCCGCTTCGGGATGCGCGAGAGCAACTACACCACCCTGCTGATGTCCACAGGCCTGACGTTCGGCACAATCAGCGCCCTCTTTGGGCTGAATAACGGCTATATCAGTCAGGAGCAGTATTCGATCCTCGTCACCGTGGTCATCGGCAGCGCCATCGTGCCGACGATGATCGCTCAGACGTTTTTCAAGCCTGAGATCGAACCGGCTCTGGCCTCCGAAGTGGCCGCTTCCCCGTCGGCTGTTGCGGCTGTCCCAAGCGACGACGGCCTCCCGGCAGGCAAGCACAAACCGTCGCCCGTCCCCGAAGAACCGTGACGTGCCGCAGCGAACGTCCTCGGAGGGTTGCCATGTTCAAGAACATCCTTGTGGCTATCGACGGCTCGCCGGGCAGCGAGAAGGCCCTGACCGCCGCCGTCGATCTGGCGGCTCATTACCGGGCGGACCTGACCGCCCTGAGCGTGGCGGAAGTGCCCGAGGTTGTCGCAATGGTCGATGAAGTGGACGAACTGCGCGAGAGCGCCGAGGCGCACTTCCGCAAGATCGGCGAGGCCGCGGTGGAGTACGCCCGCAGCCGGGGCGTTGCCCTCCGCTCCGTGGTGCTCCGGGGCCACGCCGCCGACGCCATCGTCCGCTACGCCGCGAAGGAGTCCGTGGACTTGGTGGTCGTCGGGCAGCACGGGCACTCGCGGATCGCCCGCTTCTTTCTGGGCAGCACCAGTGACCGGGTGAGCGAGCATTGCGCCTGCACGGTCCTGATCGTCAAGTGAGGGCAGTCAAAGGAGGTCGCGTTGAAGGACGGACGGTTCCTGCCCGATCCTCAACCTTGACCGGAATGGAAATGACAGGCTGAGCAGCAGTGATAGTCGCCCCGAACAAGCGAGAGCCATCACGGTCCAACAAGGGGTCCGACCATGAC
This sequence comes from Gemmataceae bacterium, assembly GCA_035266225.1. Taxonomy (GTDB): domain Bacteria; phylum Planctomycetota; class Planctomycetia; order Gemmatales; family Gemmataceae; genus DATFNV01. Next base: position 7,366 of record DATFNV010000651.1, read on the forward strand.
ACGCATCACCGAGGTCCACGCTTACGAAATCCTCGACTCAAGAGGGAATCCCACGGTCGAAGTGGAAGTCATGCTGGAAGACGGGAGCCTCGGCAGGGCTGCTGTGCCCTCGGGCGCTTCCACGGGCAAGCGGGAGGCACTGGAACTCCGCGATGCCGACAGCCCCCGCTACGGGGGCAAGGGCGTCTTACAGGCCGTGCGGAACGTCGAGCAGGAACTCGCGCCGCTCCTGCGCGGCAGGGACGCCAGCCAGCAGCGGGAGATCGACCGGCTCCTGATCGAGAGGGACGGGACGCCGACCAAGGAGCGTCTCGGGGCCAACGCCCTCCTCGGCGTCTCGCTGGCGACGGCGAAAGCAGCGGCCTGGTCGGTCGGGATGCCGCTCTATCGGTATCTGGGCGGTGACGCCGCCGTCATCCTCCCCGTCCCCATGATGAACGTCCTCAACGGGGGCCAGCACGCCGACAACAACGTGGACTTCCAAGAGTTCATGATCGTGCCGCTCGGTGCCCCGACCTTTCGCGAGGCCCTGCGGTTCGGTGCGGAGACGTTCCATGCCCTGAAGAAAGTGCTCACGAAGAAGGGCTACAACACGGCGGTCGGTGACGAGGGCGGGTTCGCCCCGAGCCTGAAGTCGAACGCGGAAGCCATCGAGGTCATCCTGACGGCCATCGAACGGGCCGGCTTCAAGGCGGGCGATCAGGTCGCGCTCGCACTCGACCCTGCGGCCAGCGAGTTCTACGAGGAGGGCCGCTACGTCTTCTCCAAGTCCGACAAGTCGCGGAAGACCCCGGACCAGATGGTGCGGCTCTACGAGGAGTGGGTCGCCCAGTACCCGATTGTCTCCGTCGAGGACGGCGTTGCGGAGAACGATCTGGACGGGTGGCGCTCGCTCACGCAGGCGCTGGGCGGCAAGGTGCAGCTGGTCGGCGACGACGTGTTCGTCACCAACCCGCGCATCTTCGCGGACGGCATCGCCCAAGGCATCGCCAACTCCATCCTCGTCAAGCTGAACCAGATCGGGACGCTGACGGAGACGCTGGACGTGATCGAGATGGCGCGGCGCGCCGACTACACGACCGTCATCAGCCACCGCTCCGGGGAGACCGAGGACACGACCATCGCCGACCTCGCCGTGGCGACGAACGCGGGCCAGATCAAGACCGGCTCGCTCTGCCGCACCGACCGTGTGGCGAAGTACAACCAACTCCTGCGGATCGAGCGTGAACTCGGGGAGCGCGGCGTGTACTTGCGGCACCGCGTCTTCCGCCGACTCGCCCCCTCCTCCGGGCCAGCAGCCGAAGGGACGGTATGAGCGGCGGACCGACCGAGCAACTGAACTCCGTGGCCGACCTCATCCGCAGGTTTGGGCTGGCTTCCTTGCACCCGACGTTGAGCGCGTGCGAGGCCCTGTCCGGCGAGGACTCGTCGCTCGACGTGGCGGTGCTGGGTCAGTTCAAGTCCGGCAAGTCGTCGCTGCTAAACGCCGTACTCGGCGAGGCCGTCTTCCCGGTCGGGGCCGTTCCGGTGACGGCCATCATCACCCGCGCGGTAGACGGACCCGAGCGGGTCGTCCGAGTGACCCATCAAGACGGGTCGGTCGAGGAGGTCGCGCCGAACCGGCTTGCGGAGTTCGTGACGGAGGCCAGCAACCCGGAGAACCGGCGTCGGGTCGCGGTGGTGGACGTGTTCACGCCGTCCCTGTCCGACTTGCCGGGCCTGCGGCTGGTGGACACCCCCGGTCTGGGGAGCGTCCTCGCCCACAACACCGAGACCACGCGCACGTGGATGCCGAACGTGGCGGTGGCGCTGGTGACAGTCAGTGCCGAGCGCCCGCTCTCCGACGAGGACCGGCGACTGGTGGACGAGGCCCGGCAGATGGCCCCCCGCGTTGTCGTGGTACTGACCAAGGTGGACCTGCTGAGCGAGGCCGAACGCGCCGAGGTGATTGCCTTTCTCGAAAGGGCGCTCCGCGCGAGCTTCGGGGCCAGCGTCCCGGTGCTGCCGTTTTCCACCCGGTCAGAGACGACGCGGTGGCTGCGCCAGCTTCGGGAGGTCGTCCTCCTGCCGGTGGCGCGAGACGTGGCGGGGGAACGGCGGGCCGCGCTGAGCCTGAAGTTGGCTACCCTAGCTCGCGCCTGCCACGGCTACCTGACGGTCGGGCTGCGGGCGGCAGAGCGTGCCGACACGGAACGCGAGCGACTTCGCGCAACCGTCTTGAATGAGGCGGTGAGTGCGGAGGTGATTCGTGACGAACTCCGGTTGGCCGAGCAGAGGGTGTGCGGAGGAACCCGGCCCGCCTTCGAGAAGACGTTCGTCGGCCAGCGTGGGGTGATCGTGCAACGGACGACGGACGCCCTAACAGCCGACTTGCGGACGTGGCAGGGGAACCTCGCCCAGCAAGCCCAGCGGTACGAGGCGTGGATGGCCGAGCGGGTGGACGCCGAATTGACGCCACTCTCCCGCGATAGCGCCGTCGTGGCGGCTGATCTGCTGCGGCAGGCCGAGGGGCGGTTTCGAAGGGTGATCGAGGCGTTCCGCGACCGGCTGAGCCGGAACATTGCGGACGCCACCGGCGTCACCGTCTCCTCGACCGCGTGGGAGGTCAAGCGACCGGAGGTAGCCGTGGTCCCGGTCGCCGTGAGCCGGACGTTCATGACCCACTGGGATCTGCTGTGGTGGCTGTTGCCGATGTGGCTGGTCGGCGGGCTGTTTCGACGCCACGTGCTCGGGCGCATACCGTGGGAGGTGGAGAAGAACCTGATCCGGCTGGCTGGGGACTGGGCCGGGGTGGTGGATGCCGCGGTAAGCGACCTGCGAGTGCAAGCCGCCACTTGGGTGGACACGGAGTTGGCTACCCTTGACCGATTGCTGAGGCAGCGGCCTGCGGAGGCGAGCGCTTTCTGCGAGGCCCTGCGGCGGCTCGAAGAAACAGGCGTGCCGCAGCCGTGATCAGGCGATGGCTGGCCCGCCTTCTGGCGAATGCGGCTACGAGCGCGTGGCGACGAACTTGTGAAACAGGCATCTAGCCCTTCTTCAGGCGCCAGCCCTTCCCCTTCACGTTCTCGACGTTGTCCAGTTGCCCCAGCGCGGTCCAAACCACGTCGGTGAAGTCCTTGCTCTTGGTCTGGTAGCCCGTCGCCAGCACCTGCTCGGCCAAGTCGCGCGCCGCCAGCGGCTTCCGACTTTTCTGGAGCAACTCGGTCAGCACCGACCGGAGCGGTGGCTGCCCCCCACGCCAGCCGGGCTGGGGCGGCCGTGCAGGCGCGGTCTTCCGGGCAGCCTCGTTCGCCGGCGCCGCCGGGCCATCTCGGCGAATTGTGGCTGCGGCCGCCTTCGTACCATCGGCGGACTCGGCGAGGAGGACGCCCGGTTGGCCCGGAGCGCGGCGGAGAACGCCCCGCTTGACCAGGTCCGACAAGCGGTTGTGGACCAGGTTGGTGATGTTGCTGCTGGTCGTCGGGAACTTGCGGCCGACCAATTCCTCCCCCAACTCCCTGGCCGTCAGCGGCCGGTTCACCTCGCGCAGCACTTCCACGAGCGCGTCGCTCAGCGTCAGGCGGGCCGTCGGCTTGGGGGATGTCGCTGGCGTCCCCTGGGCGACAGGGGGCGCGGGCGCGCTGGGTGCCTCTCCCCGGGTCTCGGCCTGGATGTCGTCCTCCACCTGCCGAAGTTGGGCTTGGAGTGCTTCCCGCTGCCGCGCCAGTTCGGCCAGGCGCGCCTGCCGCGCCTCGTACTGCTGTCGAAGCCATTGCAGCTCGGACTCGCGCTGGGCGATTTGTTGGGTGAGGTCATCGAGGGGGAGGGTGGGGTCAGGCATGGTCGATTTTCACTCCGGTGAAGGGCTACTCTCATAATGTGGCCCTGAAAGGCAAGCGCGTCAAGACTTGGAAGCGGCGTGGAAATCGCAATCGGAGCGCCCTTTGCCGAAAGAAGGAGTTGCGCCGCCTGCGCCTGCACCGGCCGCGACGCGCGCGGGGCCAAGGAGCAGCGAGCCAACGGACCCTTCGGGGCGATGGCCTGGCGCGCTCGCCCACTGGTTCGCCATGACGGCACCGGCGCTTGCGGCGCCAGGACGGCCGCCAGACGCGGGTGGCATACGTAGCCGGAACCGGGTGTCCCTCTCGAATTTGGCGGGCCGAGATGGTAGGAAGTCTCCCAGGGGACCGCGGCCTCTTTGGGAGGATTCCCCATGCGACTCTGCCCCGAGGCGCACCGCGGACGCTCCAAGGGCCAACCCACACGAACCGTCCTGACGGCGGTCGGCCCCGTTTGCGATCAAAACGAGGAGGACATCCGGCCATGCGGATCGACTATCTCGCCGATCACCCGGACGCCGCCCCGCTCCTCGCCGCGTGGCATCACGACGAGTGGCGGGATTTGCTCCCCGGTTGGACGCTCGAGCAGGCCCTGGCCGAGCTGCGCAGCCACACCGGCCGGCGGCAAATCCCCACCACGTTCGTCGCCATTGAAGAGGATCGCCTGGTCGGGTCGGCGAGTTTGCTCACGGCCGACCTGGACGAGTGGGAGCACCTCACGCCCTGGGTGGCCAGCGTCTACGTCGTCCCGGATTGTCGTGGCCGGGGGGTCGGGCGGCGACTGTTGGCCCGCTCCGTCGAGGAGGCGCACGCCCTGGGCGTGGACACGGTGTACCTCTTCACCGCCGGCCAGGAGGGCTATTACGCGCGCCTCGGCTGGTCGCCCTTGGCGCGCGCGCGGCACCATTCGCACGACGTGGTCATCATGAGGCGCCTGACCGAGCCCGGACAGGTCAGCCCGCCGCCCCCGTGAACAGGCACTGCATCACGTTGCCGCGGTTCAGTTGCGTCGGGCGGTCCTGGCGGTCGCGCACCTCGGAGGCGGGATCGACACCCAGGACGTGATAGACGGTCGCCCCGACGTCGTCGGGCGAGAACGGTGTCGTCACCGGGTAGGCCCCGATCTTGTCGGACTTGCCGATTACCTGCCCGCCGCGCACGCCGGCGCCGGCGAAGAAGCCGAAGAAGCACGCCGCCCAGTGGTCGCGGCCGGCGTTGCGCGAGCCCGGCTGGCCCACCACCTTCGGCGTCCGCCCGAACTCGCCGAGCATCATCACCAGCGTCTCGTCGAGCAGGCCCGTCGCGGCCAGGTCGTCGAGCAGGGCGGCGACGCCCCGGTCCAGCGGTGGCAGCAGCTCGGTCTTGAGGCGGCGGAAGTTGTCGCCGTGCGTGTCCCAGTTCTGCACGTGTCCCATGTTCGCCTGGACGATCGGCACCCCCGCCTGCACCAGCCGCCGGGCCAGCAGCAGCGACTGCCCGAAGGCGTGCCGCCCGTAGCGCTCGCGTACGGCGACCGGCTCGCGCTCCATCTCGAAGGCCTGGGCGAGCTTGCCGGAGGTCAGGATCGAGAACGCCTTCTGTTGCTGGTCCGACAGACGCCGGCCCTCGGCCAATTCGGCCAGGGCCTGCTGCTGGCGGTTGACCTGTTCGAGCAGCGTCCGCCGGTCGTCGAGCCGACCGACCTCGAGTCCCGCGGCGAGCCGCAGGCTGTCCACGCGGAAGTCGGCGGCGTTGGGGTCGCGGGTGATCTGCCAGGGGTCGTGCCGCGGCCCGAGGAAGCCGGCGTGCTGCCCGGGCCAGGTCAGCGGCCCCTCGACCAGGAACGTCGGCAGGTTGACGCCGCCGGGGATGCCGTCGTTGCGCGGCCGCAGGTAGCTCAGGCCCGACGAATAGCACGGCCAATCGCTGCGCGAGGCGACCTTGTCGAAGAACGCGCCTGGCTGCTGGTAGCCGGTCAGGACGTGATGCGTGGCGACGAGGTGGTTGTTCTCGCGGTGCGACAGGGAGCGGACGACGGCGTACCGGTCGGCCCGGGCGGCGAGGTGCGGCAGGTGCTCGGAGACCTGGACGCCAGGCACCTTCGTGGCGACCGGCTTGAACTCGCCGCGTACCTCCGGCGGCGCGTCCGGCTTGAGGTCGAACATGTCAATGTGGCTCGGGGCGCCCGTGAGGAAGACGATGATCACGGACTTCGGCTTGCGCCCCGCCCGGCCGGTCGGGGCCGGGGCGGCCGCGGCGGGCAGCGACGACAGGCCGAGGCCGAGCAGGCCGGAATAGCCGACCTGCAAGAGTTCGCGGCGGTTGATGCCGATGGTGTGCCGATGGCGGGTGGCGGGTGGCGTCACGGGACCATTCCTTTCAGGCGGGAGGGCGCAGCGGCCCAGGCTTGGCGGGACAGGAGAGATTAGAGCACACGGCCCGGGTTGTGCAAAGTCAATTTCCGCGGGTACACGCGGCTCAAGGTGCCCTCCCCCGCACTTCCATCAGGTAGGCGACGATGTCCCGTTCCTGCTCGGGGGCAATGAGCGCGCCGTAGCTGTTGACCATCTTCTTGACCACCGCGCCCCACTGCTTCTCGGTCAGGCGCGGTTGCGTCAGGACGAGGCGCGGCGAGTGACACAAGCGGCAGTTGGCCTGAAACAGCGCGCGGTTCGGCCCCTCGGGGACCACCGGCGCCGCGTCGGGGAGGACAATGCGGCATACCGGCCCGCGGGACACCAGGCCCGCTTCCGCGGCCTGCCTGCTCGCGGCCGGCATCGTGGCGCCCAGGGTCGCCAGCACTCCCATCAAGGCGCCGCCGGCGTAGAGCGGCCCCCATCGCGGCCGACCCGTCAACCGCATCGTCGTACTCATCACACGACCTCGACGGTCCACTCTTCGATGACGTTCCGCATGTAGCCGGAGCGGTTCCAGCCGGGCTCGGCGGCTTGCGTCTCCCCCGCCCCGTTGACGGCCCGCACCAGCAGGCGCGGCCGCCCGGCGACTTGCGGCCGCCACGCCAACCGCCAGCGCCGGAAGGAAAAGCGGCCCAGGTCGTCACCCAGCTCCGCCTCACGCCAACTGCCGCCCCCGTCGAGGGACACCTCCACGCGCCGGATGCCGTCGCCGCCGTCGAAGGCGATCCCTTCGAGCCAACAGACCTGCCCCCGGACCTGGCGACTGCCGCGCTCGGGGGCCGTGAAGAACGAACGGACGTTCATGCGGTTGATCGGCACAAGGTCCTTCGCCGGCGCCAGCTCGCTTGGCGACTCGACGGCGTTCGGCGTCGTCGGGATACGGTACGCCGGGTTCATCCAGAACCCGGCGAAGCGCTGCGGCAGGACGGTGACCTCCGTGAGCGCCTTGACCCAGTACGTCGCGTACCAGCCAGGCACTACCAGCCGCGCCGGGAAGCCGTTGAGCAGCGGCAGCGGCTCGCCGTTCATCTCGTAAGCGACGAGAACCTCGGGATCGCTCGCCCGAGCCAGGTCGAGCGATTTGACGAAGTCGGGGACGGTGCGGTAGCCGCCCCGGTCGAGGCCGGCGAAGGAGACGTCCACCGCGCCGTCCCCGACGCCGGCCCGCCGCAACAGGTCGCCCAGCGGCACGCCGGTCCAGCGGGCGTTGCCCATCGCCCCGTTGCCCCATTGCCCCCCCGGCACGTGCGGCTCGAACAGGCCGCGCGAATTGCCGGAGCACTGGTTGACCGCGACGACCGAGGTCGCCTTCATCCGCCGCAGGTCGTCCATCGACAACTCCAGCGGCCGCTCGACGTGGCCGCCAACCGTGAGCCGCCAGGTGCGCAGATCAACCGTCGTCGGGAGGAACTGCAGGTGCCAGCGGACGAAGAACGCCTCGTTGGGGGTGAGGTCCTCGCGGAAGTAGCGCCACGGGGTTTCCAGGTTGGGCGGGCTGTCGTTGAGGGCGCGCATCGGCACCTTGCCGGGGAAGCGGAGGAGCGCGTCGGCCTCGACCGCCGGCCCCGGGGCGCGGCGCGAACAGCCGATCGGCAACACGACCACCAGCCCGGCCGCAGCGGCCCGGCGCAGCCACTCACGGCGGTCGAGGGAAGGAAGTGGGTGTCCCGTCCCGTCTCGATCAAAAGGGTTGTTGATCGTGTTCTTACGGTGGATGCGGCTCACCCGGGTTTTGTATGGAGGAGACCGCTTGGCGTCCGAGTTTTGGGTCGGAGGGCCGGCCGGCAGTCGGAGCTTGGCGCACGAGCGTCGGGCGGGAGAAGTTGAGGGACACGGCTCACCAATCCCATTCCAGGTGATAGGTCCGCCCGACCCAGGGCGCGTCGATCCTCCAGGAGATCAACCGACCTGCGGAGGCACAGAGCGCCGCCTCGCGGACAGGGCGGAACGGCTCCGCCGGGTGGTCCCGGGTGAGGCAGCGGAGTCCGGTCAGCGGCCTTCGGCACGGCAACAGCACGAGGAGGGTCAGGCGCTCCGTCGGAAAGCTGACGTGCGTGTGGAACGACTCGCCTTCGCGCCGCTAGAAGGCACCGTGATAGGTCAGCCGGTTCTCCACCGTTGTTTCGCCCCCCCGCGCAAAGCGGCCAGGGGCAGCCGCAGCGCGTAGCTCACGTGCAGGTGCGGCTCCGATTCCGGGGCATCCGCCGTCACGGCGACTGGAACCCACTCATAGCCCGCGGCGTGTGTGACACACTTCCCCTCGATGCGACGGCCCGTCGTCGCGTAGTAGAAGCTGAGCGTCCCCGGCGCGGCTGGGAGCCTCTTGAAGCGGTAGTGGTCGCACAGGACCGCGCTGCCCTCCACGGGCGCCTCGGCTGAGCCCGTCAGGTCCAGGAACTTCAGGTTCTCCGCAACCCGGCAGTCCTGGGGTTCGAGGTCTTGCCTGCCTGTGCCGCTGCAGTTATAATCTGTGCAGTTCGCCGCCATCGGCGCGGAGGAGAGCCGAGGCGTGCGCAACCGGGTGCGCATCCAGGCGGTGGCAACCCTGAGCGGCTGCTCTAAATCCTTACGAGTCAACCATTTGGGGAATGGTGTAACGGTAGCACAGCAGACTCTGGATCTGCTTGTCTAGGTTCAAATCCTAGTTCCCCAGCTTACGCAAGTCCCGCCGCGACAAAGAGTTGCGGCGGGCTTTTTTGTTGGCCGATCGGCAGAGCAGTCGAAAAGTCACTGTTTTGTCACTGTTTTGAAACCTGCTTCTCCGGAGCCACACCCGCGTAACTGTTCCAGCGAACAGGCCCGCCTGAGCGGGGCCAGATGCCCGCATGTCCGAGGAGTTGATGGACCTGCTGATCGGCGAGTGCTTCGCTAGTAGGGCGACGTACCACCGCAAGAACTGGACGGACAGGCCGGCGGTTCACCAGCGACACGTCGGGTTCTCCGAGACGTTCGGCAAGCTCCTCTGACTGCTGCGGCTCACCGGGGCGCGGCCCGTCGAACTGCGGAGGGGACAGCGAACGACAACCAGCGGCCACACGGGGGCGGGAACTATAGTTGTCGTTCATCAGTAGTTTTGAGCTGGAACAGTGATTGGGTTCGGCATGGGCAAGGAAGCCCATTCTGGACGGCCGCACCTACGAGAACTTGGACGCATCTCGGCAAGCACAGAAAGGGCTGGCTTTACCCATAACTACCTTTCGGAGGATTATTGCATGTCAGAAAAGTCGTTGATCCAGTGGGCGGACTCCACACTCTCCCTGACGGTCGGCTGTACATAGGTTTCCCCCGGCTGCGCGGGCTGCTACGCCTGCAAGGACTCCATCCGCATGGCGTCGAACCCCAACCTCAAGGTGAGTAGCGTCTACTCCGGCCTGGCGTTCCCGCAAGACAACGGCCACCTGAACTGGACCGGGCTCGTGCGCTGCGTCCCGGAGCGCCTGGTGGTGCCCTTCCGTTGCTCGAGGCCGCGGAAGATTTTCGTCTGCAACCAGTCCGCCCTCTTCCATCCCGACGTGCCCTACGAATTCATCCTCCGCGCGTTCGAGATGATGCAGGAGGCGGCCTGGCACACGTTCCAAATCCTCACGAAGAGGGCAGAGCGCCTGGCGGACCTGGCGGGCCGGGGGAAACTGCCGTGGCCGCCGAACGTCTGGGCCGGCGTCTCGGTCGAGAACCAGGAATTCGCCTGGCGGGTCGATTGCCTCCGCAGGGTCCCCGCCGCCGTCAGGTTCCTCTCCGTCGAACCCATGCTCGGCCCCGTGGAGTTGAACCTCGCCGGCATCCACAAGGTCATCACCGGCGGCGAGAGCGGCCCGCACGCCCGCCCCTTCGACCCGGCGTGGGCGCTGGCGGTACGCGACCAGTGCCGCGTGGCGGGCGTCTGCTTCTTCCACAAGCAGAACGGCGGCAGGAACAAGAAGGCCGCCGGACGACTCCTGGACGGCCGCACCTACGACGAAACGCCGGCCGACCCACCGCGACCCGTGCCCTCACCGGCAGTGAGGCGGAGGCTGGCTACACGATTCGCGTCAACAGAGGAAGTAGCACACCAGGCGAAGTCGTCATCGTCACGGACCCCGCCCCAGTGAGGCCGCGGATGCGGTCGTGCTACTGAATAGCGGTGATGGGCAGGAACTGAGGCGAGGCGATTTCGCGGGGACAGACCTGGCAGAAGGATCGCAGCAGAGATGGGGGTAGGTGAGGCGATGACGGTTCGACAAGCGGCTGAAAACATCGGCATCAGCGCATCGCTGGTCTACGACCTGTGCCGGGAGGGCATCATCAAGCACACACGGCACGGCAGGCCCGGCCGTCGCGGGACGATCAGGATTTCTGACGAGGCGGTTGCCGAGTACCTGGCCGCGTGCGAGCGGACGGGAGGAGCGGATGACCGCTCCCCTCTCCGTCACATTCGTTAGCCGCCGACTGCCAGCCGTGCGGCGTCCCTCAGTACATCCTGCTTCTTGTCGATCTTTGCGTAATGCTTGTTGATCGTCTGAATGGACGTTCCGCACAATTCTGCCACGACTGCGACGGGCACGCCACGCGATAGGGCGTCCGTAATGTCAGCCGTCCGGAATGCGTAAGCAGATAGCCCTGCTATTCCGAGCGTTTCACCAAGCTTCCGGAACCTTGCGGTCAGCGCCTGCCGGGTCCACGGCTGGCCGATCCGGTTGCGAAACAGCGGCCCCTCCGGGTAGCACGCCACCAGCTTCCGCATTAGCTCCAGCACCGGCTCCACGAGGTAGACGGTGCGTTTCTTCCCCTTCAGCTTCTTCGAGTTCTTCCACTTGGCCAGCGTCCACGTCCCTGCCACGAAATCCACGTCGGCAGCCGTCACCTTGGCGGCCTCGCTGAAGGGCCGGGCACCCGTCTGCTCCAACACGAAGACGTACTCCGAGAAGGCACCCCGCACGGCCTCGTGAACGCGCGTGCGTTCTTCCGGCGTCAGGTAGCGTTCGCGGCTGCCCACGGTGCCGGGGCGGACGTGCATCAGCGGGTGAGGCGGCATGGCCAGCTTCTTCACGCCGAAGTTGAGGCAGGCCAGGACGATGGCCCTTGCCCGCGCCTGCGTGTTCTCGGACCACGCTGCGGCGGTACGCTCACCACCTCGTTTTCCTCCGGCCCGGCCCTTTCCCCCCGGCGACGGAATGCTTCCGGCACCAGTCGTCGAGGTCCGCCTCGCACAACCGGATGATGAGACGCTGGCCAACGTGGTCCTTGAAGCTCTGGAGGTATAGGCGGTGGACTTCGTAGGTTTCCGGCTCGTTCGCGTGCTGGGAATGGTCGAGGAATTTGTCGGCCAGGCGGGCAAAGGTGAGGCCCGTGTCGGCGGCGGGCGTGTGCGTGCCACGCAGGATGCGTTGCAGCTTGGTCCGCGACTCCTTCATCGTCTTGGCGAGGCGAACCTGCTTGCCGTCGATGGTCGTGAAGAAGCACTGCTTGGACTCGCGCCACCAGATGTCGGACGTGCGAGGCATGAAAAAACCCTCCGCAGGATGGGAAGGCAGGCGGGCACGGATACCGTGCCTTACTGTGGCTTCCGCATTATACGGAGGGTAGCGTGGGCAGGTCCAGGTCAGCCGGCAAGCCGGCTTGCTCGGGTCAATGACGACTGACGGTGCCAGATTCCATTCGCCGTAAGTCGCGGGACGGACGGGCTCTTCAACCAGTCCACCCCTTCGGCAGCGCAGCCACCACGGGAGTCTCACCCCCAGCGGTCTGTCGCTTTGCGTCCCACCCTTTCGGATGGTTTGCCCTTTCGAGGATGAAAGGCGTTGGGACCCGGGCACGACGCCCGGGCCTGCCCCCGGACCCCGCCACGAAAACTGACAGGGCCGTTCGCTACACAACTCTAGGGTACGCTTCGCGCCCGTGCAACCGGCAGGCGACGAGAATCGGCGGCCGGCGAGCCGACTAGGCTCTGCTTGAAAACTGAATGGGGGTACACTGTTTCGGGGAATTGCCCATAAAGAGACAAACTACGAAGCTGATGCATCAGGGAGATTGCGGCCACTGGACCAATCTCTTGATGTACTGACGATCACTTCGCAAGTGTACCCGCATTCAGTTTTCAAACAGAGCCTAGCTCCTCCAGCCGCGTCTTGCGGGTGACGACGACAAGTTTTTCGTACATGGGAGACCCCTTGGGGCCGCTTGCGGCTTCGCAGGGCGATTGCGAAGCCGCAAGCGGCTTGTCACGACGCGGGCTTCTGCGACAGGTGCGCCCGCTTGTCGGCGACCTTGGCCCAGTCGTCGGCGTCGGGCAGCGAGTCCTTCGTCGCGGTGATCTGGGGCCACTCCTTGCTGAAGCGGGCGTTCAACTCGACGTACTCGGTCCACCTCTCCGGCACTTCGCTGTCACGATAGATCGAGTTGATCGGACACACCGGCCGGCATGCATCGCAGTCGATGCAGATGTCGGGGTCGATCACGAGGAAGTTCTCACCCTCGTGAAAGCAGTCGCAAGGGCAGACCGCCACGCAATCGGTGTACTTGCACTTGACGCACGGCTCGCAAACGACGAAAGCCACGACCCGTCTCCTTGTAAAAAAAGGGGGCGAGGCGCCTGCCGCCACGGGGTACACAGAACGGCAGGTCTCGCCCTCCCGGACTTTGCCCCTTACCCCCCGACCCCTCGCCCCGAAGTAAAGGGCGAGGGGAGTGAAGGATGTCAGCGCCCCTGCTCTGGCTGTTCGTTGCCCTGGAGCAGTGTCTGCAGCAGCTCAGACGAGATGTTCAGGTTGCCGACCTTGTTCGCGTTGGCGGCGATCTCCCGGAAGGCCATCGCCACCATCAAGCGCGGATCGACCGAGCGCGCCGCCAGCACCTGCAGCGACTTGGGGTCGAGGGCGGCCAGCGGCCGGATCGTCGCCTCGACGGCGTAGGCCTGGGCGTCGGCGCGGGTACGGCTGTTCTCGGCCTCCGTCGTCACCAGCTGGCGGCGCTGCTCCTCCAGGGCGATCAGACCGCCCAGGCCCGTCTCCTCGATCTCGCGCTGCTTGGTCTGCACGGCCACCTCGGTGTTCAGCTCGTTCTCACGGATCGTGCGCTCCTGCTCGACGGCGTTGTTGCGGCGGGAGTAGAGGGCGTCGTCGGCCTCGCGCAGCAGTCGCGCGCGCGCCTCGGCCTCGAGCGCCTTGGCCGTCTCCGGCACCGGCTTGATGGCCAGGATCGAGAAGCTCGGCACCTGCACGCCGAGCGCCTCCATCGTCGGCGACGCCACCAGCGCCGCCAGGACGCGCTGGGCGATGCCTGAAGTGAGAGAAGACCATCATGAGCTTGTTTCTCGGGTGCGGCAGGTGTTCGGGGGTCGGCTTGACGGACTCAAGGAGTCGTTGGTCCGCCCTTCTTGCTGGCAACAGCGTGCGTTGCGGGCGATGCGGGAGGAGTCCTGGGGGCCGGGAATGCTGAAACGCTTCTTCGTCCAGTACGCGAAATACGTCCATCGGTTCACGAACTGGCTCGGTTTGATCGTGGCAAACGCTGCCTCCACTGAGGTCCAGGCGTACCTGGTGCCCAACCTGGCGGGCGAGGTTCGCGACGCTACCCACCAGATCAGTCATCGGCAGATGCTGGCCCGCCTGCTGACCGCGATAGGGGTCGATGAGGGGGAAATCGAACGGACTCCGAGTCGGGACGAAACGGCGCGGGGGTGCCGCTTCTTCGAGGAACAGTACGGCTCGTCGAGGACGCTAGTTCTACTGTAACCGATTCTGGGACTTGCTGGGCAGTTGAGCTTGAGGAGTTGCGCCGAGAAAAGTCAGTAGAAGCTCCACATGAGCTTGAGCCATCATCACGGTAACACAACCTCAACGGTAGTGGGGATGCTCAA
>DATFNV010000652.1:0-12785 GCA_035266225.1 Gemmataceae bacterium
TCCTGAGGTCCGCACCCGCACCGTGACCTGCTACAAGACGGTGTGCGAGACGGTCAACGAGACCCGCACTCACTGCGTCAACGTCCCGGTGTGCGAAGAGCGCACGATCATGAAGACCTGCACCGTGTGCAAGCCGGTGACGTGCGTCGAGAGGAAGTGTGAGGACCACGGCCACTACGAGTGCCACGAGGAGCCGTGTGGCCCGAGCCTCTGCGACCGCTTGAAGAAGCACATGCACCACGACTGCTGCGACGATTGCTGCGAGCCGGTCAAGACCAAGACCGTCAAGTGCTGGGTTCCCTGCCCGGTGTGGGTCGAGCACACGGTTTGCAAGATGCAGAAGGTCACCGAGTGCCACCCCGAGGTGGTCCACGTGACGGTTTGCAAGAAGGAGTACCACACGGAAGTCGTCCCGGTCACCCGCACCCGCTGCATCCCGGAGTGCCACACCGAGACGTATACCGTCAACGTTAGCCACTGCGTGCCCTACAAGGCCACCCGTACGGTCGAGGTGTGCGTGCCGCACTGCGAGACCTACACGGCCTGCCGCACGGTGTGCAAGAAGGTCTGCAAGGAAGTGCCGGTCGTCGATTGCTGCGAGCCCTGCTGCGACAATGGTTGCGGGCACAAGAAGCACCACTTCTTCGGCAACTAAGGCAGTCCCCCCAGGCAGGTTGCCGGCCCCCCCAAGGGGAGCCGGCACTGTCCGCGCGACACGGCGTCCTGGATCCCCCGGGCGCCGTGTCGGCGTTTACGGCGCGGCCGCGGCGCAAGGCTCGCTGAAATCGTAGATGAGAAATGTCGATGTCCGCGCCATCGGCGTGCAACCGCGCAGGAACCCCGACGCCTGGCGATACTCCTCGGTGTCGCACGGCATCCCGTACAGGAGTGTCGTGCTGACCGCCAGCCGATGTCCGCGGACCTGCTCGCGGACGTCGAGGACTGGACTGCCGGGTGGCGGCGCGTGCAGCGCGACGTAGTGCAGCGGCGGCCGGAGGACGGCGGGGTCACTCCCGAAATACCAGACGTCGAGCGGCCCGTTGCCGTGGTCCTTCTGCCACAACGCCAACTCCTTTACCCCCTGCCCCCAGTCGTAGTTGGAATCGCTCAGCCGCAGGTAGCCGCGCTCGGTGCCGCCCCACGCCTCGTTCGTGTAGCAGAGGCCGCGCGGCCAAACAAGGGCGGCGCTGACCCCGGCCCAGAGCACGCTGGCGCCAAGGACGAAGGGAAGCGCCGAGCAGAGAAGGAGTGAAGGAGAGAAGGAGACAAAACGGCCCCTTCTCGCCTTCTCGTCAGCGGCAGCCGGCCAGCGGCAGGCATTGGCGGCCGCCCCCGCCAGGCCGGCCACCGCCAGGGCCACCAGCGGCAGCATCAGCCGGATGCCGATCTGCACCCGGCACGTCAGGCTAAACAGGAGCAGCGCCCCCGCCGCGGCGCAGGCCCAGTTGCGCAGGGCCGACGGCCGTACGGCGGCCAGCAGCGGCGGCAGCAGCAGCAGCGGCAGGGTCAACTTGATGCTCAGGGCCACGGGGAAGTAATACCACAGGGCGCGCGGGTGTACCTCCCCGAGCAGGAAGACACCGTGCCCCCGCACGTTGTGCCGGACCTGCCGGATGATCCCTTCGCCGGCGTTGCTGAAGATGCGCAGGTGGTCGGCCAACCACACCACCACCGAGGCGCTTCGTCCCTCCGGCAGCTGGTGCGCCCAGGCGACGAAGGACGGCTCCGGCTGCCAGTCGCTGCCGCAATACGTGAACGTCAGCAGCAGCCCGAGGCCGACGACCTGCGCCGCGTCGCGCCGGAAGGGGCCGAACGTCCGCCACAGTGCTGGCCACCCCTCCCCGCGCTCGCGCACCTGGCGCAGCTGCCGCTCGCACTCGACGGCCAAGAGGCAGATCGACCCGAAGACCAGGCCCGACGCCTTGGACAGGATGGCGGCCGCGAGCCAGGCCGAAGGCACCAGGACGCGCAAGCACCAGCCGCGCTCGCGCCCCGTCCGGAAATGGTAGACCAGGGCCAGCACGGCGGCGCTGACGGCGATGTCGGTCGTGGCCAGGGCGGCGTGGGCCAGGAGGCTCGGCTCGCAGGCCAGCAGCGTCACGGCGAGCCGCCCGCCCCAGGGGCCGCCGATCTGCCGGCCGGCGAGCAGGCCGTACAGCAGCAGGAGCCACCAGAAGGGCAGCGTGCCGGCCCGCGCCCACCGCAGCAGGGTGTCGCAGTCGGCGGCCGTGTCGAACTTCGTGCCGCTGGCCCGCTCGCGGAGGTACAGCGGCAGGGTCTGCACGTCGATGGGCAGCGGCATGGTGCCGACCCGAATCAGGCCGGCGTGCGACCCCGTGCGCCAGCCCTCCAGGCCGCGCGTCAGGTAGAGCGGCTCGTCGAAGGTGGCGCCGAGTTCCCCGGCCGCCGTGACACACCACGCCGACGACAATACGCCCCAGGCCACCAGCCAGAGCGCGTCCGCGATCCTCGTTCGCCACGCCGACGACTCCATCCTGCCGGCCCTCAGTCCTCCGATTCCACCTCGCGACTTGTGTAACGCACACGATTTGGGCGGTCAATGGCAACGCGGGGGACGGCGAGAGGGTCCTTCGCACCTCGGGGGGCGATGCCGATTCCTCTCACGGGTGGCGATCGGAATTGTGTTGCCGCATCCCGTTATGAAAATGACACTTGCGCACCCAGGTTGCTGTTGTGTGTGTGTGCGCGCGCAATGCAATCCATTTCCGTGCCAAGCTGGCTGCCCAATCCGGCACACGGATTAAGCCCCGGGCGCGGAGACTCGCCGGCCCCGCCTGACCTTACTACAATTGTGCTCGTTGTGGCCTACGACACCCGGCGGGCAGCGCCCATGCGATTTAGCGGGCGAAACATCTTCTGGCGACGTCTTCCGCGGCGCGTCTGCGTCGGGGTGGCCCTCGTTGCCTACCTGATCGCCGCCGTCGGCTTCCCGGTCCCCGCCGCCTCCCGCGACCTCGCCGGCGCGCCCGCCCCCTCTCAAGCCCGCCCGTGTGGCTGCCCCATCACCGAACCATCCCGGCACTGCTGCTGCTCCGCCGGCGGGGGAGGCAAGGCCACCCGAGAGCCCTGCTGCTCGGGCAGCAAACGACCTCCCGTCCCGAACTTCGCCAAGGGCGAGCCCGCTCCGTTCGGCGACCTCCGCTGGGTCTCCGGCGTGGCCGCCCTGGCCTGCCGGGGACACGCCACCGTCTGGGTCAGTTCCGGTGCGGTAACGCCCCCCCCGGCCCCCCTCGCCTGGGAGCCGCACACCGCCCCGACCGATTGGCTGCCGTCGTCCTCTGAGAACCCCTCCTGCCTGTCGCTCGTCCCTCCGGATCCTCCCCCTCGGCCCACTCATTCCTGAGCCCATGACGGCGAACGGCCGGCCCGCCGGGACAAGCCCGGCGGTTCGCCGTGGCCTTGTGCCCCTGCGCTGGCCAACCTGCGCCCGAGCCGCCCTGCGCGGCGCCGGCTCGGCGCGCCCCCGTCCCCCGTTTGATCCGGAATGAGTGACCCCATGACGTTGCCGAAAGGATCTCCCCCATGAACCAGAAACGCCGCTCCGGCTTCACGCTGATCGAACTGCTCGTCGTCATCGCCATCATCGCCACGCTGATCGGCCTGCTTCTGCCCGCCGTGATGAAGGTCCGCGAGGCGGCCGATCGGGCCGCCTGCAACAACAACCTGAAGCAGCTAGGCATGGCGGCCCACAACTTCTCCAGCACCTTCGGCTTCCTGCCGGACGAATACGTCCCCAACCCCGGCCAGACGCCGATGAGCCCGAAGTATCCGTACCCGAACCAGGACTGGCACGTCCAGCTGATGGCCTACATCGAACAGGATAACCAGGTGCAGCTGGTTAATGGCGTGCTGACGCCCGTGAACGCGGCCACGGACACGCTGCCGCTCTTCCTCTGCCCGAGCCGGGGCAATCGGCCAGGGCAGTCCTCACCGTACGCGCCGGGGGGAACGCCGCCTTATGGGGGGATCAGCGACTACGGCTACTACGTCCTTGTCCCCTGGAACGTCCCCGGTGCCCAGTGCATCCTCTGGAACCCCGGAGCGGGCGTCAGCCTGACGGGCATCGCCAACCGGAACGGCACCTCCAACACGGCGTTCCTGTCCCACCTGGGCGTCAACCCGGCCGACTACTCGTTTGGCCCCACGACCTGGTACAACTGCAACAACGCGACGAGCGGCACCAGCGTGCCGGACAGCCAGGTGCCGCAAGGCGCCTACCTGTCGCCCAATAGCTATTCTCCGCCCATGCTGAGTTCACCGCACCAGAACGTCAACGTGGTCACCTTCGCGGATGGCCACGTCCAGTCGATCACCCACGGCTGGCTCACGCAGAATCAGAATCAGGTTTGGTCCTGGGTGAACAAAACCCCGCTCTCGCCGGAATGAGAGACCGATCGGCCGTTGAGCGCGTTCGCCACGGCGTTAGTCGGCGTCTCTCGGCAAACCTCCCCGATCCGATTCTCCCGTCGTCCGGCCTTGACCGTGAAGGCCGGACGACGGGCGAGCATTGAGTGCCCCCGGCGGGGATCGAACCCGCTGACGGCTGGACGGGAAGGCCACGAACGGTTGCGACGGAACAGGGAGGCTGCACGCCGTCTGACTCGGTCGCAAGGGAATCCGCCGTGGCCGGCCCGTCGTTAGAGCGCCGTCCTCTCGCCTGTTGAGACAGGGGCGTGATGGGGCAACCTCCCCGTCGCGCGTCCGACCCGAAGAGCGCGCTCATTTCGGCCGCCCGCCCGGGGTGCCAGCGCAAACCGCGGATGGGCGAAGGACGGAATACGGGGTCTGGCACGTGGGGTTGCCTGGTCGCGGAGTGCCTGAGCCGGACCGCAGGCGAGGCGGCGAACACGCGAAAGCAAGGGTCGTCGGCTCAGGCGTGGGACGGACGGGGAGGGGGAAGGGGAGGCGCGGACGGGTGGAAAACCAGGGACTCCGCGAGGGGAGCGACGCGGCAGCTCGGGGGCTCGACCGGCAGCCCCGGGTGGGCGGGGGGCGCGGGCAAGACGGCGCCGAGACTCACCCAGGCATTGCTCACGCCCCGGCACTTCTGCGCCGCGACGCCGGCGACCCAACGGACACCCGAGGAGAGGAAGGCGGAAGACGTCGAGCAGCAGGGGCGCGACGGTTTCGCGGCGCTGCCTTTGCAGTGAGGGTAGGTGCCCGGGGCGGCCGTGTCCTCGGTCCCCACGGCGGGCGCCGGCGCGGCACGACAGCAGCAGCACTCGTTCTGACAGCGATCGAGGGGGCCGCAGCCGCAGGGACGGACGGGCGCGCCTTCCCCCCGGGCCGCCGGGAGGGGGAAGCCGATGACGGTGCCGAGGTAGACGACGAGCAATACAAGAATGCCCGCGGTGCGGGTGAGGGAGCGCCAGGATCGTGTGCGTCGCGGATGCCACATGGCGCGAGGATCCGGGTGAAGGGGCCGTTACCGTGCCTCATGTTATGGCAACGGTGAGGGCCGGTCAAGCACCTTTCTCCCACGCCGCCGGTCCTCTGCGCCGACGTGCCCCGGGTGGATAATGTTCGGCATGGGATCGGATCGGACCGGGGTTGGTGCTGCGTCTGCGAAGGGAACCAGACGCGGCCGTTAGCGATTGCACTGCTCCATGATCCAGCGGTTGACGTCTCGGAGCATGTCGGGGTGGAGGCGGTGGGTGGTAGGATAGGTGTGCATGCGTACCGCTAAGCCGGCGGTATAGAGCAGGCGACAATCGGCGCGGGCCAAGCCGAGGGGGACAATGGCGTTGGCGATGCCGTGGCCGATGAGCACGCGCAGTTGGCGCACTTCCGGCAACCGCAAGAGCGGGCCGCCGTGACGGGCCATGGCGCCGTTGAGGCTGATGAGGCCGCCGAACTTGCCGGGGAAGGTCAGACCCAGCCGGTAGGCGATGCTGGCCGCTTCGCAGAAGCCGGCGAGGTAGATACGCTCCGAGTGGACGTGATACTGCCGGCGCGTCTGCTCGACAGCGCGTAAGACATACTCCTCCAGCAAGGTGTCGAACTGCCCTTGCGAGCCCCAGCCGTAGCCGGTGCGGCCGTCGGCCCGAAGGCCGAGCGCCTGCGGCCCGCGCAGGCCGATACAGATGTAATTGCGCCGGCTTAGCCGCGGGGCCAGGCGCAGGACCTGCTCCTCATTGCCGCCGTGCCCGTGAAAGAAGACCAGGAGCGGGTACGGATACTTCGGCTCGTAGCCCGTCGGCAGAAAGGTCCGAACCGGCAGCCGCCGCGGGGCCTCGACTTCCGACGTGTAGAACCCTTCGGCGGGCCTGAACGTGCGCCAAGTGAGATCAGCGAAAGCCATGAGAGGCATCCCGTAGTGCCGGTGGTGACGACTTTGCCGACGGTAGGCGTTTTTCCGCCGAGGTTCGCACTCTTTTCGCTTGACCCCGGCACTTCCACTCAAGTAACCGGGCCAAGTCTACGTTCGTGGGGAATAGGTGTCAACGCGGCAATCGACGTAACGTCTGAAAAAGCAAGGCTTTTTCCCCAAAGGCGTAGGGCTGCAACGGTTAGGAGAACTAGACGGGAAGTCGTTGACTAAGGCGATTAATGCCGGGCGATAGGTCGTACCGACAAGAGGGGGGCGCCTCTGCACCGGGCCGCTTGCGGCTTAGCGTTCGCGCCAAGCCGCAAGCGGCCGGCATCCGGCCTAAACACGCACCAATCCCCGCTTTTCGAGGGACTGGAGGATGAGGACGGTCGCCTCCTGCGGTGAGGTGGTCGTGGCGTCGATGGTCAATTCCGCCTTCAGTGGCGCCTCGTAGGGGTCGTCGATCCCGGTGAAGTTCTTCAGCTGTCCGGCCCGCGCCTTTTTGTAGAGGCCCTTCGGGTCGCGCTGCTCGCAAGTCTCGATCGGCGTATTGACGTGGACCTCGAGGAATGGCAGCTTGCCCTCGTCGTGCAGTGTACGGACGGTGTCGCGGTCCTTGCGGTAGGGGCTGATGAAGCTGGTCATGGTGATGATGCCGGCGTCGGCGAACAGCTTGGCGACCTCGCCGATGCGGCGGATGTTCTCCTCGCGGTCGGCGGCCGAGAAGCCGAGGTTCTTGTTCAACCCGTGACGGATGTTGTCGCCGTCCAGGACGTAGGCCAGGTGGCCGCGCTGCACCAGGGCGTGCTCCAGGGTGTAGGCGATGGTGCTCTTGCCCGAGCCGGACAGGCCGGTGAACCAGATGGTGCAGCCGTTCTGCTTCAGCACGGCGTTGCGCTCGTCGCGGGTGACGTGCCCTTCGTGCCAGGTGATGTTGGTCGCCTTGATCTCGGTCATGCGGAACGCTCCCCGTCTATTGGAAAAGCCCACGGGTTGCGACCCGTGGGCTCGAGATATCGTTGTATTCGTGCCGCGCGACCCGACCAGGCGCCGCGGGGAGTCACGACACGACAGCGGTGCTGCTGGTCACGGCGGGGCCATCCAGGTTGCCGACGTGGGGCGTCACGGTGACGGTGACCGAGGCGCCGTGGGTGGCGCTGCCCACCTGGGACAGGTTCAGGGTGTCGGTCAGGGCCGTGGTCCCGGCCGTCGTCTTCACGATCTGACCGTTGACCTTCCAGACGTAGGTCAGCGTGACCGTGTCGCCGGCCGGGGCCTTCGGGGTGGCCGTGGCAGTCAGCAGGCTGTTGGTCGGCGGTGCCAGCGTGCTGAGGGCGACGGTGACGGTCGCGGCGCCGACGAGGGTGTTCTGGCCGGAGCCGCCGATGACGTCCTCGACGTTGCTCACCAGGCCGCTGACCGCCGTCGCGTTCCCCGTCGCCAGGTTGACACTCACCGGAGTCGTAAAAGCGGCGTAGTTGAGCGTGTCCGTGCCAGGGCCGCCGTCGATCAACCCGGTCAAGGCGGCGCCGGCCGCGAAGACGAAGGTGTCGTTGCCGGCTCCCCCTCGGAGGGCGGGGATGGCGATCTTGGCGTTGATGTCGAAGGTGTTGGGGGCGCTGCCGCCCTGCAGCGTGGAGTAGCCGGAGAGGGTCAGGGTGTGGGCCCCGTCGCTGTAGGTCTGCGTGCTGCCCAGGGCCCAGGTGCTGGCGACGTTCGCGCCGGTCAGGGTCTCGCCGTTGGGGGCGCCGCTGCCGCTGAGGACGTCGATGCCGCTGAAGCCGCCGCTGATGTTGGCGTAGCTGCCCGAGAAGCCCGTGGGCCCCGACCCGGTGAGGGTGACGTTGCCGCCCACGCTGAGCGTGTCGCTGCCGGTGCCGCCGCTGATGCTGCCGTGCAGGGTGACGTTCGGCGACACGGTGAACCGGTTGGCCCCCGTGCCGCCCACCAGGTTGGCGGTCGTGAGCGACGAGACGTTAAAGGTGTTGCCGCCGCTGCCGCCCTGGAGGGTGCCGAAGCCGGAGAACGGCAGCACGTGGCTGCCGTCGCTGTAGTTCTGCATCGTGCCCAGGGTCCAGGTGCTGTTGACATTCTCGCCGGTCAGAGTGCCGCTGCCGCTGAGCGAGACGATGCCGCTGAAGGTGCCGGTGCTGGCGCTGGTGCCCGAGAAGCCGGTGGGGCCCGAACCGGTGAGGGTGACATTCGCCGCCCCGCTCAGTGTGTTGTTCCCCGCCCCGCCGTTGAGGTTGGCGGTCGTGCCGGTGAGGACGACGAAGTTGTCGGCGGCGCTGCCGCCCTGGAGGGTGGAATAGCCGGAGAAGGTCAGGCTGTGCGCCCCGTCGTTGTACGTCGAGGGACTGCCCAGGCCCCAGGTGCTGTTGACGTTCTCGCCGGTGAGGGTGCCGCTGCCGTTGAGGACGGCGATGCCGCTGAAGCCGCCGCTGATGTTGGCGTTGCCGCCCGAGAAACCGGTGATGCCCGACCCGGGTAGTCCCGATCCGGTGAGGGTGACATTCCCCGGTACGTTCAGAGTGTTGATCCCCGAACCGGCGGTGATGCTCACTGCGCTCGCCACCGTGACGGTGAAGGTGTTGTTCCCCGTACCGGTCCGCAGCCCGGAGTAGCCGGAGAAGGTCAGGGTGTGGGCGCCGTCGCTGTAAGTCTGCGGGCTGCCCAGGGCCCAGGTGCTGGTCGGGTTCTCGCCACTCAGGGTGCCACTGCCGCCGAGGACGTCGATGCCGCTGAAGCCGCCGCTGATGTTGGCGTTGCTGCCCGTGAAGCCGGTGGTCCCCGACCCGGTGAGGGTGACGTTGCCGGGCACGTTGAGGGTGTCGCTGCCGGCGCCGCCGGTGATGCTGCCGGTGAGCGTGACGCCAGGGGACAGGGTGTAGCTGTTGGCGCCTGCGCCGCCGGCGAGGTTGGCCGTCGTCTTCGCGGTGACTGTGAAGGTGTTGCCGCCGCTGCCGCCCTGGAGGGTGCCGAAGCCGGACAAGGTTAGCGTGTGGCCGCCCTCGCCGTAGGTCTGGCTGCTGCCCAGGGTCCAGGTGCTGGCCACCTCCGCGCCGGTGAGCGCGTCCTTGGCGTTGCCGCCGTTGAGGCTGTCGATGTTCGTGAAGCCGCCGGTGAGGGGAGTGGCGGTGCCCTGGAAGCCGTTTGCCTCCAAGCCGGTGAGCAGGACCGCGACGGCGCCGGCGTTCTTGAAATCCAGGGTGTCGAAGCCGGCCCCACCGTCGATGGTGCCGTAGGGCCCGGCGCCGAGGACGACGGTGTCGTTGAAGGCACTGCCGATGAAGTTCTGTACGGGCCCCTGGAGCTGGACGGTGCCGCCGGGACAGACCGTCTGCACAGCCGACGAGCCGAGGTCAATAGTGATGCCCGCGGCGGAGCCGGAGAAGTCGAGGGTATTGGTGCCGCTGCCAGCGTCGATGACGTCGCTGCTGCCGCCCCCCGGGGTGAGCGCGTAGGTCTCGTTCCCCGACCCGCCGACGAGGGTATCGTGCCCTCCGCCGGGCGTCAGGATGTTGGTCCCCCCGTTGCCGGTCAGGGTGTCGTTGCCGGAGCCGCCGGTGGCGTTCTCGATGTTGCTGATCGAACCGGTGACCGCCGTGGCGGTGCCGCTCGCCAGGTTGACGTTTACGGAGGTCGTGTAAGCAGCGTAACTGAGGGTGTTGCTGCCGGGGCCGCCATCGACCGACCCGGTCAGGGTGGTGCCGGGGGTGAAGGCGAAGGTGTCGTTGCCGGCTCCCCCGTTGAGATTGGCCGTGGTGTTGGCCGTGACGTTGAAGGTGTTCGCGGCGGCGCCGCCCTGGAGGGTGCCGAAGGCGGAGAAGCTGAGCGTGTGGCCGCCGCTGACGTTCTCGGCGTAGCTCGGGCTGCCGCCCAGGTTCCAGGTGCTGAGCAGGCCCTCGCCGGTCAGGGAGTCGGCGGCGTTGCCGCCGTGAATGCTGTCGATGTTGGTGAAGCTGGTCACGACGGGAGTGGCGCTGCCCTGGAAGCCGTTCGCCCCGGAGCCGGTGAGCAGGACAGCGACGGCCGCCGTGTTCTTGAAATCCAGGGTGTTGGAGCCGGCGCCGCCGTCGATGCTGGCGTAGGGCCCGGCGCCGAGGATGACGGTGTCGTTGAAGGCGCTGCCGATGAAGTTCTGCACGGGCCCCTGGAGCTGCACGGTGCCGCCGGGACAGACCGTCTGCGCGGCCAACGAGCCGAGGTCGATGGTGACGCCCGCGGTGGAGCCGGAGAAGTCGAGGGTGTTGGTGCCGCTGCCGGGGATGATGATGTCGTTGCTGCCGCCGCCCGGGGTCAGCACGTAGGTCTCGTTCCCGGACCCACCAATGAGGGTGGCCTTCCCCGAGCCGGCCACCAGGCGGTCGTTCCCCGAGCCGCCCACCAGGGTGATGCCGTTCGGGTTGCCGGTGACGTTCTGGATGTTGCTCACCAGGCCGGTGACCTCGGTGGCGGTGCCGGCCGCCAGGTTGACGCTCACGGCCCCCGCGTAGTTGGAATAGTCGAGGGTGTTGCTGCCGCCTCCCCCATCGATCGACCCGGTGAGGGTGGCGTTCGTGTACATGGCGAAGGTGTCGTTGCCGGCTCCCCCCTTGAGGCTGGCCGTGGTGTTGGCCGTGACGTTGAAGGTGTTTGCGGCGGCACCGCCTTGCAGGGTGGTGAAGCCGGAAAAGGTCAGGCTGTGGGCGTTGGCGTCGGTATAGGTCTTCGTGCCGGCCAGCGCCCAGGTGCTGGCGACGTTCTCGCCGGTCAGGGTATTGGCCCCGCTGCCGGCCTGGATGACGTCGATGCCGCTGAAGCCGGCGCTGACGCCGGTAGACGTGCCCGTGAAGCCGGTGCTGCCCGAGCCGGTCAGGGTCACGCTGACGGCGCTGGTGTAGGCGCTGAGGTCGAGGGTGTCGGTGCCGCTGCCGCCGATGATCGACCCGGTCAGCACCTTGCCGTTGCTGAAGACGTAGGCGTTGGTGCCGCCGCCGCCGTTGAGGCTGGCGGTGGTGTTGCTGGTGATGTTGAAGGTGTCGGCGCCGCTGCCCCCTTGCAGAGTGCCGAAGGCGGAGAAGGTCAGGCTGTGGGCGCTGGCGTCGGTATAGGTCGTCGTGCCGCCCAGGGCCCAGGTGCTGGCGACGTTCTCGCCGTTGAGGGTGCTGCCGGCGTGACCGGCCAGGGTGTCGATGCCGCTGAAGGCGGCCAGGCCCGTCGCCGTGCTGCTGCTGAAGCCGGCGCTGGTCGAGCTGAGCAGGGTGACGGAGACACCCGAGGCGTAGCTGGCGTAGCTGAGGGTGTCGGGGCCGGCGCCGCCGTGGAGGGTCAGGCTGCCGTTGCCGCCGTTGACGTCGAACTCGTTGGCGGTGGCGTTGCCGCTGGCGCTGGTGACGTCGGTGCCGGCGCCGATGGTGAAAGTGCCCAGGGTGCTGCTGGCGTCGCTGAGGGTTGCGAAGGCGGAGAAGGTCAGGCTGTGGCTGCCGTCGCTGTAGCTGTTGGCGCCTCCCAGGACCCAGGTGCTGTTGGCCACGGCCTCGCCGGTCAGGGTGCTGCCGGCGTGGCCGGCCAGGGTGTCGATCCCCGTGAAGGCGGCCAGGCCCGTGGCCGTGGTGCTGCTGAAGCCGTTGGTGCCCGAACTGCTTAGGGTGACGGAGACGCCCGATCCGTAACCGGCGTAGCTGAGCTTGTCGGGGCCCGTGCCGCCGTGGAGGGTCAGGCTGTTGTTGCTGCCGTTGACGTCGAACTCGTTGCCGTTGGCGTTGCCGGTGGCGCTGGTGACGTCGGTGCCGCCGCCGATGGTGAAGGTGCCCTTGGTGCTGCTGGCGTCGCTGACCGAGGCGAAGGCCGAGAAGGTCAGGCTATGGCTGCCGTCGCTGTAGCTGTTGGTGCCGCCCAGCGCCCAGGTGCTGTTGGCCACAACCTCGCCGTTGAGGGTGCTGCCGGCGCGGCCGGCCAGGGTGTCGATGCCGCTGAAGGCGGCCAGGCCACTGGCCGTGGTGCTGCTGAAGCCGTTGGTGCCCGAACTGCTTAGGGTGACGGAGACGCCCGATCCGTAACCGGCGTAACTGAGGGTGTCGGGGCCGGCGCCGCCGTGCAGGGTCAGGCTGTTGTTGGTGCCGTTGACGTCGAACTCGTTGCCGTTGGCGTTGCCGCTGGCGCTGGTGACGTCGGTGCCGCCGCCGATGGTGAAGGTGCCCTTGGTGCTGCTGGCGTCGCTGACCGAGGCGAAGGCCGAGAAGGTCAGGCTATGGCTGCCGTCGCTGTAGCTATTGGTGCC
Organism: Gemmataceae bacterium; assembly: GCA_035266225.1. Lineage (GTDB taxonomy): Bacteria > Planctomycetota > Planctomycetia > Gemmatales > Gemmataceae > DATFNV01. The sequence continues at coordinate 12,594 of DATFNV010000652.1, forward strand.
GCCCAGGATCCAGGTGCTGTTGGCCACAACCTCGCCGTGGAGGGTGCTGCCGGCGTGACCGGCCAGGGTGTCGATGCCGCTGAAGGCGGCCAGGCCACTGGCGCTGCTGCTGCTGAAGCCGGCGCTGGTCGAGCTGAGCAGGGTGACGGAGACGCCCGATCCGTAACCGGCGTAGCTGAGGGTGTCGGGGCC
>DATFNV010000653.1:0-14315 GCA_035266225.1 Gemmataceae bacterium
TTCGATCACCACGCGCTGGCCCGCCTTGCCCTCGAAGCGGAACACGTCCACGTCCTGATTCTGGCCGATGACGCCGTCCACCGCCTGCGGCAAGGCGATTGGCTGTGCCTGCTTGAAGCCGTTGTTTGGCTCCTTCTCCGCGATCACCGGGATGGTCTTCTCCACCAGCAGATGGTGCGGCGCGCTCTCCCCGGCCGGCGTTACGACGGTGAATTCCGCGGCCCCTTCCGGCACGTCCGCGGGCAGTGTCACCTCGACCTCGATTTGCGTGTCGCCGACGCGTTTGGCCTCCTGCATGTTCGGCACCGTCGTCTTGCCCTTGCTGACGACCTTGGCGGTGGCCTTCGGCGCCCGGAAGCGCACCTCCGTCGCCGTGTCGAGCTTCAGGCCGCGCAGCGTCACCTTCGTCGCCTTGCCGGGGGGGACGCCGAGCGGCAGCGCGACGATCACGGTAGGGGCGTCCTTCTTCTCCGGCGGCTTCTTGTCTTGCGCGGGCAGGGAAGTTGCGGCAGCCAGGACCAGCGCCAGCGCGAACCACGAGCGGGGAGGGGGCATGTCACACCACCTCATTCGGATTCGGGCGCGACCACTTCGAGCAGCTCGATCGCCGGCTGCTCGTCGCAGTGGATGTACGCCAGCCGGCCGTAGGTGGGGACCGGCTCGTCGAGGCCAAACTGCTCCATCAACTCCGGCCCCGGCAGCACGCGGAGGAAGCCGGTCGGCTCGATGCGGCGCAGCACGTCGTGGTTGATGAGGATGCGCCCCAGCGGCGTCTCCCCGGCGATGATCTCGGACCGCACTGCGGGCGAGCAGAAGCGCAGGTTGATGCGGACCAGTCCGTACAGCACGACGCGGCGGCTGTTCCGCAGGGCGAGGAAAATCCGTCGGGCGTAGAAGGGGCCGTCGTGCCGGCGGTTGTAGATGAGGACGTCCACGCGGTCGCCGTGGAACGCCTCGACGGTGACGGTCATGTGGTGTTCGTGAACGAGCAGGCCGTGGTAGGGGGGTGGAACCTCCTCGGCGGGGACTGCCTCGACACTGCTGAAGTCGTCGGCTGTGGGGAACAGGCTCAACAACTCGTCTAGGTGGGGGCCGCGGACGGTGGCGGGATGGTTCATCGGCCTATTTGCAGCAAGGGGGGCGCCGCCGGCTCCGTTTCCGGCGGCGGTTGACGGTCGAGGACGGAATCGACCAGGTAATAGAGCAGCTCGCGCAGCTCGGTGGGCTCGACTTCGTCGGCGACCCCTTCGGCCTTGGCGCGGAACTTCTCGACGAGCTTCTCGGCCTTGGCGAACACCTGCGCCCGGGTGAACAGCCGGCCGACGCGGGCAATCATCTCCGCATCCAGGCCCAGGGGTTGCGACCCCTGGGATTGGGAAGGCGTTTCGTCGCGGCGCAGCAGGGCCAGCAGTTCCTCGCGCTCGGCGGGCGGCAGCCCCTCCAGGGCCAGGGCCAGCAGCAGCGTCGGCCGGGCCGCCAGGACGTCGCCGCCGGCGACCCGCTTGTTGTCGCCGTCGCCCTCCCAGTCTTTCAGGTCATTGAGGATCTGGAAGGCGACGCCGAGGTTCTTGCTGAACTCGCTCACCGCCTTCTCATAGCCGTCGGCCGGCCCCGCCAGGCGCAGGCCGGCGTACAGGGCGGCCTCGAAGGCGGGCGCCGTCTTCAGGGCGTAGATCTTCAGGGCGTCGAGGGCGGTCAGCGCCTTGTCGCGTGCGTCGCGCCAGAGCAATTCGGCCCCCTGACCCTCGGACAACTTCAGGTGGGCGTCGGACAGCTTGTTGAGGACGTCCGCCGTGCAGTCACCGCCCAGGTCCTTGCGCTCGCGGGCCACCAGCCGGTAGCCGAGGCCGATGAGATAGTCGCCGACGTTGATGGCGGTGCCGACGCCGTACTGGCGGTGCAGGGTGGCCCGGCCATAGCGGAACGTGTCGTCGTCTTCGATGTCGTCGTGGACCAGTGACGCCTTGTGGAACGTCTCGATGGCCAGGGCCACGCGCTTGACCGGATCAGGGAGGTCCAACCCGTCGGCGCTGCGGGTGCCGGGCGCACCCTTGAGGGCGTCGTAGGCGGCCAGGGTGATGAACGGCCGCGAGCGCTTGCCGCCCTGGGCCAGCCAGTCGTAAGCGATGGCTTCGTGCTGCACGAGCGGATCCTGGCGAGCGGGGGGCGTCAGCCCCCCGGTTACTTCACCGGGGGGCTGACGCCCCCCGCTCGCCTGGGCACGGGCGCGCGGCGCTAGCCGCGACAGCTCCGGTTCCTCGCAGACCGAGTGCGCCGCCCGCATCAGGTGGACGTAGCTTTTCGTCTTCTGCCCGGCCGGCGTGTGCAGCTCGATCAACTCGGCCACCCAGTCGTCGTCCACCGAGGTGCTGCGGCAGTTGCTCGACAGCAGGGGGGCTGCGACGCAGGGGATGCCGGCCAGGAGGATCTTGTCGAACGCCTTCTCCAGCACGTTCAGGCAGGCGACGCCGACGAGGGCATCGACGTGGCCGCTGACGATGATTTTCAGGACGATGGGCGTCCCCTCGGAGACGAGGACCTTGTAACCGAGTTCCTCGGCCTTGACCTTGAAGTCGGCGACGGAGCAGGCGCCGCACTTCTTGCAGTCCAGGCCGAACTCGTCATAGTCGGCGGGGCAGCCCTCGGCGTTTTTCAGGCAGTGGGGCAGCAGCAGCAGCCGGCGCGGGAAGGCGATGGCCTGCACCTGCTCGCGCCAGAACTCGTTGCTGACGGCCACCATCGCGAAGCCCAGGTACTGCTCGCCGAGGCCGAGCCGTTCGAGCAGCCCCGCCGCCAGCGCGCGCAGCGACTCGCGGGTGAGGGGCGCCGAGCGGTCGAGCGATTGGCCAAACTCCGCGGCCGCGGCGCGGACCCGGTCGCGCAGCTCGCGCGTCTCGGGGACGACCTTGAAGGCACTGCTGTTGGGGCGCTTGTCTTTCGTCTCCGGCTTCTCAGCTACGGTCGCCACGGGGCATCCTCGGGGTGGAGTCGTCAGGCGGGTTCAAAGCGGGCGGCGGGGGAGTCGGGAGGGCGCGGCCGGCGCTGCCACGTGGAAGATTATCGGAGATCGTTCCCGATTTACCAGAGTCTCATGCCGGAATTTCGTCGCCCGGGGCGCGGCCGATCACTCCTCTGGACGACGAGTCCCCGAGAAATATTCACGGCGAGAGAAGCCGGCGAACGCGCGCCGGGCCTCTCTCGCCGGATGGTGTCTCGTCAGCGGGCCGGTTACTTCTTGTGCGGCGGCTTCGGCGGCTTGGGCGGCTCGTGGACGGGCACGGTTCGCTCCTCGTGCTTGGGCATCACCGGTCGCGGCGGTGGCTTCACCGTCGGCGCCGGGCGTACGACCGGCGATTTCGGCACCACCAGCTGCGTCGTCTTCGGGTGCTCCGCGGGCTTGAGGTGTACGGTGCCGGCGGTCACCAGTTTCGCCTCGTGGGCGCTGCGCTGCTGGGTCACCTCGCGCACGTGCTGAATCTGCTGCTTCTCGCGGGCGAGGTCTTCCTTCTTCACTACCTGCAACTTCATCGCCGGCACCGCCTCGACCTTCAGCCCCGGGGCCAGACCGGCGAGCCGCGTCATCTTCTGTTCATGGACGTTCGACAGCGTCGTCAGGGCGGCCACGTTCTCCGCGCGGGTGAAGTTAATGTTCTTGATGACGTTGACGGAGCCGTTCTTGTTAACGGCGAAATTCTGAATGACCTTTTCTTGCTCCCGCAAGGTGTGAGGCGGCCGCGCGATCTCGCCGGCGAAGCGGGCGCGGTACAGGTCGTGCAGGTTGCGGTCCCAGGCCGGCTCGGCGTGGTATCTCACGCGGTAGTGGTCGTAGATCGGGTCCCAACTGTGCTTCGTCGGCCGGTAATCGATCCAGGCCACGAAGCCGCGCTTCTTGTCGCCGTCGCCGAAGTAGTCGCCGAAGTAGTAGTGGTGCCGCGACGGCCCGACGAACAGGGCGGTCAGCAGGAAGTCGGTGCGCACGACCAGGCTCGGGACGTAGGCCCAGCCTGCGAGATCGCGGCGCAGAATGCGGACGGGGCAGAAAAGCAGGCCGCGCCGCTCCAGGGGGTGGTCCCAGTAGCCGTCGGTGAACACGCAGCCGCCGGGCGTCCAGACGTAGCGCGCCGGCGCCCAGACCCAGTCCGGCTTGTAGGCCACCCAGTAGCCGGGCCGCCAGAACCAGCGCGCGTCGCGCCAGACCCAGCAGCCGGGGGCGTAGACGTCGGTCGGCTGGTCGGCCGGGGTGGACGGCCCGGCGTCGGCGGACGGCGGCGGATAGGGGACGTAGTTGACTTCCTGCGTCTCGTCGGAGGCCCAGAAGCCCGGCGACCACTGCCAGCCGCCCTCGACCTCCTGCCAGGCGCCGGGGACCCAGTGGTGAGCGGGCGGCACGTCGCGCCAGAAGCCGCTGACCCAGAGGTAATCGCTGCTCTCGCCGTCCCAGGCCCAGTAGCCGGGGATCCAGCGCACGTCGTGGCCGTCGGGCTTCTGGTCGGGCGGCAACTCGTCGATGGGGTCCGCCGGCTTCTTGGTGACGACGGGGCCCGGCTGCGGGTGGTAATCGACCGGCTCGGCGTAGGCCTCGTGGACCGGGCCGCGGGCGAGTGGCTCGATGTCCTCGGCGGCCGGCGGATTGTCCTGCGCGGCCGCCGCCCCGGTGCCCAGGAGGATGGCGGTGCCGACAAGGCCCAGCGTCAGAACGAGAAGGCACGTTTTCATAAGGGGTCCTCCGTGTGAATCGCGCCGCCGGAATCCCGCGGCGCAACGGCGCTCCGTGTCAGTGTATGCAACCGGCGTGCCTCGCGACTGCGGACGAGGTTGACGGCCGAACGAAGTGGGCGTTAGACTGTCGATGGAGGTGACTCATGCCACAGATCGTGTTGACGGAAGAACAGGCGCGCCTGGTGGCGCAGGCCGCAACGGGTGTTGAAGTGCGCGACCCGCAAGGGCAGGTTCTCGGGTTCCTCAAGCCCTACGAGCCGGGCGAGGCGGAAATCATCGCCGAATGCAAGCGAAGGCTGGCTCAGCCGGGGCCCAGGATCCCCGGGACGCGGGTGACGGCCATGATGCAAAAGCTCCAAGAACTTCACGACAAGGGAGAGGTGACGCCGGAGAGGGTGCAAGAGATCGTTCGACGCACGAAGGCAGGAGAACCTCTTTGAATCCCTTCACGGTTGATTGGTCCGATGGGGCGATTGACGACCTAGCGGATAGCTGGAACCGCGCGCCGGATCGCAAGGCGGTGACGGTCGCGGAGAACGTAATCGAGCAGCGCCTGGCCCGTGATCCGGTTGGGAACGCAGACTACATGAAGGAAGGGCTGTATCGGCTGTACGAACCTCCCCTCCTCGTCTTCGATACGGTGGATACCGTCCAACGCAGTGTCGAGGTGGTCCAAGTCGAGTATCGGCCGTAGCGGCGCCCTCCCGACCGCGGCTGTGTTGTCACGACCTAGCTACGCCTCCGGCGGCGATAGCCGCGGGATCACCGCCCGCGGATTGACCAGGCAGTGCAAATTCACCGGGTTGCGCACCGCCTCGCCGAGCAGCAGACGCCGCCCTTCCAGCGCCCCCTTCGTCCGCATCTCGATCCACCCCTCCGCCGAGTAGAACGCCGCGTGCGGCGTCAGCAGCACGCGCGGGTGTCGCCGAATCCGCTCGTCGTCCAGCGGCTCGTTCTCGAACACGTCCAGCGCCGCCGCCGCCACTCGCCCCGCGTCCAGCGCGTTCGCCAGCGCCGGCAGATCGACACACGGCCCGCGCGCCGTGTTCACCACGTACGCCCCGTCCGGCAGCAACGCCAGTGTCCGCTCATTCAGGATGTGGCGCGTCTCGCGCGTCAGCGGGCAGTGGAGGCTGAGAAATTGTGCCTGGGGCAGCAGTTCTTCCAACGTGTAGACGCGCTCGATGCCCAGCGCTTTGTCGAGGCCGTCGGGGCGGTACGGGTCGTAGGCGACGACGCGCATCCCCAGCGCCTTCGCCCGCAGGGCCATCGCGGTGCCGATGCGGCCGCAACCGATCAGGCCGAGCGTCCGGCCGCGCAGGCGCGGGGCGCCGAAGACCAGCGTCGTGTCCCAGGTGCCGTCGCGCAGCGCCTGGTGGGCCGGCAGCAAGCGGCGCGCCGTCGCCAGCAGCAGCATCAGGGCGTGGTCGGCGACCTCCTCCGCGCCGTAGTCCGGCACGTTGCAGACGACGATGCCATGGGCCCCCGCCGCGTGGATGTCCACGTTGTCGTAGCCGACGCCGCAGCGCACGATCCCCTTGCAGCGCGTCAACCGCGCCAGGGTCCGCTCGCCGATCTTGATGGTGTGGAAGACCAGCAGCACGTCGGCGTCGGCGGCGCCCTCGGCCACCACCTTCTCGTCGTCGGTTTGCAAGAGCTTCAGGTCGGCCACGCCGTCGAGGACCTTCGTTTCGGCGCCCGGCTCGGCGACCGCGTCGGTGACGACGACTAGGGGACGGTGGGGCATGGTGCGGGCTCCTCGATGGGGATGGCGAAGCCGCAAGCGGCGGGGCAGGTCATCCAGTACGATATGACCCCGCCGGCAATCTGGCCGTTCCCCGCGGCGACAGGTAGTCTCTCCCCTACCATGCACTCCCTCCAGGGCAAGGTCGTCCTGATCACCGGCGGCTCGTCCGGCATCGGCCGGGCCACGGCGCTTCGCCTGGCCGGCCTCGGCGCCCGCGTCGCCGTCGCCGCCCGTACCGCCGCCGCCCTGGACGAGGTCGTCCGCGAGGCGGCCCGCCTCGGCGCCGAAGCGCTGGCCGTGCCAACCGACGTGACCGACCGCGAGCAGTGCCGCCGGGCCGTCGCGGCCGCCGTCGAACGCTTCGGTTGCCTCGACGTGCTGCTCTGCTCGGCGGGTGTGTCGCTGCGCGCCCCGTTCGCCGACTCCGACCTCGACGTCCTGGAGCGCGTCGTGCGCGTCAACTTCTTCGGCACCCTGTACGCCACCTGGTTCGCGGTGCCGTACGTCAAGCAGACGCGCGGCTCGCTCGTCGCCATCAGCAGCCTGACGGGCAAGTGCGGCACCCCCTCCTACGCCGGCTACGGGGCCAGCAAGTTCGCCGTGCAGGGGCTGTACGAGGCACTGCGGCGCGAGCTGGCCCCGGACGGCGTTCACGTCGGCGTCGTGTCCCCGGGCTTCGTCGATACGCCGCTGCGCGACAACGTCCTGGGCCCGGACGGCCGGCCGTGGGACAAGCCGCCGCCGCCGCCGTTCCGCGTCTGGCCCGTCGCCAAGTGCGTCGATCGCATCGTGCGCTTGATCCTCAAGCGCCGCGCCGAGGCGCTGCTTCCCGAGTTCGTCCGGCCGTTGATCGCCCTCGACCAGCTCTTCGCGGGGCGGCTCGGCGACAGGTATATCGGCGGCAAGTTCGTCCCACGGGATCCCCCGCAACAACTCTGACGGGCTGACAAAGGCCGCAAACGACTCTTGACTCCCTGGAAGGCCAAGGCGACACTAGTTGTTCGGAGTCGTCGAGCTTTTTCGACGATGGGGGAGGTTGGAAAGCAACCTCCCCGAAGGACTACCCACCACCCGCCGGCTCGCCCCAGAGGGCCGGCCACCTGCGAAAGATCAGCCTGTCCTCAAAGGCCGTCGATCTTTCCTTAACCGCATGGGGGGCCGCAATGTTTACGCTTCTCGGACCCAGTCAGCGCTTCTGCGACGGGATCACCCGTCGCAACTTCCTCCGCATCGGCGCCTTCGGGGCCGGCCTGACCCTGGCCGACATGCTGCGGCTGCGCGCCACGGCCGGCACCGCCAAATCGTCCGCCAAGGCGGCCATCATGATTCAGCTCGGGGGCGGACCGTCCCACATCGACATGTACGACCTGAAGCCGGAAGCACCGCTGGAGTACCGCGGCGAATTCAAGCCGATCGCGACTAACGTCCCCGGCGTGCAGATCTGCGAGCATTTCCCTCTGCAGGCGCGCCTGTGGGACAAGTTCGCGGTGATCCGCTCGCTGATCGGCGGCCCCGAGCACTCCGACTCGCAGACGCACACCGGCTACACCGAGCAGGAAAATCGCACCGCCCATCACCCGTCGCTGGGCGCCGTCGTCTCGAAGCTGCGCGGTTCGCAGGACTCGGACATCCCGCCCTTCGTCAGCCTGCGCGGCATGGGCGCCGGCACCGAGCCCGGCTTCCTGGGTGTGGCTCACCGGCCGTTCACCCCGGACGGCCCCGGCCTTCAGAACCTCCGCTTGCCGGGGGGAGTCGATGCGACGCGCGCCGAGGATCGCAAGGCGCTGCTGACCAGCTTCGACGACGTCCGCCGCGACCTGGATGCCAGTGGGACCATGCGCGGGATGGACAGCTTCAAGTCGCGGGCGTTCGACATGGTCGCTTCGGGGGCGGTCCGCAAGGCCCTGGACCTGTCGCGCGAAGACCCGCGCAGCCGCGACCGCTACAAGGGCGTCGAGCAGTTCCTGACCGCCCGCCGCCTGGTCGAGGCCGGCGTCGGCTGCGTGACCCTCTCCTACGGCGGCTGGGACACGCACGCGGAGAACTTCAAAACGCTGCGCCGGCAGTTGCCGCCACTGGACGTGGCCCTGAGCAACCTGATCCAGGACCTGCACGACCGCGGCATGGAGAAAGACGTGGTCACCGTGATGTGGGGCGAGTTCGGCCGCACCCCGAAGGTCGGCGACTCCACCCCGGACGGTCGCGGCCACTGGCCGCCGGTGATGTCGGCCCTCGTGGCCGGCGGCGGCCTCAAAATGGGTCAGGCCATCGGCACGAGTTCCCCTCGCGCCGAGGTCCCCAAGGATCGGCCCTACCGCGTCTCCCAGGTGCTCAGCACCATCTACCACGCCCTTGGCATCGACCCGGCCCAGACCTTCCCCAACGGCTCCGGCCGGCCGATGTACGTCCTCGATGACCGGGAGCCGGTGACCGAGCTGCTGTAAGGGGACGTCCGACAACAACTCCCGCGTTTAGCCACGGCCCGGAGGGGGATTGGTCCCTTCCGGGTCGTGCTGTTGGCCCTTCGCCCGCGATCCTAATAGAGGGGCGACCCGATGAAGTGGTATTCCTGGCTCGTCGTGGCGGCGCTATTGGGCTCCTTGTTCCTCGCCGGCTGCGGCAGCGGCCCGACGGACCCGGGCAAGACTCGCGGCCCGGAGACAAAGGCCGAGGCCGGCGGTGAGGAGGCCGCCATCCAGGCCAACCTGGCGAAGCTCGGTCCCGAGGACAGGAAGTTGGCCCAGGAACAGAAGTTCTGCGCGGTCAACAGCGACAACCGGCTCGGCTCGATGGACGTGCCGGTCAAGATCGTGGTGAAAGACCGCCCGGTGTTCCTGTGCTGCGGAAGTTGCAAGAAGAGCGCCCTGGCCGACCCGGACAAGACCCTGGCCAAGGTCGATGAGCTGACGGGTAGGGCCCCAGGCGGAAGCGCAGAGCAATCCGCACGACCGGACCGGCCCGCCGAGATGACCGTCCTGCGGGTTCCCGACAAGGGCATCCAGCCCCAGGTCGCCGTGGACGGTAAAGGCACCGTCCACCTGATCTATTTCGGGGGCGATTCCAACCGCGGGGATATCTTCTACGTCCACTCCGAAAGCGGCGGGGACAAGTTCTCCCGGCCGCTTCGGGTGAACAGCGCGCCGGGAAGCGCCATCGCCGTCGGCAACATCCGAGGCGCCCACCTGGCCCTGGGAAAGAAGGGCCGCGTTCACGTCGCCTGGATGGGTTCCGGCAAGGCCGAACCGAAAGGCCCCGGCGGGGAAACGCCGATGCTCTACACCCGCTTGAACGACGCGGGGACGGAGTTCGAGCCGCAGCGGAACGTCATCCAGTCGGCCGCGGGCCTCGACGGAGGGGGCTCGGTCGCCGCCGACGCGGCGGGGAACGTCTACGTTACCTGGCACGCACCGGTGCCCGGCGAGAAGGGCGAGGGCAACCGCTGCGTCTGGGTAGCCCATTCCAGCGACGACGGCAAGACGTTCGCGGCCGAGAAGCGGGCCAATGCCGATCCGACCGGCGCCTGCGGCTGCTGCGGCATGCGTGCCTTCGCCGACGGCAAGGGGGCGCTCTACGTCCTCTACCGCGGCGCCGGCAAAGATATCCACCGCGACATGTACCTGCTGGCGTCCACCGACAAGGGCGACCATTTCCGGGGCGAGAAGGTGCAGGAATGGGAGACGAACATCTGCCCGATGAGTTCGGCGACGTTCGCGGAGGGCCCAGGCGCCGACCTGGCGGCCTGGGAGACGAATGGGCAAGTTTTCTACTCCCGCATCGACCAGGGTACCGGGAAGCGGTCGCCGCCGGTGGCCGCACCGGGGGACGGCAGGGGGCGGAAGCACCCGGCTGTCGCCGTCAACGCCCAGGGCGAAACCGTCCTGGCCTGGACGGAGGGCATGGGCTGGAACAAGGGCGGCGCCGTGGCCTGGCAGGTCTTCGACAAGGACGGCAAGCCAACGGGAGCAAAAGGGCGGGCGGACGGAGTGCCGACGTGGAGCCTCGTGGCGGTGTTCGCGCGGCCGGACGGCGGCTTCACGCTCCTCTACTGAGCGGCCGCACCAAGTCCTCCTGTTCGGCGGTGACTCGAACAGAAGGTTTCCCGGTCAGCCGGAAGACCTCGCGTCGGCGCGGAATCGTCGCCGCGCCGACGCGAGGTCTTGCCGGAGGACTGCAAGGCCGAGCCCACCCCGCCTGTCCCGCAAGCACGAGCCCTACTTTTTCTGGTTGCGGGGATCATCCTCGGGGTTGACGTACTGGATGGACCACGGCCCCGTCCCGTGAAACTGCAGGACCGTCTCGCCTTTGGCCCAGACGAAGTGCTTCATCCCCGCCGCCCAATGTCCGTAGGTTCCCGCGGGCATCGTCTTCGCTGCCTTCTCATCGAACTTGTCTCCCATGCCGATGTGGAAGGTGCCGGAAATGACCGTGACCCGCTCGGTCTTGGGGTGCGTGTGCGGTGGGACGCGGTAGCGGTCGGGGAGCTTGACCCGGAAGACGAACGGCCCCTCCTTGGTCGGGTCCCCCTCCAGCACGGCGATCATGGCTCCCTTCGGTAAGGACGGCGGGCCCTCCTCCCACTTGATCTTGTCGGCGGGGAATAATTCTAACTCGTCCCTCCCCATCTTCGCGGCGGACGGCGGGTCACCGTAAACCACTCCGCAGAGGACGACCTGAGTGATGGCGATGAGGGCGACGGCAGACAGTCCGAGACGCACGACGACACCTCCATTGGGCGAAACCTATGGTCACACCTCCAGCAGGGACAAGTGTCTTCAGCGCTTGGCCCGCTTCCACTTCTCCGCCCACTGGGTGCCCTTCGGCGCCGTCCCCGCTGGCCGCTCCTTGCCCGCCTCCTCGAAGCAGATCGTGAGGTCGTCGCCCCTCTGCTCGTAAACCCCCAGCAGCGTCTTGCCGTCCGCGAGCTTCAGGTCGAGAGACTTGAGCTTCCCGGCCGTCCCGAACGTGAGCGTCCCGTGGTTCAGGGTCAGCCCGGCCAGCTTGAAGACGACCCCGCCGTCCGCCTGCACGATCATCCCGGACTTGTCGCACCCAGGGTCGGTGTGCTTCTCGTCCTGGGTGGACAGCAACTTCCACTCACCCTGAAGCGGATCTGTCTTGCCGCCCGCGTCTGTTTGCGGTAGGGCGTCGGCAGCAAGGAACAGGCCGGCGGCCACTGCCAACAGGTCATAGAGCCTCATTGTGGGTCTCCCGAGACTTCCGCGTCAGGTGGGCGAGGTGCGCGTGTAAGTTACCCGGGGCGAACGGGAAGGCGCATCGCAAACCTGGTGATACCTGGACGCGGGGTCATAAGGAAGCGTTATGAGGAGGGGCCACGTGTTTCGGGCTTCAGGTTATTCCGGGTTGATAAGGGCGAAATGACTCCCGGCCCTATGCCGTTGCGTTTTTCGGCCAGCCCGCGCCTCGGCCGGCCGAAAACGTCGGGAAGTCGCCGTGCGGCAGCCACGGCGTCCGCGCGATGCCGCAAGCGGCGTAACACCTTGGTTTGTAAGCAGTTGGCGCCGGACCGGCCAGGAAACCGCAACGGCACAGCTCCCGACCCCCTCTTTCACCTGCAATAGCCTCTCTCCCGGCACCTTTTTCGTGCAGACGCTGGAAGGATGTGACGATTGTATCAGTAGTGACGGACTGTCTGCCGTTTCCGGGACCGGTGCGCCTGCTTCGTGTCCCGATCCGTGATCCGAGAGTTCCGCGATGGGTGTTTTCCTGACCGAAGTGGACGCCTGGGTGACGGCGTCGGTCTTCGCGGCGGCCCTGCTCGCCGCCTCGGCCGTCGGCTGGTTGTGGGGACGGCGTCGGAGCGGGAAGGCGCGCCAGCCCCCCGCGAGCAAGTTCAACGAGGCCAGCATGGCGCTGCTGGGCCTGCTCCTGGGCTTCACCTTTTCGATGTCGCTGTCGAAGCACGACCAGCGACGCCTGATGGTCGTCAGCGACAGCAACGCGGTCGGCGACTTCTACACCTGCGCGAGCCTGCTAAAGGAACCCGTCCGGGGGAAACTCCAGGGCGTCATCCGCGAATACGCCGAACACCGCCTGGCGCTGGCGCGCGCGCGCCTGTCCGAGGCGGCCTTCGAGCAGAAACTCGCGGAGATCCAGGCGACGCAGAACCGGATGCAGGCCCTGGTGGCCGAGGCGGTGGACGAGGGGACGCCAATCGCGGTGCCGCTCACCAACACCTTGAACGAGGTGACCAGCAGCCACGCGGCGCGCCTGGCCGCGACGCGGGATCGGCTGTCGCCGAGCATCGTTCTGCTCCTGGTCCTGGCCGGACTCCTCTGCGTGGGGCTGATGGCGTACCAGGAAGCGGCGTCGGGAGAGCATCACCCCGGCGCCATGGCGGCCTTCGTCGTGCTGGTCAGCCTGGTCGTGGGCGTGACACTCGACCTGAACCAGCCGCACCGCGGATTGATCACGGTCAGCCAGGAGCCGATGCAGCGCGTGGTGTCCGGAATGGGTAAGTAGCGCGGCCGCCGTGACTTGCTTGACAACCCCTCCGCGCGGGGGTATCTTCGCCTTCGCCGTGGAATCGGCAGGAAAGTCGCCCGTCCCGACATTTCTGTCCGCCCCGGGCGGGCACTTACGCTTAACGTTACAGGGCGGCTCTCGCGCCAGAGCCGGGGAACCGACTGCCCCCGGGCGGCCGCGCTCCGTGTCGCCGATCCCAAGTTGACCGCGTCCCCGTACCGGCGGACCTTTCCGCCGGTCGTTCTCGAAAGGAGCTTCGACGTGAGCATGTGGAAGAGACGGCAACCGTCCGGCTTTGTGCTGTTGTTCCTGGGCTTGCTCGGGCTGGGAGCGGGTTTGATCGGCGCTCTCGCGGCCGACGGCCCCGCCGACGTCAAGGGTGAGGACCTGAAGCCCAAGTGGAACGTTGACGACAGCTGGGTCATCGAGACCACGACCAAGGTGATCCAGGCGCGCAACGATCTCGGCGAGAAGAAGCCGGCCCCCATCAACTGGAAACTCACCGTCAAGAAGGCGGAGAAAGTCGCGGGGCACGAGTGCCATCGCCTGGACGTGGCCTGCCTCGACGACAAGGGGAACGTCGATAAGACGCAGCCGGGCAGCGTCCTGTGGATCGATCAGAAGTCGATGGCCCTGCGGCAGTTGCAAACGCAGCTCCCCGTACCCGGCGGCTTCCGCACCATCACGGAAAGTTACGCCTTCGGCGACAACCAGCCGGCCCCGGTCACCGCGCCGCTGACCGCCCTGGTGCTCGACGTGCCGCTGTTCACGCCCGGGGCGACGCGCGGCCTGGAGAAGTTCAGTTACGAGGCCGTCAGCGGGGCCGGCGGCAAGCGGGCCGCCAACGACGTCGCCTTCGCCGTGGACATCGAGCAGCACATCACGCCCGCCAAGGAAGAGGACGTCAAGCGCCTCGTTTCCGACGAGTTCAAGGAGTTCAACCGCGACCTCAAGGCCAAGCCGGTGGTCGAGGTGAAGCTCAAGACGAGCGAGCGCGAGGTCCGTCAGCTGTGGCAGGTGGGTCAGCCCTGGCCGCTCTACGCCAACAACGGCCAGACGACCGCCCGGCTGATCAAGGTCACCCTGGCCCAACCCAAGAACTAGATTGCAGATTGCAGATTGGATCGAGCAATCTGCAATCTGCAATCTGCAATCTGCAATTCGGAGACCCCCCATGAAGCGCTTCCTCGTCATCATCCTGTTGACCTCTCTCGCCCTGACGCTGCTTCCCGCGGCGGCCCCGGCGCTGTCGGACGACGGGCGCGCCCGGCTCACCCCGTGGTCCTTCTACTGGTGGCCGCACCGCAAGGGTGGACTCTCGCAGCCGCTGGAGAAGTACGGCCGCTTCGTCGGCGACATGGCGGCG
>DATFNV010000654.1:0-23270 GCA_035266225.1 Gemmataceae bacterium
CGGTGGAAGTGGTCCCCGGCGAGGTCACGGAGGACGCCAACGGCCGGCTGGTCCGCTACCGCGACACCTGCCTGGTCCGCTACCTAATGGAGAACACCGATGGCATCGTCCACACCGTCGGCCTGCGCTTCCTGCTGGATACGTACATCGGCGCCAACGACGGCGTGCCGTTCGTCATCCCCGGCGAGGACGGGCTGTGCGACACGATGAAGGAATTCACCGGGGCCCGGGCCGTGCCGGGCTACATCCAGGCCCAGGAATTTGACGACCTTAATAATCCTGGAACGGTCGCCCACCTGCAGCTCAAGCTCGGCGACCCCATCGAGCCGCCCGACCGCGTGACCCTCGGCGCCTGGCCCGACGTGCATGTCAGCCGGTTGCCGGGGAAGGGGCAGGCGGCGGGGGTAAACACCCTCTGGGACGTGCGGTTGCTGCCGATGCGGGCGCTGGCGGACGATGCCCAGCGCCGCGGCCTCCCCCCGGTGCCGCCCGACTCGGCGGTGGTGATGTACTGGGAGCCGCGGCGGCTGGCGCCCGGGGAGCACCGCGAGGTCGGCTTCGCCTACGGCCTGGGCAAGGTGTCCGCCTCGAAGGGGGCCGGCAGCAACTTCCTGCTGACGGGGGACGGGGCCGCCGTCGAGGGCCAGGAGTTCACCGTGCAGGCGGTCGTGAACCGTCCCACGCCGGGGCAGACGCTCACCCTGACGTTGCCGTCCGGCCTGAATCTGGGCGAGGGGATCGCGGCGGCGCAGAAGGTGCCTCCCGTGGCCGCCGGCGCCGCGCGGGAGAGCAGTACCGTCACCTGGCAGGTGCGCGCGGTCCGCGAGGGGGTCTTCCGACTCGAAGTGAAGTCCGACACGGACGCGTCGCAGAAGTACCCGGTCCGCGTGCGGGCGGCGATGAGTCCGTTCGGGCGCAACTGATCAGGGCAGGAAGAAAACAAAGAGGACGCGGCTCGTTCAGACAGAAGGTCTGAACGAGCCGCGTCCTCTTTGTTGTCGTGGAAATCCACTCGTGGTGGAGATGATGGAAGATGCCGATGTCAACCCGCGTCCAGTCGTGAATCGGCATGGCTCCGTACTCCCCAATCGACAAGGACGGCCTGGATTCAGTTTACCGCATCACCCCCAGCTCACCTACCCCTCTGCTGCGTCCGGGGCGGCGATGGCCATCTGGTGCAACGCCCAGCGCGACAGGGCGCACACCGACAGGTCCGCGTCGGCCAGCGCCTCGACCAGGGCGTCGCGGTGGGACGGGTCGGCGCTGCCGATTTTCGCCAGGGCCAGGGCGGCGTTGCGTCGCACGACCGCCGACTGCTTCCGCTCGCGCAAGAGGCCGGCCAGCGCCTGCGCGAACGCCGCCCGGTCCGGCCCCGGGTGGACGCGCTGCAGCCGGTACAGGCTCGCCTCCAACTTCGCCGGCGGCGAGTCGGCGCGGCGCAGCACCGCCAGGTCGCGCCGCAGCGATTCCTGGGCGTAGCCGTCCGGGTCCATCACCTTCTGCCGCGCCAGGTCGAGCGACGCCAGCAGCGACGCCAGCACCGGCGACAGGCCGTTGGGCAGGTCGGTCTGCAACTGCTGCAACAGTTGGCGCTGCTCCGCCACCTGGGTAACAGTCAGGTCGGCGCTGCCCCCTGTGGCGGGCAGCTCGTTCAGCCGGTCGTCCAGCAAGCGCTTTAGCCGCGCCAGCGACGTATCCGGCGCGAACAGCTCCGCCCCGAGTCCGCGCTCGATCAGCGATAGCAATTGTGACTTGAGCAGCCGCACCGAGCGCGACAGCGCCCTCAGCATCTCCAGGGGCGGCCGCTCGTGGCGCGCGGCGGCCAGCTCGTCCATCAGCCAGCGCGTGTTGTTCCGCGCCAGGTCTTCCAGGATCGCCACGGCGAAGGATCGCTTCTCCTCCGGCCCCAGCGGCGAGCCGTGTACTCCCGAGCGCACCAGCTCCAACACCCAGGAGATGTCCACGCGGGGGCCCAGCGGCGCCAGGGCGGCGCGGAGACTCTCCTCCAGGCGGGCGAACGGCACGGTGCGCTTGGTCGATTCGCGGAACAGCACCTCCAGGGTCGAGCCCTTGACGCCGCCCCAGTTCAGCGCCTGGCCCGGCAGGTAGAGGATGCCGCGCCAGTGCAGCAACTCCTCGACGTGCGGCTTGACGGCGTTGTTCGCCCCCTCGGCCACCAGCTTCACCCGCAGTTTGCCGACCAGCCCCGCGTCGATCACGTCCGGCACGGCCGCGGGGATGAACACGTCGGCGTCCTGCAGCAGCAGCTCGCGGCTGTCGGTGCCGCGGTACGCCGGCCGCGCCCGGTCGGCCTCGGACGGCTGCCCCACCCACAGCGCGTCTCGGGGGCCGGCGTACTCGACGATCGGCCGGCACGCCGCCCGGAGGCGCAGCAGGGCCGGCACGTCGAGACCGTCGCCCCGGTAAAGGGCGCCGAACTCGTCGGCGACGCCGGCCACGACGAAGCGGAAGTCGGGCGACTCTTCGATCAGCAACCGGGCCGCCGACCCGCCCACGTCGCCGAACCCCTGGATCAGCACGCGGATGGGCTGCCCCGGCGACAGCCCATAGCGCCCCATTGCCGGGTGCCGCAGCGCCTCCTTCAGCGACGCGATCACGGTACGGCCGGTTAATTCCCATGCCGAATGGGGGAACCCGCCCTCCGCCGCGGCCAGACCCGTGACGACCGGGTGCAGCCGGCCCGGGCACGCCGCCGCGACCGACGCCACCGCCCCCTCGACCCAGGCCATCTCCTCCTCGCCCATGCGCATGTCGGGGCCACCGACGTACCTCTGGGCCAAGACCCCGGCGAGGGCCGACGACGCCGCCCAGCGGCAAATAGCCTCCTTCTTGTCCTCTGGACTGACGGCGCCGCAGGGGTAATAGCGGACGCCGCCCTTGGCCAAGATGAACGCCGGCATGGTCACGTCGCCGTACAGCGCCGTCACCGCCTGGAAATGCGACCCCTCCTGCACCAGGACCGTCTTGCCGCCGTCGAACGGCACCTCGCCGAAGGGGTTCTTGTCGTGCATCGCCTCGGCCAGGCGGGTCGCCTCGTCCAGCAGGCGGGCACGCGGCGGCGACGGCCCGATGGCTCCGCCGTCGGTGTAGCAAAGCCGCCAAGGCGCCTCGCCGATGCGCTCGTCGCCGCTGAAGTAGGCCGGGTGGACGGCCGGCCGGAAGACCACGGTCACCGGCAGTCGGCGTTCGCGGCGCAGGGGGTGCAGGACGTTGCTGTCGGCGACGTGATCGAGCAGGTCGAGCGCGGCGGCGGGCCGCTCGGCGTCCGGCAGCAGGTCGGCGAAATGCCCCAGCGCCGCCAGCAATTCCGCCGCCCCGTCGCGCACGGCATCGATGGCGCAACCGGCCGGCGGGCGCAGGCGCTTCAGAGCCGCCTGGATGGCTTCCTCGGTCGGCCGTTCGTCAACCATGGCACCCTCAGCGGTTCAGCAGGGTCGCGTCGCGGACGTGCTGCGCGGCCACCTCCGGCGCAATCTTATCCGCCCGGAGCAGCTGCCGCACCGATTCGTCAAAGCTCACCATCCCCTCGTCCCGCCCGGTCAGGATATAGTTGTCGATGCTCTCCAGCTTGCCGGTGCGGATGGCGCTGGCGATCGCGTAGGTATTGGTCAGCACCTCCAGGGCGAGGTGGCGCTTCTCCCCGCGCAGACTGCCGGGGAGCAGCCGCTGGCTGACGATCGCCCGCAGGCTCATCGCCAGCTGCGAGCGGACGTCCTTCTGCACGTCCTGGGGGAACAGGTCGCTGAAGCGCGTGATGGCGCCCTTGGCGTCGCGGGTGTGCAGCGTGGTGAACACCAGGTGCCCCGTCTCGGCGGCGCTCAGGGCCATCTGGGCCGTCTCGCGATCGCGGATCTCGCCGACGAGGATCACGTCGGGGTCCTGCCGCAGCCCATACTTCAACCCGTCGGCGAAGGTGAGGACGTCCGTCCCGACCTCGCGCTGCGTCACCACCGACTGGGCCGCCCGGGGGAACAGGTACTCCACCGGCTCCTCCACGGTGATGATGCGGTAGCCGCCCGACTGATTGAGGAGGTTGACGATCATCGCCAGCGTCGTGCTCTTCCCGGACCCGGTCGCCCCGCAAACGATCACCAAGCCGTCGCGGACGAAGGCCAGCCGCTCGGCCAACTCCGGCGGAAAACCCGCCCAATAGAAATCCGGGATGACGGGAGGGACGACGCGCAGGCAGGCGCCCGTCTGTCCCCCGGCGCGGAACACGTTGGCACGGAAGCGGTTGACCCGGCCGTCGAGCGCCAGCTCGAAGGAAAAATCGACGTTCTTCTGGGCGCGCAGCCGGGCCAGGGCGTCGGGGGAGCAGAGCGGCTCGACGAGATGCCGCACCTCGTCCGCTTCCAGCGCGGGCCCGGCCTGCTCGATCAGGTCCCCGTGCAAGCGGAGGACGGGGGGATAGCCGACGATGAGGTGCAGGTCCGACGCGCCGGCTTCTACCGCATGGGTCAGCCAGCCGCGCAGCTTCTCCGCGACGGGGGGAGCCGCCGGGTTCCGATCAGTCATATTGCCACCATTATTGTCCGAATTCAGGATCGACACCACGCCCGGCACACGCCTGCGCCGGTTGGCAGTATAAACCCGGCCGCGCGGGGAATGGCCCGCAGGCGCCGCCCGTCTCATTCCCGCACCAGCACCACCCGCATCGGGTTGCGCCACACCAGGCAAATCGGCTTTTCCGTCCGCGCGAACCCGTCGGACTGCCATCCCTTATCGGTCGTGTAGGCCCGCCGCTTGCCGTCCTTGTGGACGAACTCGTACAGCGGCAGCGCGGTCGCCGGCGGGTCGCCCCGGTCGGCGGGCAGGGCGTGGAAGTCCGGCTTCGCGCCCGGTTCGGGCGCATCGAGCGTCAGCCCGCCGGAGGCGTACAGCGCCACCGTTCCCTTCCGCGGCCGGTCGAGCGCGAAGAACGCCGGCGCCAAATTTCCCCCCGCCTTCACGTCCTGCACGAAGCCGAAGCGCCCCTCGCCGAGGGGATACACCGCCGCCGGCAGGACCAGGCGCGAGTCGTCGAGGTCGAGACGGTAGAGGACCTGGTTGTAGTCGTAGCGCGGCGTCGCGTCATTGTTCCCGGAGAATGTGTGCGTATAGGTGCCTTCAAAGTAGATGACGCGGCCGCCGCGCTTGTCGAAGAACGGGTGCTGCTTGGGGTTGTAAAAGCTATAGCGGTCGTGCGTCACGACCTTGCGAGCGTAGACCCACGGGCCGAGGGGCGTGTCGGCCTCGGCGTACCAGACCTCCCCGAGGAACGAAGTGCCGGACGATTGCACCGCGATCATCAGCCAGCGCCGGCGGTAGTCGTTCCAGTAGACCGATCCGGCGTGGGCCGCAACCGACCGGCCGGTGTCGGCGTCCTGGAGATGCAAGAGCGCCTCCTCCGCCCGCAGCCGGCCCATCTCGACGAGTTTCGCCTGCTGCGACGGCGTCAAGGGCGGCGTGTTCATCTTCCACGCCCAGCACACCCGGTCGCCGTCGCGGTCGATCCGGCCGTCCTCCGCGGTGGTGTTCTCCTTCAGGCAGGTGAAGCCCTCGTAGCCGGCGAGACGGCGCAGGGCCGCCGGGTCGGCCCGCACCCGCGTCAGAGGGTACGGATGCGCGAAGTAGACATACTCGGTGTCGCCGACCTTGTGCAGGAAGGGGTGCCCCTGCGGGTACAGCCGCGCCCTGCCGTCGAAGGCGACGACCTTGCGAAACTCCTTCTGGCCGTCGTCCCACTCGGCAAGGCCGCGTTCGTAGATCTCCAGTGGCGGCTTGACCTTGCCGTAGCCGGCGAACAGCCGCTCGTCCTTGCCGTCGCGCAGCACGACGAGGCCGCCCAGCCACGTCGGCCCGTCGCCGGGCAGCCGCGCCGTCTCCTTGGCGAACCCCTTGTCGTCGAGGAAGTAGTGCAGGTCGATCCCGGCGTCGGGGTCGAGTCCGCCGTCCCGGGGCAAGAGCGACGTGGCCCCCGGCGTGTGGAAGTTGCCGAGCGGGTAAGCCGGGCGGTTGGTGTCGCCCCAAAACCAGCAGACCTTGCCCCTGTACATCGTACTCAGGACGCTGTCCGAGCCGAGGATCTGGCCGTTGAGGGCCGGCTGTTTCAACGGCACCTTCTCGCCGAGGAGGAGGCTGTCGGCGTAGATGCCGCCGCCGGTCACGCGGTACAGGCGCTCGGCGACGTTGACCCGCTTGAGCTTCAGCGTCGCGCAGCCGCCCTCCGTCACCTTCAGCGCCCGGCCGCGGTAGCCGAAGCCGTCCTTCGGGAACTCGTAGCCGTGGCTGCTGACGTGGAAGAAGACCGTCTGATCCATCAGCCCGGGCTCGAGGAAGGCGGCGACGCCGTTGCTGTCGGTCCACAGGCGGACCTCGTTGACGGTGCGCAGCTCGACCAGCGGCACGCCGCGGCCGCTCTCTTCGTCCACCACGGCGATCTTGAAATAGTTCTCCGGCCGTGGGGCGGGCTCGGCAGCGATGGCCAGCATCAGCAGGGAGACGGCGGCCGAGTACATGACGCTAACTCCGTGGGGTCGGATCGCGATGGGCACCTGCCCCTCATCATAGCCGGGCGCGAATTCGCGCGAACCTCTCTCCCGGCGGCGCGTCTGGCCCGCCATCGACGTCAACCGTTCCGGCACCCGCAAGGAGGAGCTGCTCGTGCCGGCCGAGGAGCTGGAGCGCGTTTGTTTGTTGCGGAAGATGCTCAGCGGCATGAACCTGGTGGAAGCGATGGAGCTGCTGATCGCCCGGCTGGCGAAGACGCGGTCGAACGCCGAGTTCCTGCGAGGCCTATGCCTTGCCCGATAATCGATGCAGGGTGTTGCTCCTCATCGACCGCGTAACACCCCGGTAGGCCCCGCTTGCCGAGCGGGGCCTGGCCGACAAAGCCGCGGTAGGCCCCGCGAGCCGAGCGAGGCCTGGCCGACAAAGCCCCGCTCGGCTCGCGGGGCCTACCGAAGCTTCACGGCACGCCTTCCTTCTTCGCGGTGTCGGGGTCGATCTGCCGAATCGACTTCCCCGCCGCCTTGCGCGTGGGGGAGTATTCGTCGGGATCCTTCCAGACCTTCAGCAGCGCCGGCACCGCCTCCTTGGCCGCCGGGCCGATGTCGCCGACCGCCTCTACCGCCGCCTTTTGCACGACGTACTCCGAGTCGTCGAACGCCTTGACCAGGTCGGGCACGGCGTCCTTGGCTGACTCGCCGATGGCGCCCAGGGCCACCGCCGCGAAGTGGCGCATCCACGGGTCGTCGTCCTTGAGCGTCTTGCGCAGCGCCGGCACCGCCGGCTTGCCGGCGGCCCCCATGCTGCCCAGGGCGTTGGCGGCGACGCGGCGCACCCTCATGGCCTTGTCGTTGAGCAGCAGGTCTTCCAGGTCCGGCAGCGCCGCCTTGGCCGACGGCCCGATGTTCGACAGCGCGTAGCAGGCCCAGTCACGCACCGACGGCTCCTCGTCCTTGAGCGCCTTGCGCAGCGCCGGCACCGCCGCCTTGGCCTTGGGCCCCATGATGCCGATGGCGCGCCCCGCCGCGCCGCGCACGTCCGGGTCGTCGTCTTCGAGCTGCTTGATCCACGCCGACAGCTTCTTCCCCTTGTGGACCGGCTCGTCCGCCGGCGGGTCGGCGGCCCGCGCCGGCGCCGCGGCGAGGATCAGCGACAGAATCAGGATGCCATTGCGCATCGACGTCTCCCTGCGATGGGTCGCGGCGGCGCCGGCGGGGTGGACAGCCCCCCGCCGCGCTCGCCTTCGTGCCTATCGTATCCCGGCCGGCCCGCGCCGCCACCGTCGGCCGCCGCGCTTGCCGCCCCGGACGCCCGCCGCCGAACTGGCATGGACACCCACCCCGAACGGCCGGTATGAGCCCCCCCCCATGCGACCGATGCGCTGTCCTTGGCCCCTGTTCGGCCTGCTGCTCGCTCTGCTGGCGCCCGCCGCGGCCGCCGCCCCCCCGGAGGAAGCGCCCGGACCCGGCCGGGTGCTGGCACCACCGCCCCCCTGGCTGCCGCACTACGACCTCGACATCCGCCTCGATCTGAAGGGCCACGACGCCCACGTCCGCCAGCGCGTCACCTGGACTAACTGCTCCGCCGAGGCCGTCCACGAAATCGTCTTCAACGCCCATAGCCGCTACGTGGTCCCCAAGACGGACCGACTTCTCCTGGCGAAAACGCTCGAAATCCTGCGCATGAACCCCGACGAGGGCCTCTACGCCGCGAAAGCCCCGTTCGACCTGCACCACGCCGCCGCCGGCGGCCAGGAGTCGCGCTTCCACTACGCCGGCGACACCCAGACCGACCTCGTCGTGCCGCTGCCGGCGCCGCTGCCCCCGGGCCAGGCCGTCACCGTCGAGTTGGATTACACTCTGCACCTGCCGCAGACCCAGGGGCGGTGGGGGCAGTGGCAGGGCGTCACCTTCCTGAGCAACTGGATCCCCGTCGTCGCCGTTCACGACCAACAGGGCTGGCAGCCCACCCCGTTCGTCCCGTGGCACCAACCGTTCTTCAACGAGGCCGGCGTCTACACCGTGCGCGTCACCCTGCCCGCCGACCAGAAGGTCGCGTGCAGCGGCACCATCACCGGCCGCCACGAGCTGCCGGGCGGCCTTCAGCAGGTGGACATCACGGCCGAGGGGGTGCGCGACTTCGCCCTGCTCTCCAGCGCTCGCTACGTCGAGTACACCGCCGAGGCGGCGACCTTGCCCGGTCTGCCGCCGGTGCGCCTGCACATGCTCGCCTTCCCCGAGCACGAGCACTACGCCCGCTTCATGCTCAAGACCATCGCCGAGGTCATCCCGTACTACAGCCGGCTCATCGGCCCTTACCCCTGGCCGGATTTCACCGTCGCCGAGTCGTTCTTCGGCTGGAACGGCAACGAGTGCGCCACCCTGGTCATGATCGACGAACGCGTCTTCGGCATGCCGCACATCGGCGAAGGCTACGTCGAGTACCTCATATGCCACGAAACCTGTCATCAATGGTGGTATAACCTCATCGGCACCAACGGCTGGTGCGAGACGTGGATGGACGAGGCGATGGCGACCTACTTCGCCCACAAGTTCCTCGACCAGAAGTACGGCCACAACAACAAGATGCTGCGCTACCCGCACGGCCTGGAGTGGCTGCCGAACATCCCGAGCGAGACGTACCGCTATTACACGATGTACGGCGTCATCGGCCGCGGCGAGAACGGCCCGATCGTGCAGGAGATGCCGAAGTTCAAGCACGTCGTCAACCTTTTCGGCATGTGTTACGACAAGGGCAGCAAGGTCGTCGGCATGATCGAGGACCGCCTCGGGCCGGACGGCTTCTGCGCCTTCATCCACCTCCTGCACGACCACTACCGCTACCGCATCATCCGCGTCGCCGACGTCAAGCGCGAGCTGCAGGAGTTCACCGGCCAGCGCGAAATGTGGGAGGAGTTCTTCCAGCGCTGGCTGTACGGCGCCGGCCTGTGTGACTGGTGCGTCGAGGACGTGCGCCTGGAGCCGGTCGGCGGGCACGCGGACGTGCTCCCGGCCCGCGTCGAAGACTTCCTGGCGGCCCTGCGCCGCGGCAAGGCGCCGCAACCGTACAAGGTGACGGTGCTGCTGCGCCAGAAGGGCGATTACGACGAGCCGACGGTCCTCGGCTTCTGCCTGGATGCCTGCGGGAAGAAGGACGACGAGCGCTTGCCGTACCAGGTGCGCATCCCGATTTTGCCGCAGGCGCAGGTCGTGGAGCATCCGGAACTGTCGGCCCGGGTGGAGACGCTGCCCGACCACCGGGTGCGCGTGGAGATCGAGTTGCCGTGCCGCCCGGTGCAGATCGCCGTCGATCCCGACCAGGTGCTGGTGGACCGCGAGCCGGCGAACAACTACTGGCACACGCCGGTGCGCTGGCGCTTCTCACCGGTCTTTACCCTGCTGGACGAGTCCGACATGACGACGGCGTACGACTGCTGGAACGTGACCTTCGGCCCGTGGCTGAACGGGGCGGCCTACGCCGACGCGTGGTATCAGCGCGCCACCGTGGTCGGCGCCCGCCTCGCCGCCTACCGCACGGCGCAGTTCGACGGCGGCGTCTACGCCGGCTACCGCACCACCTACCAGGACTTCGTGGTGGGCGCCGACGGCCTGTGGGACCACCTGCCCTGGGACCACACGCAGTTCGGCTTCAACGTCGAGCAGCGCGTGGGCACCTTGACGGAGGCCTCGGCCCAACCCAACCGCGAGGTGCTCTTCGGCCGCTACGTCTTCGAGTACGGCTCGAGCCTCTACCTGCCGCCGATCTGGTTCGCCGAGGCTTACGTCACGCGCCAGGACAACTTCCTGCCGCTGCCCAACGGCCCCGTCCCCGTGGGCGCGGAGCGCTTCGACCATGAGGACCTGGTTGGCCTGCATCACCACCTGGACCTGCGGACGCCGTACTGGGATCCGCAGAGCGGCATCACCCTCGACCTGACCTACGCGGCCGGCGACGCCAAGCTGGCCCGGGACGTGTTCACCAACCAGCTGATCGGCCAGTTTTCGTTCGTCAGGACCCTGCCCGACGTGTCGGGGCACCTCGACGAGGAGACGTGGCCGGGCAAGGTGGCGGAGCCGGTGCTGCGCTGGCTGGCGGACACGCGCCTGGCGGGGCGGGTGTACGGCGCCGGCGGCTGGCCGAATCAGGGCCAGTATTTCGCGCTGGGCGGCGACACGATGTTCCGCGGCCTGCCGCTGTCCGAGCGTCAGGGGAGCAGCGTCTGGCTGGCGAGCCTGGAGTGGCGCGTGCCGATCCTGCGACACACGCACTACGACGCGGTCGATCACATCCTGGAGCTGAACAACGTCTACGCGGCGGTGTTCTACGACGTGGGCGACGCCTACACGAGCGGCCATTCGGAAGGGCCGGTGGCCCACGGCGTCGGCGCCGGCCTGCGCTTCGACGTCACCTGGTTCGGCTTCGTAGAGCGGACGGCGCTGCGCTTCGACGTGGCCCGGGCGGTCAACATCGATGGGCCGGTGCAGTTCCTGTTCGGGGCCAACATGCCGTTCTAACGCCGCCGCTTGCGGCTTCGCATGCCCTGCGAAGCCGCAAGCGGCTATTCCTTCTTCTCAATCATCTGCAAATAGCGGAACGCCGCCAGCACGCCAGGGAAATCGAGGACGATCTGCGCGTCGTGGGCCTTCTCGGCTTCGTTGCCGAAGAGCGCCTTGCGGAAGTGTTTTTCCGCCTCGGGGACGTGGCCGCTCTCGAGCTTGAGGATGCCGCGGATCGTCTCGTAGTCGGCGGCGTTCTGCAGCGGCCCCGCCAGCTGCGAGGCCAAGCGCAGGCGGTCGGCGGACAGCATGCGGTGCAGCGCCAGCCACGCCGCCGGCCCGTGGACGGGCACGTTCTCCACAAGGATGCGGGCGACACTCAATGCCATCAGGGGCCGGAGGTCCAGGTCCTTCGCCTCCCCGGGTTCCTTCCCTTCGAGCAAGAACTGCCGGCGGAACTCCCGGCGCAAGGGGGCGTCCTCGAGCACCTTGGTTTGCGCCTGCTCGAGGAAGGTGTCGGCCTCCTTGTAGTCCCCCTCGGCGGCCGCCAGCAGGGAGCGGTACTGCTCGTACGACCCGATGCCCAACTTGCTGTTCAGGTCGCCGGGCATCTCCTCGCGCGTCTTGGGGTCGTTCTCCGGGGCGAGCAGGTTGCGCAGCTCGTCCAGCCGGCCCATGCCGAGCAGCAGGTCCAACTCGAGGCGCGCCCCCTGGGCGCCAAACTCCACGGCCGTCGAGTCGAGCAGCACCTGCAGCGCCTTCTCGCCCAGACCGAGACTCAGGGCAATCTGCGCCTTCTCCCACACCGGCTTGCCACTCGATCTGACCTCGTACTTGTTCTGATTTTCGCTGAGGTCCTTCTCGATGCGCGTGTGCTCCTTTTCCAGCTTCTTGAGATGTTCCTGGAACTGGTCCTCCGTCTGGCCCGGGCCCGGGCGGCCGCGGCGCTCCGCGCGGAGGAACTCGGCCAGGTGCTTCAGCTGCAGGTCCAGGAAGCCGGCGCGCTCGGCCACGAGGGCGAGGTGGTACTGCGCCTCGACGTTGTCGGGGTCGAGCAGGGTGGCCTTGCGGAGGGCGGCCATGGCCTGGGCGTTGCGCAACCGCGGCAGCAGCTGCAGGCGCCGCCCCAGGGTAAAGTGGCGCTCCTCCGTCCGCCGAGACAGCAGAAGGTAGGCGAATCCGAGTTGGTGGTACGCCTCGGCGTCGTCCGGGTTGTACAGGATCGCTCGCCGGGCAGAGCGGATCGCCAGCAGCACCGGGGCGCTAGACCCGACGAAGACGGGGTCCGCCGAGCCGTCGAACTCCATGGGCGGCTCCATGCCGAGAACGACGCGGCAGCGCAGACCGAAGACGCAGGCGTCGGCCAGGGCGTTGCCGGTGCGGACCGCGGAGGCGCCGGTCAGGAAGCCGAAGGAGGGATACGAGCGCGGCCGCATCGAGTGCTCGTAGTAGTGGCGGAAGGCCGTTTCCTCGAAGTAGGTCAGGTAGGTGGCGGCGTCCGCAGACTCCGCCGCCCGCGGCCCGGGGCCGAAGGCGAAGCGCATCCACCAGGCGAGCGGCTGCGGCCGCCGCGGCTTCTGGTCGGGCAGCGGCTCCGCCTTCGGCCCGAAGGCCATCGCCCACGGGTCAAATTCGCGCCCCTTGAAGCGGCCGGCGTCCTCGCCCGACGCCCGGAGGAGCGGCAACTTCAGGCCGCGCTCCCGCAGAAAACGCAGGTAGGCGTTCCCCCGCGGCGTGAGCGGCTCCTCCCGGGGCCGGTACACCGCCGTGTGACCGTCCTGGTAGATCGTCACCAGGTACGGCGTCGCAAGGGCACAGCGCAGCCGCACTACCTGGAAGCTCCCGCGCGGCGGGTCGGAGGCGATCACGTAAGTGATGTTCCGCTTACGCAGGATCGGCTGGCAGTCGTCCCACTTCTCGCTCACGTCCCTCCATTTTTCCCCCTCCTTGACCGGCTCGAAGGCCTGGCGCACCTTGACATAGTCCTCGGCGACGTCGGGCGGGAAGTTGCCGAAGCGGTCGTCGAAGAAACATTTCTGGCGGTGCTCGGTACACAGCCACGCCAGGACGTCGGCCGCCTGCGGCTGCAGGTTCAGGCCGCGGTCGCCGTCGCGCAGCGTGCTGGGCCAGACAAACGCGTCTGCGTCCATCACCCCCACAGCTGCCAGGTTCTGTGCCAGGGCGCCCGCCGGCACCCCGGCCGGCGCACCTCCCTGGGCGGAAAAGGCTTGCAGAATCAGGTGAGTTGGGCCCAGGGCGCGGGTGCCGTCGCGGTGCCACTCGTCGAGCTGCTTCGCCAGCTTGACCATCCCGGCCGGCGGCTCGGCCTCCAGGCGAACGCGGCGATCCTCGTTGGGGAAGCCGAACAACCATCCCGGCCAGGCCAGGGCCGCCAGGGTGAAGGCACCCAGTACCGACAGCCCCCGGCCGAGCAGCGCCCACTCCTTCCGCCGGCCGTCGGTGGCCAGGGCGGTGCCGAAACGCCGGGCGGCGTAGTCCTGGAAATTCAGAGCGGCGATGGGGCCGGCGACGACCGCGAAGAATGGGATCGTCCGCGCCTGGCCCAGCGACAGCAGCAGGAAGCCGACGCCAAGCAGCGCCCGACCCCACCGATGCTCGGCCGTGCTCCGGAAGCAGAGCACCGACAGGACCGCGACGAGGACCAGCGCGAAGTAGGCCAGGCCGGCGATGTTCAGCCCCATCTCGGGCTGGAAGTATTCCCCTTGCAGTGGCGAGCAAAGGAGGGTGGCGAACATGTCATCCTGGCCCAGCTGGGCGACCGCGCCCCCGGGCCTCAGTTCGACGAGGGGGGTGAGGGCGCGGGCACTGAAGGGGTTGAGCAGGCAGGCGACGACGCCGGCTGCCAGGACGGCGGCGAGGGGGCGCCACGCCCCCGGCCGAGGCGCCAACGGGGTGCCGCGGGCGAAGAAGGCTTGCAGCAGGCTGCCCATCAGGTAGAGGGCGACGGCGAGCGGGCCGACGAAGAACCAGGCATCGAGGTTGACCCAGAGGGCGAACAGCGGCGGCAGCAGCCACAGCGGCCGGTCAGCCGGCTCGCCCAGCCACGGCACCAGAGTGGGAGGCCGGCGCCTCGGGGTGTCGGCCGGCGCCTCGCGCAGCTCGCGCCGCAGCAGCAGCGCCACGGTCACGCCGAGCAGGACGAGGGAGACGACCATCGGCTGCAAGAGGAAGGCGGGACTCATGACCAGGATCGCCAGCGCGGTGCAGACTCCCGGAATCCACACGCTCTGTCCGCGCCGCCGGATGCTAAGCATCAAGCCGGTCAGCGCCGTCAGCAGGACCGCCTTGACGACGATGACGGCCGGCCCGCCGAGCCACTGGTAGAAGGCGTAGACCAGCACTTCGTACAGCCAGGAGTGATTGACCCAGGCGCCGCTGCCGGTGTAGGTGTAGGGATCCTCGCCGAGGGCCATCTTCCCCTGGAGCCAGTCGCGGGCCGTGGCGAGGTGCAGCCAGAAATCGCTATTGCGGACCGGAAACAGCGCGACGAGGAAGGTGAACAGCAGCACCAGCACGACGAGCATCCGGTCGAGCCGCGCCACGGCCCGGGCGAGTTCCTCGGGCGAGAGGGGCGCGGGGCGCGGCCGGGGGGGAAGCGGTACGGGAGGCGCTTCCGGCGCCGGCGCCGTCTGGATGGCGGTGGCGCCGGCGGCCGCTGGGCCAGTCTGGATGCCCTCGGCGCCCGAAGGCGACGCCTGGATACCATCGGCGCCCGGCGGGGTCGGCCCGGCTGGGGTGGAATCGTTCACGGCTGACATGGAAAAGCCCCGAAACCCAAGGAGTGACAGACGAACAGAATGAAGAAGACGGAGACAGCCTTTAACGGTAGACGGTCGCTTTGCCGCGGTCAAGGACGTTTGGCGGCTGGCGGCGGGCAGGGTGAATCCGTGACGGCCGGCCGGCGTCTAAGAGACGGGCGGCGAGAAGTCCTGTTCCCCGGCCCGCGGACCACTTTACAATAGGGTAGGTTGCCCCCCGGGTCCCTTGTACAAGGAGACGGTTGATGTCCCAGGTTGCCACCCCGTCCGGGTTCCCCTGGTCCTCGCGGCGAATCTTCGGCATCACGATACTCCTCACGATCATCGGCGTCGCCGGCTACCTCGGCAGCACGCGCTGGTGGCCCCTGCAGCCGGCCCCGGCGGTCGCCCAGGAGCCCAAGGCCGACAAAGACGACGAGAAGCCGCGGTTCCACAAGGCCGAGGAACTCGACGGCGGCACCGCCTGGCTCAACACCGCCGGCCCCCTCCGGCTCAAGGACCTGCGCGGCAAGTTCGTGCTCCTCGACTTTTGGACCTTCTGCTGCATCAATTGCATCCACACCCTGCCGGACCTGGCGAAGCTGGAAAAGAAGTACCCCAACCAACTCGTCGTCATCGGCGTCCACTCGGCCAAGTTCGACAACGAGAAGGACAGCGCCGCCATCCGCAAGGCCATCCTCCGCTACGAGATCAGTCATCCCGTCGTCAACGACTCCGAGATGAAGATCTGGAAGAGGTACGGCGTCAGCTCCTGGCCGACGCTGGTGCTCATCGATCCGGAGGGCAACAACTTGGGCGAGGCCAGCGGCGAGGGCAACTACGAGCTGATCGATAACGTGCTGAGCAAGCTCATCCCGGAGCACCGCAAGAAGAAGACGCTCAACGAGAAGCCGATCAAGTTCGAGCTGGCCCGCTTTCAGGAGAAGGGCGACAGCCCGCTCTTCTTCCCCGGCAAGGTGCTGGCCGACGCCGCCGGTAATCGCCTGTTCATCGCCGACAGCACCCATCACCGTATTGTCATTACGGACCTGAACGGCAAGAAGATCGCTGTGGCCGGCAACGGCGTCCCCGGCAAGCCCAACGGGGCGGAAGCGGTGGCCTTCGACAAGGCGCAATTCGACGACCCGCAGGGCCTGGCCCTCAAGGGCGACACGCTCTACGTGGCCGACCGCAAGAACAACCTGATCCGGGCGCTCGACTTGAAGAAGCAGACGGTGCGGACGGTGGCCGGCTCCGGCGAGAAGGGCGAGGACCGCCGCGACGGCGGCCCGGCGCTAAAGGTCGGCCTGAACAGTCCGTGGGATCTGTGGGTCCACGGGGACCGCCTGTTCATCGCCATGGCCGGTCACCACCAGATTTGGGTGTTGGACCTGGTCAAGCACGACCTCGAGTTGTTCGCCGGCCATGGCTCCGAGAGGATTGTGAACGGCCCGCCGACGCAGGCCTGCTTCGCCCAGCCGAGCGGCCTGACCAGCGACGGCAAGCGGCTCTTCGTCGCCGACAGCGAGGGGAGCGTGGTGCGGGCGGTGCCGCTGGACGGCAAGGGCGAGGTGACGACGGTCGTCGGCGAGGAGTGGGACAGGGACCTGTTCAAATTCGGCGACGTGGACGGCGTCGGCGGTAAGGTGCGCCTGCAACACGCCCTCGCCGTGGCTTACCACGACGGCAAGGTCTACGTCGCGGACACTTACAACAGCAAGATCAAGGTGATCGATCCGGAGAAGGAGTCGTGCGAGACGGTGCTCGGCGGCGAGCCGGACGGCTGGTTGGCGGGGCCGTTGTTTAACGAGCCTGCGGGGTTGAGCTTCGCCAACGGCAAGCTGTACGTCGCCGACACCAACGCCCACCGCATCCGCGTGGTCGATCTGAAAGAGAAGAAGGTGTCCACGCTGAAATTGCAGGGCGTCGAGGCACCGAAGTTGCCCGAGGTGAAGGAGTAGTTTTCGGCCGCTTGCGGCTTCGCACGGCCTGCGAAGCCGCAAGCGGCCCGAACTGCTGTTCAGTCATGGTTCGGGGTGGGAAGGAATCCCGGACGCGGAGGAGGTAGCGGCGATGCGATCCCTGTTACGCAATGTCTGCCTGGTGCTGGCTCTCGGTGCCGTTGCGCTGATCGGCGCCGCAGGCGCCCAGGGAAAAGAATTCAAAGATGTCGCAACGGTAGAGGCCACTGTCGAGCCCTCCACCGTGGCCCGGGGGCAAACTGCGACGCTGAAGGTCACGGTCACACTGAAGCCTGGGTACCACACCTACCCCACCGTGCAGGTCGATCCCGAGGCATCCTCCTACGTCAATAAGTTTACCTTCGTGAACACCCCGGAATACGTATTCGTGGGGGAGTTTAAGGACCCCCCGGGGTACAAGAGCCATCCCGACCCCGTCCTGGAGGTCAAGGAGCTGCGCGAGTATTCCGACAAGGTGACCTGGGAGCGGAAGTTCGTCGTCCGCCCGGACGCGAAACCCGGCAAGACACAGGTCAAGGTGATTCTGCCGCAAGTGCTCGCCTGTGACGATCATGGCTGCCTCCGGGGGAACAATCTCAAACGAGAGGCGGAACTGATCATAAGCGACGCGCCGGCCCAGGAAGTCGAAACGCCGTTCCGCGGGCAAGTGGGGAAGGCTGCCGGCCCGGGAGGTGCCGAACTCGTGGCACCTGCCAACCCGCCGCCGCTGGCCCGCGAGGGGCCGAAGGAGGGGCCGCCGCCCGAGAAGCCCCCACCTGTCGCCAAGGGGGCTGACCCCGCCGCCATCGCGAGCTACGCGCCGGAATCTGCGGCGGAGCACGAGAGCGCCGTGCGCTGGGTGATGAGCCAACTGGAGACGCAAAGGGCGACGCCGAAGGGCTCCCTCGCGTTCATCCTCGCCGGCATCTTCTGGGGGGCGGTGTCGCTGGTGACGCCCTGCGTGTTCCCGATGATCCCCATCACGGTCAGCTTCTTCCTCAAGCAGTCGGACAAGGAGCATCATCGCCCCGTAACGATGGCCTTCGTCTACTGCGGCACCATCGTTTTCGTCCTCACGATTGCCGCCGTCCTGCTGCTGTCGGTCTTCCGCTACCTGAGCACGAATCCGTACATGAACATCGGCATGGGCCTCCTGTTTATCGTCTTCGCCCTGAGCCTGTTCGGCATGTACGACCTGGAACTGCCGTCCGGCCTGGCGCGCTTCACCTCCTCACGCGAGGGCAAGGGCGGCCTGGTCGGGACGATGTTCATGGCGCTGACGTTCACCATCGTCAGCTTCGCCTGCGTCGCCCCCTTCCTGGGCGGCTTCGGCGGCACGGCGGGCACCTCGCAAATCACGCTGCTGGATCGCATCCTTGGCGGCTTCGCCTTCGCCGTCACCTTCGCCTCGCCGTTCTTCATCCTCGCCCTCTTCCCGGCGCTGCTCAAGAAGCTGCCGCGCAGCGGAACCTGGCTCAACAGCGTCAAGGTGGTGATGGGCTTCCTCGAACTGGCCGCGGCCCTGGTCTTCTTCCGCACCAGCGAACTGGTACTGCTGCCCAGCCCCAGTTGGTTCACTTACGACCTGGTCCTGGGGCTGTGGATCGCCATCGCCCTGTTGTGCGGGCTCTACCTGCTCAACGTCTTCCGCCTGCCGCACGACACGCAGCTGGACCACCTTGGCGTGCCGCGCATGCTGTTCGGACTCCTCTTCATCGGCCTCAGTCTGTACCTGCTGCCCGCCCTCTTCAAGTCCGGCGCGGACGGAGAGAAGCAGCGGCCCAACGGCGTCGTGTACGCCTGGATCGACTCGTTTTTGCTCCCCGAATCGACCGCCCGCAAGGGGAACGGCCTGCCGTGGGGAGCCGACCTCAAGAAGGCCGTCGAGGAGGCCCGGGCCCACTTCAAGGACAAGCGGCAGCGCACGCTGCTACTGATCGACTTCACCGGCGAGAGCTGCAAGAACTGCCGCTACAACGAGCACAACGTCTTCACCAAGCCGGAGATTGCGGACCTGATGCGGAAGTACGAACTGGTGCAGCTTTACACCGACAAGGTGCCGCCCGAGTTCTACCCGCCGGACGTCCGCGACAAGCTCGGCAACGACGCCAGCCGGCTGCGCGATGACGCCCAGGTGAACCTGGATTTCCAGAAGAAGGCGTTCGACACCGAACAGCTGCCACTGTACGTCATCCTCGACCCGGTGCCGCGGGGAGACGACAAGAAAATCGAGGTCGTCGGCATCTACTCCGAAGGCAAGATCAACGACGCCTCGGCGTTCGCACAGTTCCTCAAGGAGTCGCTGAACCCCGCGGAACTGCGGGCGCAGGCGGGGCGCTGAGGGGAGGCCGCTTGCGGCTTCGCAGGAAGGTGCGAAGCCGCAAGCGGCTGATCAGTAATGTCGCGGCCGGCGCGTCTCGTCGAGCCACTCACCCTCTTCCGCGGCGCGCTCCTGCGCCTCGAGTTCCTCGCGCTCTCCGGCGGTCTGCTCCGTGAGCGCCCGTCCCCACAGCAGGTAATGCATCCCGCCGATCACCGCGGCGACGGCGACCACGGCCAGGACGTACAGCAGGAAGCCGCCCGTCAAGATCGTGAAGACGAACAGCAGTCCGATCACGACAATCGCCGCGAGGAACACGGTCAAAAAGGTTTCCCGGCGGCGCCGGTAGGTGTCGTCGTCCATCGCGGGGCCTCCGGGGCGAGGGGTGTTTCCATTATTCGTAGTGACGGGCGGCCTCGGCGGTCCTCCTTTTCTCCCGGGACGGAGGAATGCTGGCCGTTCCCATGCCGCACGCCCGCAGCCTTCCCATCTTATCACTACCCTTAAGGCACAACCGTCATAATCGTCAAATCCTGACTTGTCGGCAAAAGTCCCGGGACCGATTCGGCCGATATTAGCAGAGACGACGGCGGTTGCCGCCTCCTCCGCGGGGCGGTCTGTTGTCGCGACACCCTGATCGGCGCTCCAGAGGACGAGGACAGGGGGACGGGGAGTTCGAGGCCCGGCTCCGGCGGCGCCCGCACCGGTGGCTCGGGCGCACATCGCATTGGCCAAGGACCCGAGAAGGATCGACCATGGCTCACGCAGCAACCGCGCGGGGCGTCAGCACCCCGCACCGCACGACTGGGGAAGGTTCGGCCCGCGGCTCGCGCACCGCCTTGGGGAGGCTGGGGCGCTGGCTGCCGGGGCTGGCGGGGTTGGCCGTCTTTCTCGCCGCCGTCTCGGCGGCCCTCAGCCAACCGCCGATAGTCCCCGCCAAGCCGGCGCCGGGCGGCGCCGGGGAAGTGCTGCCCGAACCGCGGCCGCTGACCGACGTTGGACCGCGCACCCAGGCCCTGGGGTCGTCGCAGCGCGTCTTCGGCACCGCGCCGATCCCCACCCCCCACGACATCGCCAAGTACAATCGCTACGTCTGGGGCCTGGACGACCCGACGATGACGTTCGAGCTCATCGTCGGCCACACCCGCCTGTTGCACCTTCGCGAGGCGCCGCTGCGCATCCAGATCGGCGACACGCGCACCTTCGACTACACCATCCTCGGTCCTCCCACCGAGTTGCTTCTGCAAGGGACCAGCCCCGGCAGCACGACCATGTTCCTGTGGTTCGGCGAGCGCAACGACCCGGCCGCCCAGACCGTTCTGGCGTTCCAGGTCAACGTCCTCCCCGACCCCGACATCAAGCGCCGCCTGGAGGAGGTCTACAAGGCGCTGCAGGACGAGATCAACAAAGCTTTCCCCGACTCCTACGTTTGCCTGACGCTGGTCGGGGACAAGGTGGTGGTCAGCGGCGAGGTCAAGGATCCCATCGAGGCCACGCATGTCCTCCAGGTGCTCAGCCGCGGCAACGCGGCGCAGAGCGCCGCCAACCCGGTGCTCACCAACCCGGCCGGCGGGACCAACATCAACCTCGCCGTGACCAACCCGTATGCCCCCCCATTCGGCTTCATCCCGGGCATCCCCGAAGGGCAAGTCCGGCCGGACCTGTCGAACTACATCCTGCCGGGCGAGTCGAACATTATCAACCTGCTGCGCATCCCGGGCGAACAGCAGGTAATGCTGAAGTGTACGCTGGCCACGGTCAACCGCAACGCCGCCCGCGCGATGGGCCTGGGCTACACCATCGGGACCAAGACGCACGGGGTCGTCTTCAGCGACCTCAACGGCGTCACGGGCAACCTGCCGACGGTGCTCGACAACGGCCTGATCAACCTGCAGATCGAGGCGCTGCGGCACAACGACCTGGCCCGGAGCCTGGCCGAGCCG
The DNA here is from genome assembly GCA_035266225.1 of Gemmataceae bacterium. GTDB lineage: Bacteria > Planctomycetota > Planctomycetia > Gemmatales > Gemmataceae > DATFNV01. The sequence continues at coordinate 20,986 of DATFNV010000654.1, forward strand.
ACCCTGACGGCGCTTAACGGCCGGCCGGCCGTCTTCTTCTCGGGCCAGGAATTCGCTGTGCCCGTCGTGACCGGGGCCACCGCCACGGGGTTGCAAGGCGTGTCCTACGTGCCCGCCGGCGTTTCGCTAACCTTCACGCCGGTCATCACGGATCGGGACCGGATTCGGCTGACGCTCAACGCGACGATAAGCTCCCTGGCGCCGGCCGCCGTGGGGAGTACCGGCTCCCCGGCCATCAACGCGACCTCGGTCACGACCGAGGTGGAAATGCGGGAGGGCCAGACCTTTGCCATCGGCGGGCTGCTGCAGACGGGCCTGAGCGGCACGACGGATCGCGTGCCACTGTTCGGCGATTTGCCGCTGGCCGGCAACTTCTTCCGCCGCACGAACACGGCCGCCAGTGAGGCCGAGTTGGTTCTGCTGGTGACGCCGCAGCTGGTGCATCCGCTGGAGCCCAACGAGCGGCCGGCCCTGCCCGGGTCGGACTACTTCGAGCCGGGCGACCTGGAGTTCTACCTGCTGGGTCGCATCGAGAGCGCCCGCCCCTACGACTACCGCAGCCCGGTCATGGACGATATCAACCGCATGGCCGCCTACCGCCGCTGCGATCTGCTCTACTTCGTCGGCCCGCACGGGCACAGTGACGGCCGGTGAAAGCAGCCGCTTGCGGCTTAGCGTTCGCTGGAACTGGGATCCGGCGAACGCTAAGCCGCAAGCGGCTGCAGACGACCCCCCCGAACCCCCGCAAGGAGAATCACGGATGAAACCGTTCTGGATCGGCGGCGGCCTGCTGGCTGCGACCTTCGCTGCGACGGGCGCGGTACACGCCCAGGGCTGCGGCTTCAGCTGCGGCGTCGGCGGCCCCGACATGGGCCCCGGCTGTGGCAGCCAGGGCCGACCCTGCCCCTGGATCATCGACAATTGCGCCCAGATCCCGCGCCGGGCCCAGCCGGCCCCCGCCGGCACCTACGTCAATCGCTGGCTCTTCCTCCAGGAGCAGAAGGCGGAGTTGGACGACTTTGTCTTCTACCAGAACATGTGGTTCCGCGGCGGCACCGAGCTGGGGCCGATGGGGCGCTACTACCTCGACCTGATCGCCAACCGCCTGCCGCACACCCCCTTCCCGGTGGTCATCGAGACCAGCCGCGACGACCGCCTCGACGAGGCGCGGCGCGAGGTTCTTATCACGCTCCTGGAGCGGCGCGGCCTCAACGACCCGTCGCGGATCATCGTCGCCTACCCAATCGCCGAGGGCCTGCTGGGCGCGGAGGCGCCGCGCATTGCGGCCTTCTACCTGAGCGGCGGCGGCCTCGGCTACGGCGGCGGCCTCGGCGGCGGCTTCGGCGGCGGCGGCTTCGGCGGCGGCGGCTTCGGCGGCTTCGGCGGCTTTACCGGCTTCGGTCGCTGACCGGCCGACCGCGACCGGCAGGAGCGGGCCCCGGCTCGCTTCTTGCCGCTCGCCGTCCCACTCGGGAGGACTGTGTCATGATCCGGCGCTGGCTCCGCGGTTGCCTTCTGCCCACGGCGCTGTGCCTGACGGCCATCGGCTGTACCCCGTCGGTCGAGTCGCTGACGGGCGGCTTCATCACGACCGGGGCGCCGGCGGCGAAGGACGAGAGTGACGCCCAGGCCGCGCGCGGTCGCGATGAACTGCCGGCCGATGACCAGCTGCGCTTGCACTTGGACACGGCTCGCCAACTGGACAAGGCCGGCAACGACGCCGGCGCCCTCGAGCAGTACGAGCAGGTTCTGGCACTCGACCCGAGCAACTTCACGGCGATGCGGCGCTTGTGCTGCCTCTACGACCGCCGCGGCAGCCGCGAGGACTTCAAGAAGGCCGAGGAGTTGTACCGCAAGGTCGCCAAGGTCAAGCCCAACGACCCGGAGGTCTGGAGCGACTGGGGCTATTCCCTCTTTTTGCGAACCGATAAGGAGACCTGCAAGGAGAACTGGGCGGAGGCGGAGAAGAAGCTGCGCCAGGCCCTCAAGCTCAACCCGCTGCACGCCCGGGCGCACAACAACCTCGGCCTGGTGCTCGGGCAACTGGAGCGCTATGACGAGGCGTTCCGCGAATTCCGGGCGGCCCAGCTGAGCGAGGCCGAGGCGCACTGCGACATGGCCGTCATTTACCTGAACAAGGGCAAACTCGAGGAAGCCAAGCAGGCGTGCCGCATGGCCCGCGAGAAGGAGCCGTCGAACACCCAGGCGCGCGAGCTGCTGCTGGCGCTGGAGCAACCGCCCCACCCCCGGGAGACCGATGACGCCAGGGGCCGCCGTGGCGCCGA
>DATFNV010000655.1:0-24741 GCA_035266225.1 Gemmataceae bacterium
GTGCCCGTCGCCGAGCCGCACAAGGTCGCGGTCGCGGCGGTGTGAGCCACTTGCGGCTTCGCAGGTCAACCCTGCGAAGCCGCAAGCGGCTACTCCGGAAACGGCCGGGCGTCGCTGCGACCAAGGACGGTGTCGCGCGAACCGCGGCCCGCGGCGACGCGGCCGGCGGTGTTGAGGTAGATGTCGTCGTCGAGGGCGACGCTGCGCGTGGGCCTGAACTCGACGTGGCCGTCGATGAACAGCACGTTCTGCCCCTTGCCTTCGTGATTGGCGCTGTTGCCGGGACGCACCTCGTAAGGGCCATCGCCCGCCGGGGCGTCGGCCATGATCGGCAGCCGTCCGTCCATCGAGCGGGTCAGGCCGAAAAGCCCTCCCCCCCCCGGCTCCAGGTAGCCCAGCGAGTAGGCGTAACAGCCGGCCAGGCTGCGGGTGACACTCTGAAAATCGTCGGCGTTGAGCCGCGCCAGGGCGTCAAACGTCACGGCCGACGGCGGCTGCGGCGGGTCGCCGGGACAACCGACGCTGAGGCCGGCCGGCATGACCCGCGCCTCGTTGAGGGCGGCCACGAAGCTGCCGGCGAAATTCTTCGGATGCTCCGCCCCGACCGCGGGGAACTGGTCGTGGTTATTGTCGGCATAAGCTGACAGGGCCTGATGGAATTGCCGAAGGTTGTCGGCGCAGGCGACGACGTGATGGTCCACCCGGGCGCGCGCCAGCCAGACGACGCCGAGGCCGCCGACAAGCAGAAGCAGGGCGGCGGCGACCAGCACGTCAACCCGGCGCCACCACGTTGCCCGGCTCGCGGGCGCGGCCCGGGCGGCGGCCGGCGGGGCCGGCGGCAGGGTGCGGCACTTGTGTTCCGCGACCCGGGCCAGCGACCGGATCCAGAGCCCCGGGGGCGGCTCGCCGTCGCCGGCGTCCTGCGCCAACAGGTCCAGCTGCCCCCGCAGCTGGTCGAGGCGCTTATGCCCCTCGGGGTGGTCCCGCAAGTAGTTCTCGACTTCGCGCTGCCCGTCGGCGTCGAGCGCCTTGAGCAGGTAGCCGACCAGGTTCTCGTCCATAGGCGTTAGACTTCGTAGAAGGAGGGCGTCTCGCTCCACACCTCCTGGAGCTTGACCAGGGCGGCGTGCAGGCGCGACTTGACCGTTCCGACTGGGATGCCGAGGATGTCGGCGATCTCGCGGTACTTCAACCCCTGGTAGTAAGCCAGCAGGAGCACCTGCCGCAAGAACTCGGGCAGGCGATCGACGCTGGCCCGGATCTTCTCGCGCCGCTCCTGCCCCTGGGCGGCGTCGAGCGGCCCGGGGCCGTTAGTTTCGAGGGTCTCGGCGAGACTGCTCAACTCGCCGTCGGCCAGCTCCTCGCGCTGCTGGTCGAGGCTGAGCAGCTGGTGGCGGCCGTTGCGGCGCAGGGCGTCGATGGCCTGGTTGGTGGCGATGGTGTACAGCCAGGGGCGCACCGGCCGGCCGGCCTCGTACTGGGCGCCCTTGAGGTAAACCTGGAGCATGGTGTTCTGAAACACGTCGTCGGCCAGGGTCGCGTCGCCGAGGTAGCGGCGCAGGTAGCCGTACAACTCGCGCTCGTAACGGCGGACGAGGGCCCCGAACGCTTCCGTCTGCCCTTTGCAGAAGCGGGTCAGCAGTTCTTCATCGGAGCAGATGGTGAGGGTGTCGGGTAGCTCCACGGTCTCCCTACGCTCTTGTACGTTCGGAGGGGGCCAACAGTTCGCCCACGGCGGTTGGTTACGGACAATACCTCATGTGACCGGAAAACGCCATCGCTGTCAAGCGCGGGAACGAGCAATTCCGGGCGCCACGGCGGCGTACAGCGCCTCGTAGTTGCCCAGCATCGCCTCGACGCCGAATCGCTCCGCGACCCGTCGTCGGCCGGCCTCGCCCAGGCGCCGCCGCCGCTCGGGGTCGTCGAGCAGGGCGCGCGTCGCGCGCGCCAGGGCCCCCTTGTCGGCCGGCGCCACCAGCACCCCCGTCTCGCCGTCGGCGATGACCTCGGCCAGCCCCGGCCAGCGCGAGGCCACCACCGGGCGGCCCGCCGCCATCGCCTCCAGGGCGGCCCCGGCGCCGCGGTCGGCCTCGCTCGGCACCCACACCAGGTCCGCGTGGCCGAGCACCTCGTCGAGGTCGGCGCGCTCGCCGAGGAAGTGGACGCGGCCCGTCGAGCGCGTGATCCGCGTGAACTCGCGCAGCCGCAGCTCCTGCGAGCCGCGGCCGACGAGCAGCACGTGCAGGTCATCGTAGAGGAATTGCAAGATGTCGTAAGCCCAGATGGCGTCGCGAAACCCCTTGGCCGGCTCCAGCGGGCCGACCCCCACAATCACGCGGGCGTTCTCGGGCAGGCCGAGGGAGCGACACCACTCCGCGTGCGGCACACTGGGCGGCGCGGCCTCGGCGATCCCGGGCGGCACCTCCACGATTTTCGCCGGCGGGACGCCGAGCCGGCGGTAGCGCTCCGCCTCGGCCGGCCCGCGCGCCGCCGCCCGGCCCGCGAGGGCCCCGAGGAGCCAGCGGTCGAGGCGGCCCAGCGGCGTCCCCCGCCCGGCGGGAGTCGCCGCGCCGAGGACGACCCCTGCGCCGCCGCCGCCGGTCAGTACCGCGGCCCGCAGCGCCGGCAGGCCGAACACGTGGATCACGTCCGGCGCGAAGTGGCGCAGCGCCCGCCGCAAGCCGACGAAGGCCCCCACGTCGAAGAGGCGGCGCCGGTTGCCGCTCTCGACCGCGACGCCGGCCCCGCGCAGCGCCCGCGACCACGGCGCGTCGGGACCAATGGTGAAGACGCGCACGCTGAAGCGCTCGCGCGGCAGGCCCGCGGCGAGCAGCATCAGCTGCCGCGCCGCCCCGCCGTAGGCCAGGTCGTAGATGAGAAACAGGATCTTCATGGGCGGCCTTGCCCGGTCACTCGATGATCTTGTTCAACGGGTACTCGACGATGCCGCGGCCTCCGGCTTGATACAGCTGCGGCATGATGTGCCGGACGATGTCCTCGTCGATGATGGTCTCCAGCGCCACCCACGCCGGGTCGGTCAGCGGCGCCACCGTCGGACTATTGAGCGAGGTCTTGGGGTGCTCGCGCAGCACCGCCAGCACCTTCTCTTTGTCCGCGACGCGGACGTTCAGTTTCAGACCGATCTTTCCCTCCGCCGCCATCGCCCCTTTGAGCATCAGTATCAGGTCGTCCATCTTGCGCTTCTTCCAGGCATCCGCGCACGCCTGGTCATTGGCGATAAAGCGCGTTGTGCTTTGCAGCAGCTCAGCGACGATGCGCAGGTTGTTCGCCCGCAGCGACGAGCCGGTCTCGGTCACCTCCACGATGGCGTCGGCCAACCGTGGCGGCTTCACCTCGGTGGCGCCCCAGCTGAACTCGACGTGGGCCGTCACCCCGTGCTGGGCCAACCAGCGCCGCGTCAGATTGACCACCTCCGTCGCAATGCGCTTGCCCTGCAAGTCCTGGACGCTCTGGATGGGTGAATCGTTAGGCACCGCCAGCACCCAGCGCACCGGCCGGCGGCTCACCTTGCTGAAGACCAACTCGGTCAGTTCCACCACCTTCGCGTCGGTTTCGAGGATCCAGTCGTAGCCGGTCAGGCCGCAGTCGAGCGAACCGTCCTGGACGTAGCGCCCCATCTCCTGGGGGCGGATCAGGGTGCAGTGAATCTCCGGGTCGTCGATAGTCGGGTAGTAACTGCGGCTGACGTAGGTGAGGCGGTATCCCGCCCGGGCGAACAAGTGTCCCGTCGCCTCCTGCAGGCTGCCCGCCGGAATGCCAAGTTTGAGAACTTGTTCACTCATTTGCGATAAACCTGCTTCGGATCGAAGACGCGCTCATCCACCACCTTCAACTCGTCGCCCTGCACCTGGCGGAAGAAGCAGGAGGCGTAACCCTCGTGGCAGGCGGCGCCGCCGACCTGCTTCACCTTCAGGAGGACGGTATCGGCGTCGCAATCGACGTAGACGGCGCGCACCTCCTGGACGTGTCCGCTCTCCTCGCCCTTGCGCCAGAGCTTATTGCGGCTGCGGCTGAAGTAGCAGGCGCGGCCGGTGCGCAGCGTCTCCTCGTAGGCCTCGCGGTTCATCCAGGCGAGCATCAGCACCTGGCCGGTGTCGGCGTCCTGCACGATCGCGGGGATCAGGCCGCCGGACTTATGGAAATCGACCATCACCCTCACCCCTTCGGCTTTCCCCTGCCCGTGCCCGTGCCCGTGCCCGTGCCCGTGCCCGTGCCCGTGCCCGTGCCCGGCGCGGTCAGATTGCGGACTAACCGGACAAGCATAGAGACAATTTGCAAAGCCAAGTTCCGCCCGTCATGAACCCACTTTTCTTCACAAACCTTGAGTCGCCGGAAGATGTCAAGAACGGCAGCGGACTCCGTCGCGGACCGACGAGCCATCCGGTAGAACCTGGCCTTCTCCTTCTTGCTGAATTCGCCAGCGCCTTCGGCGGTGTTCAGGACAACCGAGGTTGAAGCCCGTTCGATTTGATCCCGCAAGCTCGAATACCCCGGCGGAAGGGTTTTGGTCAGTTCGTAGACCACGGCGACGAAATCGAGAGCCAGTCGATAGACTTCGAGCCGTTCATGATCGAAGACTTCCATCGCGGGCACTCCTGACCGGGCACGGGCACGGGCACGGGCACGGGCACGGGAAGAAGGGGTCAGTAGCGAATCAGGCTGAATACCTCGTGCGGCTTGAGCACGTCGCGGCCGTTGAGGAATCCCAGTTCGACGAGGAAGGCACAGGCGGCGACCTGGCCGCCGGCCTTCTCGATCAGCTGGCAGCCGGCGCGCATGGTGCCGCCGGTGGCCAGCAGGTCATCGACCAGCAGCACGCGGGCGCCCTCGCTGACGCCGTCGATGTGGATGTGCAGTTCGGCGCTGCCGTACTCCAGTTCGTATTTCAAGGAATAGGTGCGGTAGGGCAGCTTGCCCGGCTTGCGCAGCGGCACCAGCGGCTTCTGCAAGCGCAGGGCCAACGGCGCGGCGAACAGGAAGCCGCGCGCCTCCGCCGCCGCCACGGCGTCGATGTGGGCGGCCCGGTAGCGCTCGTAGAGTCGGTCGATCGAGTCCTGGAACGCCCGCGGCTCGGCGAGCAGCGGGGTGATGTCCTTGAAGAGGATGCCCGGCTTGGGAAAATCCGGGATGTCGCGGATGTACTGCGCCAGGTCCATGCGGGAATTTCCTCGTGGGGCGTGGGGACAGCTTATCGCTTTACGGAGGGTCAGGCAACCATGCCAATTACCGTGCGCCGGGCCGGGCCCGCGGACGCCGCCGTCGTCGCCGAGTTCAACCGCCGTCTCGCCGAGGAGACCGAGGGCAAGGCGCTCGACGCCGCTGTGCTCCGGGCCGGCGTCGAGGCCGGCCTGGTCGATGAGAATAGGGGGCTCTACTTCGTCGCCGAGGACGGCGGCGAGGTCGTCGGACAACTGATGCTGACGCGCGAGTGGAGCGACTGGCGCAACGGCTGGATGTGGTGGATTCAGAGCGTCTACGTGCGGATCGAGGCGCGGCGGCGCGGCACCTTCCGGGCGCTGTACCGACACGTCTACGAGGCGGCGAAGGCCGACGCGGGGGTGATCGGCCTGCGGCTGTACGTCGAGCACGCCAACGTGCCGGCCCAGCAGACCTACGAGCGCCTCGGCATGACGCGCACCGGCTACCTGTTGTTCCAGCGCTGGCCGCTGTGAGCAGCCGCTTGCGGCTTCGCAATCGTTCCTGCGAAGCCGCAAGCGGCTACGGCGTCCCGCCCTCGATGACGATCCGCCCGGCCTCGCAGCGCACGGCGGTGAGGTGAGTGCGGCTAACCAGCCCCAGCCGGCCCAGCAGCACGTCGGGTTCCACCAGGACGCTGTCCCCTTCGACGCGGGCCCATTCCTCGCGCGCGACGCTCGCGCTGAGCATCTCCAGGAGCGTGCCGCGCACCAGGCCGGCCGGCGCCCCCGCCACGCTGAGGTCGGCCAGCCGCGCCGCGACCTCACGGCCGCGGACCGACAGCGCCCACATGGTGTCGAAGCGCACGTTGAAGAAGGCGACGGGGTAGGTTCCCGAGACGCGAATCCCTTCGGGCAGCAGGCGCACCTTGAGGTCGCGGATCGGTTCGCCATTATCCAGGTGCTTGGCGATGAGGTTGTTCAGGTCGTCTTGGGAGAGGGACATCTTCAGCGACTGGATTTCCATGAGGGACCGTTTCACTCGTGGGCGGCCCGCGCCGGGGTCGGGCCGAAAGGGGCGTCTGTTCCGCCGCTGAGCAGGATCATAGCGCGCCGGCCGCGCCATAGACAAGCGGAACTGCCGCCAGCCTATCGCGCAAGGATCGAGCAGGGTGACGGCTGCGCTACCAGCCAAACGGGGTAGCGCGCTAACGAAAGTTAGCGCGATTGTGAAGATTTGTTAACATGGACTGTCCGTTGCCTCTGTTGCCGTTCCGCGGATCAAATACCATAAGGATCATTCTCCAAAGGAGTTGCGATAAATGATGGTTGAGAACGGGGCCGTTACCCGCGCTTTTTCAGCGATTGGCCCCTGGCTTGCATAAATGAAGACTCGACTTACAGTCGAAACGGACCACGGGCGCCAGGAGTCTCCCACCTGGCACAGGCTCCGGCGGGAGCGCCCGACCCGACTCGGACCTGAAGGGGCGTCCAGAGTTCGCCCGCCCTCTCCCCCGAGAACGCGACTGGAGCAGCGCCTCCCCCCGGCGGAGAGCCGCTTCCGCGGGCGCCGAGCTGCCTCCCACCAAAGAACGCGGCACCGCTTGCTGATGAGGAGTGTACGCCCGTGCATGCTTTGACAGTGTTGTTGAGCAGCACCGATTCCTCCCTCTACGACGCCGTCGAGGGAGTGATCGGCTCGGTCGAGGACCTGTGTTTGCAGGTCTGCGACCGGCCGGAGGACATCTGCCGCCGCGCCGGCTCCCAGTACGTCGCGCTGGTGTTGATCCATGCGCCGGCCGACGGCCCGGAGGTGTCGGCCCTGGTCGGCCGGCTGAAAGCGGGGCGGAAGAACCTGCCCGTGATGGTCCTGAGCGACCGCGACGACCCTGAGAAGGAACTGGCCCTGTTCCGCCTGGGCGTCACCGACTATTTCAGCCGCCCGCTCGACCTGCATCGCCTCGGCCTGGCGGTCGATTCGCACACGATGGACGCCCGCCTCGCCCTCCGTTTCGATGGCGACCTGGAACCAGCCGTCGAGTGCCTGGGCGACGGCGACCCGTTCCTCTACGCCCCGGCGGCGGAGATGGGTCGCCTCATGGAACAGGTGCGGCGGATCGCCCCGCTCGCCGCGACCGTGCTGCTGGGCGGCGAGACCGGCACCGGCAAGACGCGCCTGGCCCGCCTCATTCACGACCTGTCGCCGCGCCGCCCCGAGCCGTTCCTCGTCGTCAACTGCGGCTCCCTGTCGGACAACCTGATCGAGAGCGAGATGTTCGGCCACGTCCGCGGCGCCTTCACCGGGGCCGACCGCGACCGCGCCGGCAAGTTCGCCGAGGCCGGCCGTGGCACCCTGCTCCTGGACGACATCGATGCCCTGTCGCTGCCGCTGCAGGCCAAGCTGCTGCGCGTGGTGGACGAGCGCGTCTTCGAGCCGGTGGGGTCGAACCGATCGCAGCCGGTGGAGGCCCGGCTGATCGTGGCCAGCAACCGCCGCCTCGACGACGAGGTCGCCGCCGGCCGCTTCCGCACCGACCTGTTTTATCGGTTGAACGTGGTCGGCTTCTATCTGCCGCCGCTGCGCGACCGCGCCTTCCTGGTGCCGCACCTGGCGCGGAAGTTCGCCGCCGACTTCGCCGCCGCCGCCGGCCGCCCGACTCCTGAGATTGGGCCGGAAGCCCTCGCCGCCTTCGAGGCCCACTCCTGGCCCGGCAACGTCCGCGAGTTGCGCAACGTCCTGGAGCGCGCCGTCGCTCTCTGCCCGCACGAGACCATTGGCCTGGACGACCTGCCCGATTCCCTGCGCGGCCTGGACGCCGAGCCGCCCCGGACCGCTGCCTTCCCGCGCGCCGTCACCCTCGCCCGCAGCAAGGAGGAGGCCGAGAGGCTGTGCATCGCCGAGGCGCTGCGGCGCTTCAGCAACAACCGCCTCCGCGCCGCCGCGGCGCTCGGCATCAGCCGCATGACCCTTTACAACAAGCTGCGCAAGTACGGCCTCATGGAGATGGCGTGAGCCCCTGCTCCCCGGCCCACCTGCGCCACTGCCGGGCGCCCTGGCGGCGCTTCTCCGCCGCTTCGTGCTTGCCGTCCTGGTCGTTCCGGGCCGCCTTGTCCAGTTCGCGCTCCGCCGCGTAGAGGTAGACCCGCGCCAGGTCGTCGTGGGCGTCGGCGTCACCCAGGTCGTAGATCAGGATCGACGCTCCGACCGTCGCCTTCGGCACCCGCAGGGCGAACGGGCGGTACGGTCCCGGCTCCCCCAGGTAGAGCCCTTGCAGGCTGTTGACGCTCACCGCCAGCACCGAGGGGGCGGTCCCGTCCGACGGCGACTCAGCCGGCTCGGGCGGCCAGGAGACGGGGTCGAAATTGGGAGCCCTCCGATAGCGAATACCGTAGGCTTCGGGGGGTGCCGTGCCGAAGTAGGCCAGGGTGACCTCCGGCAGCCCCTCACGGTCGATGTACTCTTTTAATCCCTTGAGGTCCTGGCCCCAGTCGATGTTGGAATCGAGGAGATAGCGGCGCCCTTCGCCCGGCCCGCCGGCCAGCTCGTTGAAGTAAGCCAGCTGGTGCGGCGCCTGCCGTAGCGACGAGAGCGCCGCGAGCAGCACCGGCACGCCCAGCAGCGCCGGCGTCAGCCAGCGCCGCCGCAACGACAGCGTCGCCAGCCGCCCGGCGCACACGAACAGGAACGGGTAGATCGGCAGCACGTAGCGGGCGCCGACATCGACCCTCCCCACGATCATGGCGCCCAGGATGACGGCGACGGGCAGCAGCAGGAACAGCGCCTCGCGCCCCCGCAGGGGCATCCCCGCCCGGAACAGGGTCAGCGAGGCCGCGATGAGGGCAACTGTCGCCACGGGCGTCTTCATCAGAAAGGCGACGGGATAGTAGAGCAGCCAGCCCTCCCGGGAGTAGTCGCCGAGGAAGAAGGCGGGCCAATGCGTCTCGGCCAGGCTCGCCTGCGTGAAGAAGCCGACCAGCCAGGTACCCCAGCCCTGGAAGAAGTAGGTCGCCAGGATCGCCAGCGCCGCCAGGATCGCGATGACCCCGCCGACGGCGACCGCCTGTTTGAGGCGATCCCTCCGCGCCGGCTCGGTCGCGGCCGGGAGTAGCGGCGAGCGCAACAGCACCACGTGGGCCAGCAGGATCATCCCGCCGACACCGAACAGCAACACTCCGGTGGCCTTCGACGCCAGGGCCAGCCCGGTACACAGGCCGGCGCCGACAAGGAACCACTTCGAGCGGCGGTTGCCATACTCCCAGAGCAGGTACATCGTCAGGAAGATGAACAGGGCGCTGCCCATGTCCTGCGTGATGAGGCCGGCGTTGGCGACGAGGTTCGGCTCGAACGCCGCCAGCGCCATCGCCAGGAAGGCCGCCCTCGGTCCCCAGAGGCGATGCGACCACCAGCCGACGAGGCCGACGAGGAGTGCCCCCATCGCCAACCCGGGGAGCCGGCCGAGGGTGAGCAGTTCGTCGTGGGGCACGCGCGAATGGTAGAGGAACTCGCGGCCGATGCCCCACTGCTCGGCCTCGTCCCACAACGTCTCGGGCGGCTCGAAGGGGAGGCGGTAGCGGAGGTAGATCGGCAGGGCGGCCAGTTCCTTGAGCAGCGGCGGGTGCTCGGGGTTGAGGCGGAAATCGTGGCGGGTCAGGTAGGAATAGCCGGCGGCGAGGTGGGCGGCCTCGTCGTGGGTCTGCGAGTTGGCCCGGACGAAGCACCAGCCCTGGGCGAGGAACGCCACCAGCAGGGCGACCCCCGTCAGCAGTCCCGTCTTCGTCGGCATGGGTCATCCTGTGCGTTTTCGCCGCTTGCGGCTTCGCAGGGCATGCGAAGCCGCAAGCGGCTGGGAGGTTAGTCGGAGATGAGCCACAGGTAGCCCCGCGCCGCGGCGACCGACGCGGGCGCCACCAGCAATCCGGCCATCACGTCCACCAGGTAGTGCCAGCCCGTCGCGACCGTGGACAGGACGATGAGCACGGCCAGGGCCGCGGCCGCCCAGCGGAGGTAAGGGATGGACCACAAGGCCGTCGCGCTCAGCACGGCCAGGATCGTGTGGAACGACGGAAGACAGATCACCCCATTCAGGTCCGACAGGTCGAGCACGAACCCGTCGTCGCCCTTGAGGGCCAGGAGCACCTGCATCGACTCGGCCTGCGGCGACGACGGGGCGTAGCCATAGTACGACCACGGTCCCAGCGCCGGAAAGGCGGCAAAGAGCGGGAGCGAGATGGCCGCCGCCGCCACGGAAGAAAGGGCGAACTCCTTGGCGCTGGCCATGCGGCCGCACAGCGGCGGCACCATGATGGCCAGGGTCATCAGGAAAATCAGCGTGCCGTAGCACACCTCCAGGACGCGGCCCACGGCGGGGACCTGTTCCATCAGGCGCAACACGTCGGGAACCTCCACGCCGAGCCAGGCGTCGATCCGGGCGAGTTGGGCGTCGCACGGTTGGGCGGAAAGGCGGGCCGCGACGTACATCGACAGGAGGAGGAGGTTGCTGATCAGCACGGCCCAGAAGGTCATGAGGACGAGGTTGAGCGCACGTTCGACCTTGCGCCAGCGGTAGAAGGCGACGCCGGCCAGGAGGACGCCGAGCAGGGCCAACCGCGGCACCACCTGCGAGGCTGGCAGCGTGATCCGCGCCGCGTGCATCCCCCAGGCGGACAGCGCCAGGACACCCGCCGCAATCGCCGTCATGGTGGCGTTGAAACTGAGCACCCTCATGAGATTGCCTGCCCGCTCGACCCTGGGAAGTGCCGCGGCGTCACTGTACGAATACTCGCAGGGTCGGCGAGAGCGCGCCGGCGGCGGCCGGGTTGACACGCCGTCCTTCGACTGTCAACATTTCTTGACACTCGCCCCGAGAGGGACCGGTTTGGAAACACTTGAACAGGGCGCCAGCGACAGCTCCGGGACGGCACGGCGCCTGCTGATCCTGGCGGTCCTGTATGCGATCCCCGCCGTCGTCCTGATGCGCCCGGTCATCGATCATGACATCTGGTGGCACCTGAAGACCGGCGAGACGGTGGTCGCGCAACACGACGTGCCGCGTCACGACCCGTTCTCGACCTACGGCCACGATAAGCCGTGGGTGGCCTACAGTTGGCTCTTCGAGGTCCTCGTTTACGGCGTGTACTGGATAGGCGGCCTGACCGGGCTTCTTGTCTTCCGCCTGGTTGCCGCGGCGGCGGTACTCTTCTCGGTCCATCACCTTGTGCTGAAGCGTGAGCCCGGGTTCGTGCGAGCCACGTTCCTCACGGGGTTGGCGTTCCTCAGCCTGGTCCCGTTGCTCAACGAGCGCCCCTGGCTGTTCACCATGCTCTTCCTGGTGTGGACCCTGGAGGCAATCCTCCGCCTGCGCGAAGGGACGGCGACGCGGGCCGTGTGGCTGCTCCCCGCGGTCTTCGCCGTCTGGGCCAACGTCCACATTCAGTTCGTCTACGGGTTGGCGCTGCTGGGCCTGGCGTGTGTGGCCCCAATGGCCGACGCCCTCCTCGGCCGCACCGTCAGCGGCACCGGGGCCGACACCCTGGGGACGCAGCCGTGGCGGCGGCTGCTCGCGCTGACGGCGCTGTGCGCGGCCTGTACGCTCCTCAACCCTTACGGCGTCCGGCTTTACGTCGTCGTCTGGGAGTACGCCACGCAGCCGCTGCCCTTCAACGTGGTCAACGAGTTGATGGCACCGACGTTTCGGCTGCCGACGGAGTGGGTCTTCCTCGGCCTGGCCGGGGCCGCCGCCTTCGCCCTCGGCCGGCGCGTGCGGCCGTCGTTGTTTGACCTGCTGCTCCTGGCGTGTACGGCCTTCGCTGCCTTCCGGGCTCGGCGCGACCTGTGGTGCCTGGTCGTCGCCAGCCTGGCGGTGCTGACGGGGGGCCCGCGCCCGGCTCCCGGCGAGGTGGTCCGCTTCGCCCTGTCTCGGGGCCGGGTGGCCGCCCTCGTCGTGATGGTGGCGCTGTTCCTCCTGGTGGTCGGCTGGTATCGGAACCTGTCGGAGGAGCGATTGAGAGACGCCGTGGCCCAGGCCTTTCCGGTGGCCGCCGCCGAGCACGTCCGCGAGCATCGGCCGCGTTACCCCGGACCGCTGTTCAACGACTTCGACTGGGGCGGCTACCTCATCTGGGCGCTGCCGGACTACCCGGTGAGCATGGACGGCCGCACCAACCTCCACGGCGACGAGCGCATCGCCCAGCACCTCAACACCATACACGGCGTCCGCTGGGAGCGCGACCCGGATCTGACCAACGCCCGCCTTTTCGTGGTCGAGCGCGACAGCGGCCTGGCCGCCGTCCTTCGCTTGCGGCCGCAGCGTTTCCAACTCGTCTACGAGGACCCGGAAGACCCGAAGGACGAGAAAAAGACGTTGGCCGCCGTCTTCATCGCCTGCGAGGACCAGCCGTGTGAATCCCTGCCCTGAGGGAGGGGCCGGCCTGTCAAACTGAGACAGTTGGGCTGTCAACCGTTCTTTACACTCCTCTTGCGCGCGCAGTCGCGGCTGAAGGGGGCGGCGGGTCTCGCGAAATCGGCCGCCCTCGTCCCCCTTTCTTTAAGCTCTGTCCCGATAATACTTTACCTCCGCGGTCCGGCTGGCACGCCCCGGGCCGGCCGCTCCCGCCGCGTTTGCCCGGGCTCCGGCACGGCATGTGCTCCCTCCCTGCGATCATAACCCGTCCCCATTGCGAGTGGGCCGGTTTGCCGACCCCCCTAATTGGCACGCCCGCCGGGCGTGAGGATCGGTAATGTTCCTTCCGTCGTTCCGTACAGGAGATCAGTCCATGTCGAAGATCGTTGCGGCGGCCAGGCGGTTGCAGGATGGCACCCTCGGCACATACCTGCGGGTCAAGAACTTCCTCCAGAAGAAGCAAGAGGGTGCGACCCTCGTGGAGTACGCGCTGCTGGTGGCCCTGATCGCGATGGTCTGCATCGCTGCCGTCGCCGTCCTGGGCACGTACATCAGCAACGTGTTCACCAACATCAAGGCGAACCTGACCGCGAACAAGGTCCAGTAAGTGACTGCGACCACTCGGGGATCAGGGGGGCGGCCCGCGAACCGCACCCGCCCCCCCGACCCTGAGCAGCGCAGCGAACAATCCATCCACAGGGGAGGAGCCGTGACCAAGTTTTACCTCGCCGTCTGGCGTGTCCGCGCCTTCTGCGCCGACTCGGCCCGCACCGTAACCCGTGTCATCCGGAAGGAGGAAGGCGCGTCGCTGGTCGAGTACGCGCTGCTGGTGGCCCTGATCGCGATGGTCTGCATCGCCGCCGTCGCCGTCCTGGGCACGTACATCAGCAACGTGTTCACCAACATCAAGGCGAACCTGACCAGCAACAACGTCCAGTAACTCGTCCGAGCCATGCCGCTCAGCGGTCTCCGGGTAACTTTGGGGCGGCTCGAACCAGCGTCCGGCGACGGCCGCCCCGAGAGCCGCACCGGGGCATACGGGAGGCATCAGAAGTGGTCGAGTTACAGCCAGTCCCCTCGGCTGTCGTGCTGTCGGCCTCGCTGGCCGCCGCTGTCACGGACGTGTGGCGGTTCAAAGTGTATAATGTGCTTACTCTCCCCCTGCTGGCTTCGGGCCTGCTCTACCACGGCTTGAGGGAGGGTCCGTCGGGCCTGGTCCTGAGCATGCTCGGGATGCTGTGCGGTTTCGGCGTGCTCCTGCTGTTCTACCTGCTGGGCGGCTACGGCGGGGGGGACGTGAAGCTGCTGGCCTCCTTCGGCGCCTGGTTGGGCGTCGAGGCCACCCTGTACGTCTTCATCGCCAGTTCGCTCGTCGCCGGCCTCTACGCCCTCGGCCTGGTGCTGCTCTACGGCCGGCTCGGCGAGATCTGGAAGCGCTGGAAGGTTCTCTGGTATCGGCTGGTGGCCCTCGGCCGGCACCTGGGCGCCGACGACGGCTACGCCGTCGAACAGGACCGCATTGACCGGCGCCGCGTCGTCCCCTTCGCCGCCATGCTGTGCCTGGGGGTGATTGCCACCCTCGTCTACCTCTGGTTCCAAAGGGGCGACTCGCCATGATCGGGGTAGGTCCCGCGAGCCGAGCGGGACCAGAAGCGGCGCTTGTAGTGACCCGATTTATCGGGTCCGCGAACCGGGACCGCATGAATGCGGTCACTACGAGCGCCAGGTTCCGCTCGGCTCGCGGGACCTACAGAGTGCGTCTCACTATTATTTCGGCGGAACCGGTATCCTGCCGATACGTCAAATAGGAGGACCGGCGCGGCGCCAGTCCCGCCGACGGCCCTCCGCGACCGAGCCGGCCTCCTTCGTTCCGAGGTAAAGCCATGACAATCCGGACCGTCCTCATCGTCGTGCTGGCAGTCGTGTTCGGCGTGGCGGCCGCCGTCTACGCCACCAACACCCTCAACAAGACTCACGACGCCTCCGGCGCGGAGAAGGTCCCCATCGTCATCACCGTCGTGTCGGTGTCGCGCGGCAACCACCTGACCGCGGCCATGCTGGAGATCAAGCAGGTCGCCAAGGAGGACGCGCCCGAGGACGCCCTGCACAGCATCGAAGACGCCACCCGCAACGGCGGCCGCGTCGCCGCCATCGAACTCGTCCGGGGCGACGTCCTCCGCGAGAGCAAACTGGGGCGGGAGGGGATCAAGGAAGGCATGGCCCCCCTCATCCGCAAGAACGAGAACGACGAGGCGCTCTGGATGCAGGCGGCGACGATCCTGACACCCACGGCCGCGGCCGGCGTCGGCGGTTTCATCCGCCCCGGCGACCGCGTGGACGTCCTGCTCACCGTGGACCACTTCCAGACCGACGACCGCGGCGGCACCGTGCGCCTGATGCAGCGGGTGGAAGTCCTGGCCACCGACAACCGCATGGATCCCGTGCCCGCCACCGTCGAGGGCAAGGTGCTCGACCGGGGCGACCTGCGCTACGTGACCTTGCTCGTGACCCCCACGCAGGCGCAGAAGCTGGCCCTGGCCCAGAAGCAGGGCACGCTGACACTGATCCTGCGCAACCCGGAAGACACCTCCGACGCGCCGTCCGAGGCCGTCACCGCCGCCGACCTGAAACTGCCGTCGAAGGCCGAGGTCAAGCCGGAAGCCATCCCCGCCGCGGCGCCGAAGGTCGTCCCGCCGCCGCCCCCGCCGCCGCCGATCGTCATCGTCCGCGGTGGGGCCCAAGCCGGTTCCGCCCCGTGACGTCCCCTGATGCCCCACGGCGGCGCCGGACAGCCGCGGCGCGGGCCGACAGCGCGAGAGGCACCGAAATGCAGGCCTACCTGGTAAGCGATCATGAGTCGCTGGGCGCGAAGGTGAGGCAAGTCCTGGTCCGCCACGGGCACGATTGCCCCGCCGCGCGCGTGCTGTCGCTCGACCTGGCCGCCGCCCACCTGACGATGGAGCGCCCCGACCTGATCGTGATCGTCCTGGCCCCGCACCCGGAGCGAGCCCTGGGCGTCCTGGCCGACCTGCGCTCGGTGCTGGCGGCGCGCATCATCGCCGTCGGCCCCGCCTCCGACCCCAAGTTGATCCGCCGCGCTTACCAGATGGGCGCGACCGATTACATCGACGAGATCGACCTCGACCCCGAATTGGTGGCGGCCCTCGGCCGCGCCCAGTCCGGCGAGGCGGCACCGGCGGAGAGCGGCCGCACCATCGCCGTCCTCGGCCCCAGCGGCGGCTGCGGCGCCAGCACCCTCGCCGCCAACATCGCCACCGTCTTCGCGAAAGAGCACAAAAGGTCGCTGCTGATCGACCTGAAGCTGGAGGCCGGCGACCTGGCCGCCCTCCTCGACGTCCGCCCCACCTACACCCTGGCCGACCTCTGCCAGAACGTCGCCCGCCTCGACCGGGCCATTTTCGAGCGCTGCCTGATCCAGCACGAGAGCGGCGTCCACCTCCTCGCCCCGCCGCGCAACATCGCCGATAGCCGCAGCATCACCCCTGAGGGCATTCGCCAGGCCCTGGCCCTGGGGCGCAACCTGTTCCCCTACGTCGTCGTGGACCTCGACCACTCCTTCCGCGAGGAGCAGCTGCAGACGGTCCGCCAGTGCGACCTGGTGTTGCTGGTGCTGCGCCTCGACTTTACCTCGCTGCGCAACACGCAGCGGACGATCGACTACCTCGGCCAGGCGGGCGTGTCGGCGGAGCGCATGCTCCTGGTGGTCAACCGCTTCGGCCAGCCCAAGGAGGTGCCCGCCGCCAAGGCCGAGGAGGCCCTCGGCGTGAAGATCGCCCATTTCGTCCCCGACGACCCCAAGACCATCAACCGGGCCAACAACAACGGCATCCCCGTGGTCCTCGAGTCCCCCTCGGCCAAGGTGTCCCGCAGCGTCACGCAACTGGCGCTGAGCATCAACGGCAAGCACAAGAAGTAGCCGCTTGCGGCTTAGCGTTCGCTTCACCAGGGTGGCACAATCGCTAAGCCGCAAGCGGCCAAACTGACGGGTCCCTCATGAGCCGACTGCCCAACCCGATCCCCGACCCGTCGCGCGTACCGATGTCGTCCGACGAGCGCTTCCTGCGCTACAAGAAGGAGCTGCACCAGCAGCTCATCGGCGGCATGGACCTATCGACGATTGGCAGCATGAGCGAGGACGAGCTGCGCATCGAGGTGCGCCGTGCCGCCGAGGAGCTGTGCCGGCTGAGTCCGGAGATGTTCAGCCTCGCCGACCGCGAGCGGCTGGTCAACGAGGTCATGGACGAGACGTTCGGCCTCGGCCCGCTCGAGACGCTGATGCGCGACCCGACCATCACCGACATTCTGATCAACGGGCCCAAGACGGTCTACATCGAGCGGATGGGGCGATTGGAGCGGACCGAGGTGGCCTTTGTGGACGACCGCCACCTGGTGCAGATCGTGCAGCGCATCGTCGGCCGCATCGGCCGGCGCGTGGACGAGACGCGGCCGATGGTGGACGCTCGGTTGGCCGACGGCAGCCGCGTCAACGCCGTCATCTCGCCGCTGGCCCTGGACGGGGCGCTGGTGTCGATCCGCCGCTTCGGGGCCCGACCGCTGCTGGTCCGCGACCTGATGGAGAAGAAGTCGATCCCCAAGGAGATGGTCACGTTCCTCGCTGCCTCCGTCAAGGCGCGCGTGAACATGCTCATCTCCGGCGGCACCGGCAGCGGCAAAACGACGCTGCTCAACGCCCTGTCGGCGTTCATCCCGCACGAGGAACGCGTCGTCACCATCGAGGACGCCGCCGAGTTGCGCTTGCAACAGCCGCACGTCGCCCGCATGGAGACGCGGCCGCCGAACATCGAGGGCGTCGGCGAAGTGACCACGCGCGACCTGGTCCGCAACGCGCTGCGCATGCGGCCGGACCGCATCATCGTCGGCGAGTGCCGCGGCCCCGAGGCGCTGGACATGCTGCAGGCGATGAACACCGGCCACGACGGCAGCCTGACGACGGTCCACGCCAACGAGACGCGCGACGCCCTGAGCCGTCTGGAGATGATGGTGGGCATGGCCGGCTTCGACTTGCCGATCTGGATCATCCGCCGCCAGATCGCCTCGGCCATCCAGGTCGTCGTCCAGGTGGCGCGCCTGCCGGGCGGCGCGCGCCGCGTCGTCAAGATCTCCGAGATCACCGGCATGGAGGGCGACATCGTCAGCATGCACGACCTGTTCGGCTTCAAGCAAACCGGCGTGGACGACGGCCGCAACGCCCAGGGCTATTTTTACGCCTCGGGCCTGCGGCCGCATTGCCTGGAGCGCCTCGAGATCGCCGGAGCGCGCCTGCCGATCGAGCTGTTCGAGCGACGCATCCTCGACGAGAAGAAGTATTGAGGCCGCTTGCCGTTTCGCACGCGCGCTCGTAGTGACCCGATTTATCGGGTCCGCCAGTGCAAGGACCCGATAAATCGGGTCACTACGAGCGCGAACGTCAAGCCGCAAGCGGCGGCCGGAGGAGGTATCCGGGTGTCCCCCCTGTTGTTCGCGCTGTTGGCGTTCCTCGCCGTGGCCCTGGCGGTCCTGGGCGCCTACTCGTTCCTGTCCGACCTGTTCCTGCGCGACCGCTCCCGGCTGGGGCGGCGCGTGGACGAGGAATTCCGCACGCGCCAGCGCGAGCGGATGCGCAAGACGGTGCTGTTCAAGGACCTGGCGCAGCTCGCCGCGGAGGCCGGCGCCGAAGACGACGTGACGCCGCGCCGTCGCTTCGAGATGATGGTCGAGCAGTCGGGCCTGGAGGTCACGCCGGGGCGCGTGATGGCCATTGCCGGCTGTCTCGCCCTGGGCTGCGGCCTGCTCGGCACCATGCTGCGCGGCAGCGCCCTGGTCGGCCTGATCCTGGCGGCCGTCGCCGGCCCGCTGCCGGTCATGTACGTCTGGGCCATGCGCCGCCGCCGCCTGCTGAAGCTGCAGTCGCAGCTGCCCGAGGCGTTCGACCTGATGTCCCGTGTCATCCGCGCCGGCCAGACGATGACGCAGGCGCTGCAGGGCGTCGCCGACGACTTCGAGAAGCCGATCTCCGCCGAGTTCTCCTACTGCTGCGAGCAGCAAAACCTCGGCCTGCCGCCCGAGGCTTCCCTGCGCGACCTCGCCCGCCGCACCGGCATCCTCGAGGTGCGCATCTTCGTGTTGGCGATGCTCATCCAGCAGCAGACCGGCGGCAACCTGGCGGAGATGCTCGACAAGCTGGCCCGCGTCATGCGCGACCGCACGCGCGTCCTGGGCAAGATCCGTACCCTGACCGCCGAGGGCCGACTGCAAGCGCTGGTGCTGCTGGCCCTGCCGCCGTTCTTGCTGCTGATCATCATGGTAATCAACCCCGACTACGGCTCGACGCTGCTCGAGCACCCCAACCTCCTGGTCGGCATGGTCGCCAGCGAGGCGCTCGGGGCGCTGTGGATTCGGAAGATCGTCAATTTCGACTTCTAGCCGCCAGCCGCTTGCGGCTTAGCGAGATGGGGTTTCGTCATGAATGAGGACACCCTGCAGGCCCTGGCCGCCTTCCTGATGGCCACCAGCCTGACTCTCCTGATTTTCATGCTGGTGGCCCGGCCGCCCAGCCGCCTGGAGAATCGCCTGCGCGACCTGGCCGGCAAGGGGACGCCGATCGACCCGATGGAGAAATTCGCCCGCAGCGCCCTGCCCCGGATGGGGGCCGCCCTGATGCCGGACAAGCCGGAGCAGCGCACGCGCCTGCAAGCGCGCCTCATCCAGGCGGGGCTGTACAGCAGGCAGGCGATTTACTATTATCTCGGCGTCAAGCTTCTGCTCATGGTCGTGCCGCCGATGCTCGGCCTCGCCGCCGCGATGTTCGGGCTGGTGCCGCTCGGCTGGGGCGTCATTGGCGGGGCGCTGTGCGGAGTTTCGGGCATGATCGGCCCGAGCTTCTGGCTGGATCGCCGTAAGAAAGCGCGGCAGATGGCATTCCGCCGCGCCCTGCCCGACGCCCTGGACGTGCTGGTGATCTGTCTGGAGGGCGGCCTGAGCCTGATGGCGGCCTTCAAGCGCGTCGCCGGCGAGCTGCGCACCGCCCACCCGCCGCTGGCCGCCGAGCTGCTCATCGTCGAGCGCGAGGTGCAGCTCGGCCGGCAGACCGGTGAGGCCATGCGCCAGTTCGGCGAGCGCGCCGACCTGGAGGAGGTGCGCAACCTGGCGTCGGTCATCACCCAGTCGGAGCGCTTCGGTGCCAGTTTGGTCAAGGCGCTGCGCGTGCATGCCGAGACCCTGCGCGAGAAGCGCCTGCAGCACGCCGAGGAGATGGCTCAGAAGGCGGCGACGAAGATCCTCTTCCCGACGCTGATCTTCATCTTCCCCGGCGTGTTCATCGTCATCCTGGGGCCGGCGGTCATCCGCATCATGGAGTTGTTACGAGGATCGGGACCGTGACAGAGGGAGGCTCGGGAGGTCGCTCATGCGAGGGGGGAAGCACGCGGACGGCGCCGCGACGGTGCGGCGCCAGTGGCGGGAGTGGATGAAGGTCGTCGCCAGCTACTCCGGGCGGAGCTGGCGGCGCGGGGGGATCGAGCCGGATGCCTACCTCGACCTGCACGCCAAGCTGCTCGCGGGCTGCCGGGCGCTGGCGGCCGCCGGCGGGGCGGAGCGCGAGTTCTACGACGCGCTGGCGGAACTGGCGCGACCCTGGGTGTCGCTGGCGGTCCTGGCGCGGACCGACCGCGAGATCCTCAGCCACCTGTGGGAGCGCTGCCGCGAGGCCGACCGCCGCCTCCACGGGCACCGCCCGCGAACGGGTCCGACATGGTCGGCGAAGCCGCTGTTGTTGGTCATGGCGGGGATGGCGGCGCTGTTCGGCATCGGCTACGCGCTGGACGAGAGGACATCCCTCTTCGGGGGCCGCGTGCGCGGGCTGGTGCTGGGGGCCTGGTCGGCGGTGTGTGCGCTGAGCGAGGGCGAGCGTATTGTCCTTCTCGGGATCATCGTGGGGACGCTGGCGGCCGGCCTGTTCGCGTACGCCCGGCGCCACTGACACCGGCCGCTTGCGGCTTAGCGTTCGCGCCCTCCTCGATGGCGCGAACGCTAAGCCGCAAGCGGCGCTGCGGCGGTATGGGAGGGAGAGCCGTGAGAGCAAGACCGACTGTCCGGGCGTCCCGCCGGGGCGCCGCCGCAGTGGAACTGGCTGTCGTGCTGACAGCGCTGGTGCCGTTGTTTTTCGTCGCGCTCGACGTGGCGCGGGTGTACTGGACCTACATCATCCTGACCGACAGCGCCCGCAGCGGCGCCCTCTGGCTCAGCGACCCGGTCGCCCAAACGCAGTCCCAGTACCCGGATTACACGACGGCGGCCCTCAAGGACGCCCAGGACTTGCCGGCCCTGACCAAGGACAACTTCTCGTACGCGACGACGACCGACGGCAGCGGCAACACGTTCCAGACGGTGACGGTCAGCTACAATTTCACGCTCCTGACGACGTGGGGCGGCAGCACCACGATTCCGATTAGCCGGGCGGTGCAGGTGCGCGTGGCGCCCGTCCTGCCGAACTTCAACTGATGCCGGAGGCCTCAGGATGCGAATTCGTACCCCCCGCCGCCGCGCTGCGGTCCTCGTCGAGACGGCGGTCATTTTGACCGTTTTCCTGCTGCTTCTCTTGATGATCATTGTCGGGGCCCTGATGGTCTTCCGCGCCGAGCAGGTGTCGGCCCTGGCGCGCGAGGGGGCCCGTTACGCCTCGGTCCACGGCGGCCAGTACCAGCAGGAGACGGGCAACTCGGCGATCGCCTCAAGTGACATCTACAACGCGATCGTCCCGCTGTCCGCCGGCCTGAACCTGCAGTCGTCCAACGTCGCGGTCAGTCTCAAGACCTACAAGGTGAACAGCGACGGCACGACGACAGCGGTCACGAAGACCTGGGACGCCGCTGACCCGAACGGTTACCCCTACAACAATTACCCGTACGTCGTCACCGGCAACAACGGCAGCCAGACGACGGCCTCGGTCGTGGTCACAGTAACATACCCCTTTGCCCCGGAAATCCTTGGCGGTTCCCTGACCTTCACGGGCACGTCGGAAATCCCGATGTCGTACTGAACCCCGCCGGCGCTGCCGGGGCGGGGAGGAGCACGTGCGATGGTGTGTCGGCAAATCGCGTCGCGGCCGGGGTATCGCCGCGGCATGGTCGCCATCATGGCGGCCGTGTGCTTTACGGTGCTCCTGGCCGCCGCGGCGCTGGCGCTGGACGGCGGCGCCCTGCTCACGGAACGTCGCCACGCCCAGGAGACGGCGGACGCCGCTGCCCTCGCGGCCGCCGACGACCTGTTTCTGAACTACCCGGCGAACAACGGCGTGGACTCCGGCGGCACGGCGGCGAGCAGCGCGCAGACGGTGGCGACCGCGAATGGCTTCAGCAACGACGGCACGACCTCCAGCGTGACCGTCAACATCCCGCCGGCGGGCGGCAATTTCACCGACAGCAAGAAGTATCCAGGCTACGTCGAGGTCATTCTGACCTACCAGGTTTCGCGGAGCCCCATCGGCAGCATCTTCGGCTCCGGAACCATCCCGGTGACGGCGCGCGCCGTGGCCCGCGGCCTATGGGTGCCGGCCAAACCGCAGATCATCGCCTTCGACCTGCGCTCTAATCCACCGCCCTACGGCGGCGGGCTCGGCATTGGCCACAGTTCGGGAACGATTCAGGTGCTGGGCGGCCCGGTGGATGTGAATTCCAGTTCGGCCGCCGCGGCCTCGGACACCTCGCCGGCTTCCCAGATGACGGCGCCGGCGTTTAATATTACCGGCAACTACCAGGGAAATTTTGCTACCTCGAACGGCGGCTCGCCGACGACGGGAACCCGACCGGTCCCTGACCCGCTGTCCTACCTCCCCGCCCCGGGCGGGCTCTCCGCACAGTCAAACCCGGGGACCATCTCGAGCGGGGAGGTCACTCTCCAGCCGGGCAGCTACAGCGGCAGCCTCGTCATCAACGGCACGGCCACGGTCCACCTCCAATCGGGGATTTATGCCATCCAGGGAGGGAACTTCGTTTTCACCAGCACCGGCACCCTCGACACCGTGGGGGGTGGCGTGATGATCTACGTCAATCCGGCCTTGACCTTTGCAACGCTCCCGTCCATCAACATTAGCGCCACGGGGTCAAACCCCGTAATCCTCAAGCCGTTGACGAGCGGGCCGTACCAGGGCATCACCATCTTCCAGGACCAGAGTGCCCAGCCGAAAGTGGTCCTGACAGGGAACGGCTTCTACAACATCACCGGGACGATCTACGCCTCGAACGACATCATCCAGGTCACTTCCAGCAACGATCCCAGCATGGGCTCCCAGTACATGGGTCGTGTCATCCAGCTTGCCGGTACGTCCGACTGGACCATCACGCAATTGCCTCAACCTTCGCACACGCGCCTCATCGGACTCGTGGAATGAGTCCTCCACGGCCCCGCGTCCCTGGCACGCCGGTCTTCCGCTCCCGCCCCCGGCATGCGAGTTGTGTTCGCGTTTACTAACAACGGGCGCCACGGACGTTAACGGAAGTTAACGGTCAGCCGCGGCATGGCTGCCGTGTCTTCCGCGCTCCCCCCCTCGCAAAGCGGCCTCGCCGCGAGGCTCGCCGCCGCCCTCGCGCCGTGTCCCCGTTCATAAGTACCTGAAGTGGAACATCTTAGGACGACTCGGGACGGCCGGCGCGCGCCCGCACGTCTCAAGACGTTCCCGTGAGGACAGTTCCGGGGTGGGGCCCCCGGCTGCGGCGAGGATTTGGCTCGGAAAGTGCATATAATGAACCCGCGTAACCGCAGACAGGGGAAGAGGCCGCGGGGAGAAGGCTTCCTGCCTGCTCTCACCGAACGGCGTATCGGAGATCAACGGATGACGTCGTTGGCCTAATCACCGCCCTCGGAGTTCGATCATGATGCACTTCCGCACAGCAGCCCATGGACTTGTCTTTCTATTCGGATTGGCCCTTGGTTTCGGAAGTCCGGCTCGTGCCGACGTCATCAGCAGCCCCGCCGGGACCGTCTTCCCCAGCAGCGGGAGTTTCTGGGTCGGCATCGATAATGTCCCGGCGAGCAACCAGGTGGGAAACCTATGGGACACGCCCAACGGAATCGGGTTCTTCCGCACCAGCGACGGGTACGATCCGATCGCCTTCATACCGCCGCGCGAGTCCTGGGGCGTGTCCGACGGCGCGGTCAGCGGCTACGTGGACCCCAACGGCAGCCTCCTAGCACCTCTGCGGGTGAAGAACATCACGAGCATCTCCAGCAACTTCACGAACCCCAACCAGGCCACCGTGAGTGCCTATCTCGTCAATCCCGCCAATAGTGCCAACGTCCTTCGGATCGACCAGACTTATACGTTCGTGGCCAACAACGTCCTCAAGATCGCCATGCAGATCAGCAACCTGGACCCGAGCAACCCGTCGGGGGACGTCCTTGTGCAGCGGAACGTCGCCTGGGGCATCACGCCCTTCCTGACCACACCCACCGAATTCGTTACCGTCCCGCCGTTGTCGGGGCAGGTCGTGAGGGCGACTTATGACGCCACCACCGCTGCCGCCGCCAGCGCCGATCCTCTTGGCCCCTACAACTTTCCCTCCCCCCCTGGGGGAGGGACGTTCGGGCCCCTCGACCTCGGGGCCGGTATCACCTACGACGCCGGGATACTTGCCCCGATGGGGGCACCAGGCGGAGGGGATGTCAAAACGGTCAACTTCTTTGAAGCTATCAACACCGCCGCCTTCGACCCCACCCACGGCCTCGGGCAGTCCCCCAGCTCCCTGCTGGCCCAGGTGAACGCCCTCGGCGGCAACTTCGCCATCCTGGGGTTCAACGCCGCCGATCCGACAGGCACGCCGCCGAACGGGCAGGGCACGAATTCCGCCATCCTAGCCGTGGAGGTCACCCTGGTCCCCGAGCCGGCCACCTTCGCTCTCTTCGGCCTCGGCCTCGCTGGCCTCGTCGGATGGTGCCGCCGGCGGCCCGCATAGCGGCCAAGTAAGAATAACGTCCAACCGAGTTCGTAGCCGCGTTCGCCAGAATGCGGGTTGAAGCGGCGGCTTCAACCCGCATTCTGGCGAAAGATTCTCACTTGGGTGAGTGTTTTTGTGACGGGGCAAATAAAAAGACCTCTTGGTGTTACGACCACGATCTTCAGGCAGCTGCCGCGCTACGGCCGCCGCCCCCACCAAGAGGTCTTTGCTATG
>DATFNV010000656.1:0-14365 GCA_035266225.1 Gemmataceae bacterium
GCCTGGACCGAGCCGCAACGGGTGACGGAACGTCGCACGCCGCACGTCGCCTGCTACTTCAATCGCGGCATCGTGGCCACGCAGTGGGTGGCCCGCGCCCTCGAAGAGGTTCCCGGCTCCGCGCAGCAGCAGAAGATGACCGAAGTGATCGCCAGCCCCGGCAACCCGCTGCGCGACCGCCTCGCCGGGCACCTGAAGGAGGCGATGCTCAAGCTCCTGGAGGACCCGCCCGGCCCCGTCTACGCCGCGCTGTACGAGCTGAACGACCCGGAGCTGATCGGCGCCCTCAAGAAGCTCGGCAAGGGGGCGAACCTGGTTCTGGCCAACGGGGCCTTCAGCTCGAAGCGTCGGGACGAGAACGCCCCGGTCCGTGCCGACCTGCGCCCGGTCATCAACCTGTTCGACCGGCTCGTTTCTTCAGGCCACTTCGCGCACAACAAGTTCGTGGTCTTCTGCGACGCGGACGGCAAGGCGCAACAGGTTTGGACCGGGAGCACCAACTGGACGGTCACGGGCCTGTGTACCCAGGCGAACAACGGCCTCCTCCTGGACGACGCCGACGTGGCCGGGGCCTTCAAGGACGAGTGGGACCGCATCCACCGGGCCGGCAACGACTTCCCCAGCACACTGGTCAAGGCCAACTCGCAGCCGCGGACCTTCGAGGTCGATGGCGGCCAGGTGTCGGTGTGGTTCACGCCGACCGACGAGCAGGAAGACCTCCAGCAGGCGCGAACGCTGATCAACGCGGCCCAGGACGGCATCCTCTTCTTGATGTTCAACCCCGGCGGCTTCCAGGACGATCCGGATCGGTGGACGCTCTTGCAAAGCATCCTCAACCGTCACGAGCCGGAGTCGAACCCGCACTACGACGGTTCGCTGTACATCCACGGCGTCGTGAATCAGCCGATCGCGCGGCTGGCCGAAGACCCGACCGTTTCGCCGGCGGAGGCGGGGCCGCCGGCTGCCGACGAGCTGGACCCGGCGGCGCCGGTGCATCCGGTCGTGCTGTTCCAGGGGAGCGCCGCGGTGCCGATGCGCGGCACGCAGGAAGTCCTGGTGCCCGCGGCCATCAAGCAGCGCTTCGCGAACTGGATCCCCGAGCTGAAGCGCGAGAGCATCGCGATGGTCCACAGCAAGGTGATCGTGCTCGACCCGTTCGGCAAGCACCCGGTCGTCATGACCGGCTCGCACAACATGGGCCCCAAGGCCAGCGCCAAGAACGACGACAACCTGGTCATCGTGGAGGGAAACGCGGCGCTGGCCCAGGCCTACGCGGTGAACATCATCGCCATCTACCAGAATTACCAGTGGCGACTGTACGCCGGGCAGCACCCGGCGAACGAGGCCTGGTCGCACCTGGAGGACACGGACACCTGGCAGGACGGCCACCTCAAGGGCTGGCGCGGGGACGAACTGGCTTTCTGGCTCGGCGCAGCGGCCCCGGCGGCCCCGCCGCCGGCCGCGCGAGGGAAAGCGGCTCGGGGGGCGGCCGCGCAGGGTCAACCGAAAAAGCCCAAGCGCCCGACGAAGAAGAAGGGCTGACCGCCGACTCGCGCGACCTTGCCCCCCGGGATCTTGCCGCTTGCGGCCTCGCAGGAAAGATTGCAAAGCCGCAAGCGGCCATCGATCACACGGTCACGCGGGTAACCCGTCAGCCGCTTCAGATTGTGACGTATGCTTCGATGCACGGAGTGCGTATTCGTTGTGGAGAGGGATCGCAGGGAAGGGCTACACCACGCGAGCACCGTCCTTGGTGCTACTCGGAGGTCGCAACGCACCCGGGTTTGGTATGCCGGGATCACGCCTGGGCCGACACCGGCTGGGCTGGTTCAAGAGCGTGCGGACCAGGGTGCCAGTTGACGGGACTGGGGTGTGTGTGTCGCCAGCGCAATGCAATCTATTCCCCAGCTGATCCAACGGGACTGACGGCCCGAGATCGTTGCGCTGCCTTGCGCCCCCCCCTGTCACCCTCCCCGGGACCAGGCCCACCGGCTGCGCCTTGACCGCCTTGGGAGGCGCTCACCTCCACAACTCCCTTCGCGGGTTGACAACCCGCGACAATGGGCGTGCGACCCTACCTCGAGGTGAGTGATGAAGCCATCCCGCGGAAATCAGCATGTCAATGGTCCGGCCGTCGCGACGTCTCCCAATCGCCTTGACGGGAGGAAGGAAGCCGTGGGGGAGAGTGAACTCGCCCTGCCGTCCCCTCAGCGCGGGGGCCGCGGATTGGCGCCCGTGGTGCGCGTCGATGCCGACAAGTGCCGGAACTGCCATGCGTGCATTGCGGCTTGCCCGGTCAAGTACTGCAACGTGGCCTCCGGGGAAGTGGTGGAGATCAACTCCGATCGCTGCATCGCGTGTGGCTGCTGTATCGACGCCTGCACTCATAGCGCCCGCCTTCCCGTCGATGATTGGGACGCCTTTTGGAGCGATCTTCAGGCCGGCGTCAAGATCGTCGCGGTAGTGGCCCCGGCGGTGGTGGCTGCTTTCCCGCACCGCTACCAGCACCTGAATGGCTGGCTGAAGTCCGCGGGGGTGCGCGCCGCCTTCGACGTCAGCCTCGGCGCCGAACTCACCGTCCAGTCCTACCTGCGTCACATCCAGGAAGACCAGCCCCGCACCGTCGTGGCGCAACCGTGCCCGGCGATCGTGAATTACATCGAACTGTACCGACCCGAGTTACTCCCCCACCTCGCCCCGGCCGGCAGTCCCATGCAACACAGCATGGCCATGATCCGGCGTTACTACCCCCAGTATGCCGACCACAAGATCGCGGTCATCTCGCCCTGCATTGCCAAGAAGCGCGAGTTCGAGGCCACCGGTCTCGGCGATTACAACGTGACCATGCGCTCGTTGCACAACTACATCCAGGAGCAGCGCATCGACCTGGCCCGTTTTCCGCAGGTCGAGTTCGAGGGGCCGCCCGCCGAGCGCGCGGTGCTGTTCTCCTCCCCGGGCGGCCTCCGCGACACCCTCGAGCGCTGGAACGCCGACGCGGCCCGCGCCACGCGCAAGATCGAGGGGCCCCGGACCGTCTACGCCTACCTGGACGAATTGCCCCAGGCCCTCAAGGAGGGCTGCGCGCCACTGCTGATCGACTGCCTCAACTGCGAGAAGGGCTGCAACGGCGGGACGGGGACCCCGGCCCGCAAGCTGGGGCACGACCGGATCGAGTTCCTGGTCGCCGAGCGAGCGCGACAGGCCCGGGCCCACTACGCGAGCAAGGGACCCCGTGATGCCGACGCCCAGGACGCCATCGCCCCCACGCTTCAGGAGTTGGACGAGCCCGGCCTGTACCGGCGCGAGTACGTTAACCGCGCGGCGGACGCCAGGGTCCGCAAGCCAGGTCCGGCGGAGTTGCAGGCCATTTACGCCCAGATGTACAAGCAACGCCAGGAAGACTTCTACAACTGCGGGGCGTGCGGCTACAGCACCTGCGAAGGCATGGCCACCGCCATTTTCAACGGCCTCAACAGGCCGGAAAACTGCCATTATTTCCTGGCGTCGTTGAACCAACAAACCGAACGCCAGCAAACGGAGACGCTCAAGGGGGTCATGGTGGACTTCGAGCAGACCATTGCCAAGGTCAACCACGTGGCCAAGACCACCGACCGCCTGCAAGCCGTCGCCAACGCCATTCTCCGCATCTCCAACCAGACCCACATTCTCGCCCTGAACGCGAGCATCGAAGCGAGTCGGGCCGGGGCCGCGGGGGCCGCGTTCGGGGTCGTGAGCAAGGCCGTGCGCGACCTGGCCCGGTCCGTCCGACAGGAGGCCGAAGCCATTGACCCTTGCTCTGTGGCGATGAGGGAGGCATTCGATACCGTCCTGGTCGAGGTCGATCGGCTGGCACAGCGCCTGGCGACGGTCATCCAAAGGAACACCGGCAAGCCTCACTAGTGGGGCGCGTGTGCCGGCGATGGCCCTGTCAACGGCGGTCGGCAAGGTCACAGTCTGTTGCGACAGCCGCTTGCGGCTTAGCGGAAGCCTGGAATCCGCTAAGCCGCAAGCGGCTTTCGCCACAGACTCTCAGTGGAAGGAGGCACCGCTCGTGAACCGCGGGGAAATCCTCGCGTGGCTCCGCGAGGACGACAAGACCCGGCTACAAAGCCTCTGGGGCCGGGCCGATGCGCTCCGCCAAGAGCAGGCCGGTGACGCGGTCCACCTGCGCGGGCTGGTCGAATTCTCCAACCACTGCGCCCGCCGGTGCATGTACTGCGGGCTGCGCGCCGGCAACCGCAAGCTGCCCCGCTACCGCCTGACCGCCGAACAGGTCCTCGAGTGCGCGCGCCAGGCCGCGGGCCTGGGCTACGGAACGGTCGTCCTGCAGTCCGGCGAAGACCCCGGTCTCGACGTGGCCTGGATGGCCGGCCTGATCGGGCGCATCAAGAGCGAGACGGGCCTGGCGGTCACCCTCAGCCTCGGTGAGCGCGTGCCGGGCGAGTTGGCCGAGTGGAGGCGAGCCGGTGCCGACCGCTACCTGCTCCGCTTCGAGACGTCCAACCGGGCCCTGTTCCGCCGCATCCACCCCCCGACGCCGGGCCAGGCTTGCGACCGCATCGCGCAGCTGCACGAACTGCGGCGACTCGGCTACGAGGTCGGCAGCGGCGTCATGATTGGTATCCCCGGTCAGAGCTACGACGACCTGGCCGACGACGTCGTCCTGTTCCGAGAACTGGACCTCGACATGATCGGCGTCGGCCCTTACCTCCCCCACCCGGCGACCCCGCTGGGCCGGTACGCCGGGCGCTTCCGCTTGCCGGCAGGGGAGCAGGTGCCGGCCACCGAGCTGATGACGTACAAGGTGGTGGCCCTGGCCCGGCTGGTCTGCCCCCGGGCGAACATCCCCGCCACCACAGCCCTCGCGACCCTCAACCCGTTCAACGGCCGTGAGCTGGGGCTGCGGCGCGGCGCCAACGTGATCATGCCCAACGTGACCCCGCGCGACGTGCGCGCCGCTTACGAGATCTACCCCGCCAAGGCCTGCATTCGGGAGAGCGCCTCCCAGTGCCAGCTCTGCGTCCAGCGGCGCATCCTCGCCATCGGGCGCGCCCCGGGCATCGGGCCGGGCCCGGCGGCGAACTTCCGGGGGCGCCAGCCCCTGCCGCAGGCACCCTGACCGAGGAGGACCCATGAACCTGCTTCCCCTGTGCTCCCCCCCCGGCGCCGGCCGCGCCGCCGAGGACTTCATCGACGATAACGCGCTGCAAACTCTCCTGGGCCGGCCCGTGTCCTCCGCCGAGGTGCGCGACGTCATCGCCAAGGGCCTGGCGAAGCAACCGCTCGCCGTCACCGAGAGTGCCGCTCTGCTCAACGCCACTACCCCCGAACTGGTCGAGGAGATCTTCGAGGCCGCCCGGCGGCTGAAGCGCGACGTCTACGGCAGCCGCATCGTGCTGTTCGCACCGCTCTACGTCGGCAACTACTGCGTCAACGACTGCACCTACTGCGGCTTCCGCCGCTCCAACCCCGACGCCGTCCGCCGCACCCTCGACGGCGACGAGGTGGCCAAGCAGGTGGAGGCGCTGGTCAACCACGGCCACAAGCGGTTGATCCTCGTCTTCGGGGAGCACCCGCGCTACGATCCCCACTTCATCGCCGACACCGTGCGGCGGGTGTACGAGACCCGGGTGGGCAAGGGGGAGGTCCGTCGCGTCAACATCAACGCGGCCCCGCTGGACGTGGCGGGCTACCGCGTCGTCAAGGAGGCGGGCATCGGCACCTACCAGGTCTTCCAGGAGACTTACCACCACGAGACCTTCGCCCGCGTCCACCCGCCCGGGACGCGCAAGGGCGATTACCTGTGGCGGCTGGGGGCCCTCGGCCGGGCGATGGAGGCCGGCTGCGACGACGTCGGCATCGGCGCCCTGTTCGGCCTGTACGACTGGCGCTTCGAGGTACTCGGGCTGGTCCGCCACGCCCTGGCCCTGCAGGAGCGCTACAACTGCGGCCCGCACACCATTAGCTTCCCCCGCCTGCGGCCGGCCTCCGGCGCGAGCCGGGACGAGCGCTGGGGCGTCAGCGACCACGACTTCAAGCGGCTGGTGGCGATCCTGCGCCTGAGCGTGCCTTACACCGGCATGATCCTGACGGCCCGGGAGCCCGCCGAGCTGCGCAACGAGGTCATGGGCTTCGGTGTCTCCCAGATCGACGCCGGCAGCCGCATCGAACTGGGCGGCTACACCGAGGCCGGCGACGCGCAGCAGCAGGTCGCCGAGCGCGAGCAGTTCGAGCTGGGCGACGTCCGCTCGCTGGACGAGGTCGTCCGGCAGCTGTTGACCGATGGCTACATCCCCAGCTTCTGCACCGCCTGCTACCGGCTCGGCCGTACCGGTGAACACTTCATGGAGTTCGCCATCCCCGGCTTCATCGAGCGGCTCTGCACCCCCAACGCCCTGAGCACGCTGCTCGAGTACCTGGTCGATTACGCTTCGCCCGAGACCCTCGCCGTCGGCGAGCAGGTCCTCGAGCGTCAGCTGGCCGGCTTGCCGGACGACGCCCGGAAGCGCCAGCTGCTGGAGCGCCTGGGTCGCATCCGCACCACGGACGACCGCGACCTTTTCTTCTGACGCCGGAGGGCGGGGCGATGGGCACGGGCAACTACCGGACGGAACACGACTTGCTCGGCCCGGTGGAGGTTCCGGCCGATGCCCTCTACGGGGCGCACGCCGCCCGAGCGCTGGCCAACTTCCCCCTGGCCGGGCGCCCCGTCCACCGCGACCTCGTGCATGCCTACGGTGCCGTGAAGCTGGCCTGCGCCCGCACCAACCGCGAGCTGGGTTTCCTCGGGGCGGCTCCCTACGGTGCCCTGGAGGAGGCCTGCGCGGAAATGATGCGCGGTGAACTCGACGAGCATGTCCGCGTCGATGCCCTCCAGGGCGGGGCGGGGACCTCCACGAACATGGCCGTCAACGAGGTGCTGGCCAACCGCGCCCTCCTCCTGCTCGGCAGGCGGCCCGGCGACTACGGCGCCCTCCACCCCCTCGCCGACGTCAACCGCCACCAGTCTACGAACGATACCTATCCCACGGCGCTGCGGGTGGCGGCCATCGGCAGCCTGCGGGCGCTGGAGCGCGAGCTGATTGGCCTGGTCGATGCCTTCCAGGCCAAGGAGAAGGAGCTGGCCGATGTCGTCAAAATTGGCCGCACTCAGCTGCAGGACGCGGTCCTGACCACCGTGGGCCGTGCCATGGGGGCCTACGCCGAGGCCTTCGCCCGTGACCGCTGGCGCGTCTCCAAGTGCGAGGAGCGCCTCCGGGTCGTCAACCTCGGCGGCACCGCCATCGGCACCGGCCTTGGCGCGCCGCGGCGGTTCATCTTCCGCGTCGTCGAGCACCTGCGCGACGTCACCGGGCTGGGCCTCGCCCGCGCGGAGAACCTGATCGAGGCGACGCAGAACACCGACGTCTTCGTCGAGGTTAGCGGCATGCTCCGCGCCCTGGCGTCGAGCCTGCTCAAGGTGAGCAACGACCTGCGGCTGCTGGCGTCGGGGCCGGACGGCGGCCTGGGGGAGCTGCGGCTGCCGCCGCGCCAGGCCGGCTCGTCGGTCATGCCGGGGAAGGTGAACCCGGTCATCCCCGAGGCGGTCGGCCAGTGTGCCATCGCCGTCCTCGGCCACGACCACGCCCTCACGACCGCCTGTTGCGGCGGCAATCTGGAGTTGAACCAGTTTTACCCGCTCATCGCCGACAGCCTGCTGACTTCGCTCGACCTGTTACGCCGTGCCTGTCGGGTCTTCAGCGAGCGCTGCGTCGCCGGCCTTGAGGCCGACGCCGGCCGCTGCCGGCAGCGGGTCGAGTCGGCGGTCGCCGCCGCCACCGCCCTGGTGGACGTGATCGGCTATGAGCCGGCGCAGGAACTGGCGGCCACGGCGCGGCGCGAGGGCAAGGGGATCAAGCAGTTGGTACTGGAACGCGGGCTCCTGACGGCCTGCGAGTTCGACCGGCTCGTCGCACCGGAGGCGGTCACCCGCCTGGGATCGACGGAAGCGACCGGCGACCGCAACCCGCAGGGATAGACTGATGCACCACAAGGAAAGGGCTTCGTCATGCAGGGCACACCGAAGGGCAACCGCCTCCACATTGGCATCTTCGGCAGGCGCAACGTCGGCAAGAGTTCGCTGCTCAACGCCCTGACACGGCAACAGGTATCGATCGTCTCGGAGGTCGCCGGGACCACCACCGACCCCGTCGAGAAGCCGATGGAGCTGCTGCCGCTGGGCCCGGTGCTGTTCATCGATACCGCCGGCATCGACGACGCCGGGGCCCTCGGCGCGCTGCGCGTGGGCCGCACGCGGCAGGCGCTCGACCGGACCGACGTGGCCCTGCTCGTCGTCGAGGCCGGCGCCTGGGGCGGCTTCGAGGACGACCTGCTCGCCGAGCTGCGGCAGCGACAGATGCCCGTCATCGTTGTCTTCAACCAGTCGGACCTCGGCGAGCCGGCACCGGCCCTCCTCGCCCGACTCCGGGAAGCGCGGGTGACGGCGGTCCGCGCCGTGGCGACGGAGGGGGTGGGCCTCCTCGACCTCAAACAGGCCCTGATCCGCGTGGCGCCGGAGGACTTCGTCGCCGCCCCCGCCCTCGTCTCCGACCTGGTGCCGGCGGGCGAGTTGGCGATCCTGGTGGTGCCGATCGACATGGAGGCTCCCAAGGGCCGGCTCATCCTGCCGCAGGTGCAGACCATTCGCGAGCTGCTGGACGGTGATGCCTACTGCATTGTAGTCAAGGAGCGCGAGCTGCGCGACGCCCTGGCGCGGCTGAACCGGCCCCCGGCCCTGGTCGTCACCGACTCGCAGGCTTTCCTCAAGGTGGCGGCCGACACGCCGCGCGGCGTGAAGATGACCTCGTTCTCGATCCTCTTCGCCCGCAACAAGGGCGACCTGTGCGAGTACGTCCGCGGCGCCCTGGCGATCGACGGCTTGCGCGACGGCGACCGCGTGCTGGTGTGCGAGGCGTGCAGCCACCACCCCATCGGCGACGACATCGGCCGGGTCAAGGTCCCGCGCTGGCTGCGGCAATACGTCGGCGGCTCGCTGGAGTTCA
Source organism: Gemmataceae bacterium (assembly GCA_035266225.1). Classification (GTDB taxonomy): domain Bacteria; phylum Planctomycetota; class Planctomycetia; order Gemmatales; family Gemmataceae; genus DATFNV01. The sequence goes on from DATFNV010000656.1 coordinate 9,042, forward strand.
CCCACGTCCAGGGGCACGATTTCCCCGACGACTTGAAGGCGTATCGTCTTGTCGTCCACTGCGGCGGCTGCGCACTGAACCGCCGCGAGGTGCTCTCGCGGCTGGCTCGCTGCCGCGAGGCCGGCGTGCCGATGACCAATTACGGGGTCACCATCGCCTACACGCTGGGAATCCTCGAGCGAGCCCTCGGGCCGTTCCCCGCGGCCCTGGACGCCTACCACAGCCGCGCCGGCCGCAACGGGGAAGGCGCGTCCCCTGGGGGGCTCAGGAAAGGCGCCGGGCCGTCCCTGGCGAACTAAGGCGAGCGGCAGGAATTCTTCTCCCCTGCCTGCGGTACTCGCTGGTGAGGGCGGCCGGAGAGGAACGATCTGTCGGCCGCCTGGGTGTGGCCTGCGGACTCGCCCGGCAGGGGCCGTGTGTCGGAGTATTGTGTCAACTCGCGGGGCGGGTGACACAATACTTCGTTGCAGCAAGTCGTTAGAAATCAACAGGTTGCGACACGCGGCGCGAGTATTGTTTCACTTTCTGCGGGTGTGACACAATACTCGGCCAGCGCCCGGCACACTGCCACCGCTGAGAGGTAACCACCATGTGCCGCTCGTCGTAACGGGGGGGGAACGGCTGCGCACACCTGGAAGCCGACGGGGTCGGCGGGCGCGGCTGGGCCGAAGAGCAAGTGCAAATTGTCGAGGCCGGGGCGGCCGTTCCAGCGGGCGGTGAAGTCCACGGGGTTGAGGATGAGCCAGCCGGCCTGGTTGGGCATGACCAGGGGCAAGCAGCGGTAGGGGAAGAGCTGGCCGATGGCGTCCATCCAGTCGCGCCGGGCCGGGGCGCAGACGATGGGCATGTCGCGCGGGTCGTGGATCTCGTAAGCCCGGATCAGGCGCGCGTCGTTGGTTGGGCACAGTCCCCACTCCTTCACCTACGGTGCGACCGGCCGTAGCCACGCCAGCCTCGGGAAAGGACAGCCGCCGGGCCCTCGCTCTTCGGCCAGATTACGGGCGAGAATATTCACGCTGTGCCCTTACTCTGTCCGATTCTTTTTCCGATTCTGTTCTCGCTTCTTTACGGCGAGCGGCGCCGCGGCTACAATTCTTTCCTGGCACTGCTATAATGTTCAGGAACTGAGCGAAACGGAGGTAGTGCCATGGTTTTCCGATTTAATGTCGAAAAGACGATCCAGGCGATCGCCGCCTTCCTGCACTTCCACGGATCGACGGAGATGAGCTACCTTCGGTTGCTCAAGCTTCTCTATCTGGCCGACCGGGAAAGCCTCAAAGAAATCGGCCGCCCAATCACCGGGGACCGCGTCGCGGCGATGAAGCACGGCCCAGTCTTGAGCGGCGTCTATGACCTGATCAAGGGAGAGCATACGGCATGGCCGCTGTGGTCGCAGTTCTTTCGCAGCAAGGGCTACAGGGTCGAGATGGTGCAGGACCCCGGGAACGGGCGACTATCCAAATACGAGATCGGCAAGATCCGGGAACTGACGGAACGGTACGCGGAGCAGAACGAGTGGGACCTGGTCGAGATCGTCCACCGACTCGAGGAATGGAGGAGAAATGACCCCGGAGACTCCTCCAAGCCCATCTCGCTCGATCACATTCTGGAGGCCGTCGGCCGCGCCGCGGATAGGGAAGCGATCCTGCAGGATGCCCGAGACCAAGCGGCGTTTGAACGCTTGTTCGCGGAGGAAGCGGGATGAACGCGGGGGACACTTTCCGCATCCCCCAGCCGGGGACGAGCTTGGATTCTCATCTATGGGTTGTGATCTCGGACCCGGCGATTGACGAGGCGCACGTGCTCATCGTCAGTTTCACGACCCGGCGCCAGGACTCAGACACCGCCTGCGTGCTCCAGGCGGGCGAGCACCCCTTCGTACACATGAGACGTGTGTGAATTACGCGGACGCAAAAGTTGTCTCGAAAGCTCAAATCCAGACTCTCTTGCAAAAGGGGCTGCTGAGCAACCACGCCGCCCTTTCCCCTGGCCTGCTGAAGAGGATTCGGGAAGGGGCGGCGGCGTCCACGCGGATGTCCCTCGACCACGCAGACATGCTCATCGAGCAGGGGCTGATCGAGTGCTGAAGCTTCTTTATCGAGAAGCGATCAAGAGGCACGTCCCGTTTTCTACGCACGGCTGAGTTTGAGCCCGGCCGGATGTGGCAAGGGAGTCACGATGACTTTTGGGAGGGAAGGCAGCTCGACGGCGTTCCTCAGCGGTTGTGGCTTGTCGTCTTGTTGGGGCACGACCGCGAGTCGAGGACAACCAGTCGGCGAACGTTTCCAACGCGACCTGGCCGATTCGTCATTTTTTCTCGGTGGGCCTGTCCGTTTTGTCGCTGCGCCGCATGAGACGTGGTAAGCCAGCCCGATCCGTCGTGCGCCGCTTGCGGCGACGCGGCGGAAGTCACCCCCGGGAATCAGCCATTTTCGTTGCCCACGTTCTGTTCGAGTCAGCGCTCGCCCAGACCGGACGGTTCGGCGCGGCGTTACTTCTTCTCCTGCACTTTCTTCAGCAAGGCCGCAACATCCGCCCAGAGCAGGCGCCATCGCTGGCGCTCGTCGTCGGGGAGTTTGTCCAGCGCCGCCCGGTCGCGACCGGAGGCGAGGTCGGCGCTGTGCTGCCAGTGCGCCAGCCGCTGCCGCATGGTTCACGTCGCGCTCGGCGCGCGACTTATCCCGCAAACTCAGCAGAAGTAATGGGTTGCGTAGAGTGTCTCGCTTTTTCCTTGAGCATCGACCCGCTGGCGGAGCTGGCGCAGCAGCAGGAGCAGCTGCGGCAGCGGCTGACGGAGCTGGCGCCGCCGGTGCCGCCAGAGTTGGCGGAGGCGTGGCAGGCGGCGGCCGAGGCGTGCCTGGAGCCGCCGAAGGGGAAACGGTTGGTGGGCGAGGGGTTGGAGGAGCAGTGGTACGTGCTGGTGACCTGCCACGACGAGAAGCACCAGGTGGAGCTGCTCACGCGCTTCAAGGGCGAGGGGCTGACCTGCAAGGCTGTCCTCACCTGATGGGGTCAGGCCATCGCTAGCTCGGCCGAAACATCCGGACGGTTGACCAGTGCCTCGATTTCCCTCAGTACGGTCAAGATGTGGTCGAGCGGCGGGGGTTCGGTGAAGATCATTTCCCGCATCTTCCGGTAGTCCTGCTCCAGCTCGGGCAGGCGGGCAGGTGGCGGGACAAGCCGGAGCGTGCCCGGCCTGGCCTCCTCGTATTTGGCCGAGGCCGCCGGAAAAAACACGGCTTTGTGCTCCGCCACCTTGAGGAGGAGATCCGTGTCGCGGAGCGCCTCTTTGCCGATTCCTTTCTCGTACAGGCGGACCACATCGTAGTAATGGCGTGACTGGCGATCACGGAATGCCTTGTCTGCCGGCGCGTGGTGCCAGGCGTGAAGGACGGTGGCCTTTTCCCAGAACGTGCGTTCGGGGGCGAGCACCCTGAGCGCGCAGACCGGATCGCGGAAGGGCTGCGGAAACTCTTCAGCGGCGTAGGGCGTGACAGTGGCCTGCAAGGACGGCCAGTGATCCGCACGCGCGCCAATTTCCAGGCGCACGAACGGCTTGATGTAGTCGGGTTCGTCGGCCGCGCGCGGTTTGTCGCCCGAAGGGTAGTGGAACAACAGGGTTTGCCGGTCGGCGTCGTCGGGATCGAGTTCCAGCCGCCACGTGGCGCCGGGCGGCTCCGCGATCGCTCCGGCAAATGTCGCGGCCAGCTGGGGCAGGAATCGCTCGTGGATGACGCGGCGGCAGGTTTCCGTGAGAGCTTCCCGCCATTGCCTCGCCTTTTTTCCGCTCGGAGCGTGCAGCGGGTCGTGCTCCCCGCCGAAACCGAGATCCGCCCGGTTGAAGGACAGGTCCACGTCTTCGGAGAAACGCTCGATGGCGTTGAAGACCTTGGAGAGGGATGTGCCCCCCTTGAAGATCAGCCCGGCCGGCGGATTGGGCAGGGTGAACAGCCGCTTGAGCGACCAGCACACCCAGAAATCCTTCTCGCTGATTTCCTGCCTGAGCCCACGCCGGCCAGCGGTGGCCGAAAAGAGGTCGGCCCGGTCGGCGGGCGGCAAGCGTGCAACGTCATCCATGCGCTACAATCTCCGGTTCCTCGGCGGCGACCTGGCGGGCCACATCGGCAATCCAGTCGGTAGTATACCGGGCATCCCGGAGCAGCTCCCCCTTCTGTTGTGGGGAAAGGCCGCGGCGCAGCCGGGAAATCGCCTCGCTGTCCACGGCACTCCGGCCCAGGTGCCGCAGCGCCTGGAAGACCATCGCGCTGATGCGGCTGCCGAGCGGCAGCTCCTTGGGCCCTGCGTGCCTCATGACGAAAACGAGGCTGCCCACGCGCACCTGCCTGGTCCGGCCGTCGGTCAGGTAGACGGGCTTGGCCGGAATCTGCGTGGACAGCCCAAGGCGGTTGGCTGCCACGGCCCCGGAGGGAGCGATGCGGCTGCCGGTCTGCCGGGCCAGGGCCTCGGCGATCTCGTCGGCGTCCGGGCTGAGGGGAATGCCCAGCCGTTCGTTCCACTGCGGAACGTGGTACAAGCCGCGGCCCAGGCGCTGAATCTCCCCTGCCCTGGCCAGCCGCGAGAGGGCCTGGTCGATGGCCTCCCGGCTGCCGAGATCGAGAAAGTCCTTACTGGTAAAGACCTTACCTCGACCTGTGCTGCGGATACGGTCGAGGATCTGGCCCTGAACAGCGAGCATGGCTTGGTTCTCCTGTCAGAAAAGTATACACGTTTTTCTGACGAAACGCAATCTCGATCAGAGCGGGCAGGCGTTTTTGATCCTGAGCTTGAGCGTCGGCAGGTCGGCGCCAAAGAAGAGAAAAGACTACCATGTACGAATTGGGGCGGCCGCTCGCCCAGCGGCCCGCGTGGTACAATCGCAGGCCGAAGCGGTCGCGGTAGCGGGCCAGCAACTTGAGGAAGTGGTCGCGGTCCTCGTCGTCGGCGAAGACCGTCTCGCAGTTGTGGCCGCGGTCCAGGACGTGGTTAGCAGGCGGCCTCGGTCCACTGCCAGCGGCGAGGCAGACGCGGCATGGGTTGCCCTCCGGCGCAGTTGGGGCAGTCGTCTCGGCTGGGTCGTCCCACAACTCCAGTGTACGCGTCACCGCCCGGGACGCAAGGAGAAACCGGCCGAGGGCCACCGTGCGCGAATTACGCCGTAAGGCAAAGCCCTGTTAAGAGTTAAGAAGAGTGTCATTGCGCCAGGAAGCTCAGGAAAGGAGAAAGAGATGCTGGAATGATCTCGGAAACCTTTCGTAGGAACCCTGTGGGTAACCAATCCCACCCGGCAGGGCCTAGCCAGCCACCGGAAGCGAGTCTTGCGTCGG
>DATFNV010000657.1:0-17274 GCA_035266225.1 Gemmataceae bacterium
GGCGGCATCCGACCTCGCGCCCGCCCCTTCCAACCGCTGCGCCGCCTCCTCCACGTCCGCCCACCGCCCTTGCCCCAGGCAAAGGTCTGCCAGGCCCAGCCACCCGGGTACGAAGTCCGGCCGCTCCGCGACCGCGGCCCGCAGTTGCTCCTCCGCCTCGGCCCCACGTCCCCCAGATTGGTAGACCTGGGCCAGGAGATGTCGCGCCCGGTAACTCGTGAGCCCCGGATCGGCTCCCAGTAACCGCGGCCCCGGTCGCAGGCCCAGGAGCTGCCGCAGACACGCCTCGGCCTCCGCGAGTTGTCCCGCCTCACTCAGGAACAACCCTTCGAGATACAACAACTCGGGATCCTCAGGAGTGACGGCCCGGCCCGCGCGGCAGACGGACAGGGCCTCGTGGCGCTGCCCCAGCCGGTGGCGGCCCCGGGCCAGCAGCGTACACGCTTTCGGGCGTGCCCCGAAGTCCGTCGGCGCCAGGTCCAGGCAGCGGCCCAGCAAACGCAGCGACTCCTCGACGCGGTCCAGCCGCAGATAGGCCCAGCCGAGGTTGAAGAGCGTGACCGGATCGTCGGGCTGCTCGGCGTCCTGCAGCTCCAGCAGGCGCACGTTGCGAGCCAGCTTCCGGTCGCCGCCGGCCGCGTCCAGCCAGCCGGCGTGGTTGATGATCACGTCGGTCCGATGCACGTCGTGGCCTGCCTGCCGGATCGCCAGCAGGACCTGCTCGTGAACGCGATAACGCCAGCGCACATCGGGGTGGCGGCGGAAGAGGCGGACGTGGTCCACGGCGACGGCGGCGCCGGCCGCGCCGCGGGGCGGGGAGAGTTGGGTCATCAAGTAGGCGGCGGGCTTGTCGCCCAGCCCGGCAAAGAGCGTGCGGAGCTTCGCGCGGTTGTCCTCGTCGAGCGTTTCGTCGGCGTCCAGCCAGAAGATCCAGTCGCCGCTAGCGTGGTCGATGCTGGCGTTGCGGGCGGCGGCGAAGTCGTCCACCCAGGGGAAGTCCACGACCTTCGCCCCGAAGGAGGCGGCCACCTCCCGGGTGCGGTCCGTGGAGCCGGTATCGACGACGACGATCTCGCCGACCAGGTCGGCCGCCGAGCGGAGGCAAGCGGCGAGGTTGGCCTCCTCGTCGCGGACGATCAGGCACAGCGAGACGCGCGGGCGGCCCGGGGGCTGGCTGGCCGGGCCTTCTCGGGGGGCCGGTCGCGCGGCCGTCGGGCCGCCGGGGCGGTGGACGAAGACGTCTGCGGCCAGGAGCAAGCGGAAGCCGGCCTCGCGGGCGCGGCGCGGGAAGTCGTCGCCTGGGCCGCCGGCTCGTTCCAGTACCTCGCGCCGCGTCACGAGGCAGAACGAGTCGAGTGCCTCGACGCGCGTGGCCCGGCCGCGGTACTCGTCGCGTCGGCGGGCGGCGAAGGCGGACAGGTCGTCGGGGCCGGCGTAGCCGGGGGGCACCCCCTGCGGCCAGGCGGCGGCGTTGCTCACCGGCCCGGCGGCGCCGACCTGCGGCCACTCGTGCAGGGCGCAACGGACCAGGCGAGCCAACCAGCCCTCGGTCACCACCGCGTCGCCGTCGAGGAAAGCCAGCCAGCCGCCGCGGGCCTGCCCCAGCGCCAGGGCGCGGGCGGCAGGCCGGTCTCGCCCGGTGGCAGGGACGACGACGACGCGCTCCGGCCCCGGCCTACCGTGCAGCCCGCCCAGGTACGCGGCGGTGCCGCCGTCCGCGGACGTATCGACGATCACTAATTCGTAGGGCGGCCGGCTGTGGGCCAGCACGCTCTCCAGGCACAGCCGCGTCGGACCCGCCGCGTGGCCGCACACGACGAGCACCGAGGCCAGCTCCGTCTCCGGCGGAGCGAGGGCGGCCTGGCGCCGGACCGGCCGCCCGCGCAGCTCGCGCAGCCGGCGCTCGACGGCGTCGGTCGCCTGCTCCCAGGTGAGGTGGGCCTGCACGAAGCGACTGCCGGCCGCCCCCTTCGCCCGCGCCTCCTCCGGGTGGGCGACGACGTGCCGCAGGATTGCCGACAGCGCCTCGCCGTTGGGCTCCGCCAGCCAGGGCCGGCCTACCGTTTCCAAGTCGCCGACCCGCTGGCGTGCGAAATAGCGCTTCTCCGCCGGGACCAGGTAGGCGCGCGACTCGTCGCAGTAGTCCAGCGCTGCCCCCATCCCGGTGACGACGACCGGCAAGCCACAGGCCATCGCCTCGGCCACCGGCAGGGCGAAGCCCTCGCCGCGGTAGGGCAGCACCAGGCAGTTGCAGGCCGCGTACAGCCCCGCCAGTTCCTCCTCGCTCAGCGGCCGATCGATGTACTCGACCTCCGGAGCGCCGGACGTCGCCTGCAAGCGGGCGAGGTCGGCCTCGGCGGTCTGTCCGCGGTAGAAGGAGGCGGCCCCCAGGTCCTTGACCACCAGGCAGACGTCGTCGGCGGCGCGAAACGCCCGGGCGTAGGCGCCCAGCAGAACGTCGAACCCCTTGCGGTGGATGCTGCCACCCACGAACAGGAACTTGAAGTTCCGCCGCGTCTTCAGCGGCAGCGGCGCGAGGCCGGGGCGGAAGCGGGCGGTGTCCACGCCCAACGGCACGACGTGGACGCGGTCGGCCGGCACACCGCTCTCGACGTAGCAATCGCGCACGGCTTTCGTATAGGCCCACACCTCATCGACCAGCTCGGTGATGGGACCGACCCAGGCGCGGGGCAGGCTGCCGAATTCCCACGGCTGCATCAGCACCCAGCGGCCGGCAGGCGGGGGCACGAAGTCCGGCGGCCAGCCGTGGCGGACGTGGACCTCGCACCCTCGGCTGAGGGGCGCCCGGAAGCGCTGGGCCACGGCCGGGGGCACCGCCGGCGCGGGCTTGCCGGCCTCGGGCCAGAATTGGCGAGGGAGGACGGAGACCTCGTGACCGTGCTCGATCAGCCCCAGGCAAAGTTGCCGGTTGACCAGGGCCAGCGAGTGCATCTCATCCTGGACACCTTCCCAGGCGACCGCCACGGCATCCGCGGCCGCGGAGGGGAGGGAGGGCGCGGCTGGCGGCGTGAACCACGGCTCGGGGGGTACCGCCTCGGGGGCGGCGCGGGAGAGCCGGCGGCGCACCCCGAGGAAGTCGCGCCGCTCCGCCTCCAGGCCGGCGGCGCCCAGGGCGTCGGCGAGGGCGCGGGCGGCAGCGCCGTCGAAGGGGTTGGCGGCCGCGGCCCCGCGCAGGTGTGGGACGGCGTCGCTGGGCCGGCCCTGGCGCAGCAGGGCGGCGCCCAGTGCGAACTGGCTCGGCGGCAGGTCGGGACGCGCACGGGTGGCTTCGTGGGTGTGGCCGGTGTCGCCGGTCAACTCGGCCAGCATCAGGTGCAGGCGCCAGCGGAGCAGGACCACCTTCGCCTCAGCCTCCGCGGTGGCTTGGCCGGCGTGGGACCAGGCGGCCCGCTCCCACTCCACGCGGAAGTGGTCGAAGCCCGGCGGGAAATGGGCGGCATCCAGGACCAGGGGGTGGTACACGCGGGGGCGGTTCAATTCGGCGAGTACCCGCCGCGCCTGCTCGGCCGCCTGGGGGCGCCGACCGGCCAGGGCCAGGGCCTCGGCCAGGTTCAGGCCGGCGACGACGTGGCCAGGGTCGCGGGACCAGGCGCGGTCGAAGTGTTCCGCGGCCCGCTGCGCCGCCGCCGGCGACAGCCATTCTTCACGGGCGGCCAGGACCGTGACCGCCAACCCGAGGGCGTTGTGGAGGAGGCCCGACGCGGGTTGGGCGGCCAGGGCGGCGCTCAGGTCTGCGACGAGTGCCGTGTCATTCCGCCGGTTGCTGGACAGCATTTGCCAGGTGCGCCCCAGCAGGTCCTGCACACGGGCGGGCGCCGTCCGCCGGGCGGCCCGCTGGCACAGGGCGGGCCATTCGCGGTCGATCAGTCCCAGGTGGGCGTCCCAGAGCGACTCGAAGGTGTAGCCCTCGACCCGGCGGCGGGCGGCCTCGGCGATGGCCCGGCGCTGGTCCTCGTGCTCCAGGTAGTGGCGCAGGAGGGGTTCAAGGTCGGCGGCGGTGTAGGCGACGTACTCACGGCGGTCGGTGAAGTAGGCGGGGACCTCGGGGTTGCCGGCCTCCTGGAAGAGGAGGGCGCCGCTGGCCGCCGCCTCGAAGGCGCGCTGGTTGCACTCGCCGCGGACGCTGCGGTTGAAGACGATTCGGGCGCGGCGCAGCAGACGGCGGTAGTCGTCGCCGTAGACATTCGTGCGGACGACGACACACCAGCGATCCGCGAGGGCGGCCAGGCGGGCGAGCCAGGGGAGTCGGTCCCGTTGGACGGCGGGATGGAGGTTGCCGACGAAGAGCACGTCGATGTCGCGCGGGCTGTCGGCTGCGGGGCCGTCGAGGAAGTCGCGGCCGCAGCCGAAGAGGTTGGCGGAACGGGCGTGGGTGATGCCTTCCCGGGCGAGGGCGTCCACGCCGGCGGCGTCGGTCAGGACGAGGTCGCAGCGGCGGAGGGCGCGGCGGTAGTGGTGCCAGAGGAGGTTCCAGTCGGCGGCCAGCCCGACGACGGGGACCGGGGCGGACCAGAGGACAGGCGGCACGGCAGTGTAGTGAAGGTCGAGGGCGACGAACTCGGGCCGCCAGTCGGCGGGGAGGCGAGTGAGGAGGGCGTTCCAGGTGTCGGCGGCAGCGGCAGCACCTTCGGGGAAATCGACGGCATCCAAGGTCCGGCAGAGGGCGGCCCGACACTGGCGCGCGAGATGCTGTGCGGCGAAGGCGGCGCTGACGGGGCCGAACAGGTGACGGCGGGGCATGAACTCTCCGGTTGTTTAGCGGCCGCCCTCGGGGCGGCGCGGATTCCTCGTTTCGCGAATCGATAAATCGAGGGCGGCCGCTAAGCCGCAAGCGGCTTGATGCTTTTCGCGAGAACGCCCCATCCACCGGCCCGCGGCGCGGCAGTACCTTGGTGGAGGGTGATCCCGGGGAACGCGATCTTCACTCATTCACGTCAGAGAGCGCTTCCCCCGTGCGCCGCCGGTGGTATAATGGCTGTTTATGTCGCGGCCCGCAAGGAACGACCCTCCATGCCGATTGACTGGACGCCGTTTGTCGAGTTGCTCCGCCGTCCCCGACGCCTCCTGCTGACGACCCACGTTCGCCCCGACGGCGACGGCCTCGGCTCGATGCTCGCCTTGGCCGAGGCGCTCGAGGCCCTGGGCAAGGAGGTCCGCATGGTGATCGCCAGCACCTTCCCGCTGCGCTACGCCTTCCTCGACCCGGGGCACGGCATCCGCCCCTTCGAGGCGCCCGGTGAGGAGTACCGCGACGCCGAGGCCGTCGTCGTCCTCGACACCGGCACCTGGAACCAGCTCGGCAACTTCGGGCCGTTCCTCCGGGGGCTGGCGGTGCCCAAGGCGGTCATCGACCACCACCTGACGCAGGACGACATGGCCAGCCTGCGCCTGGTGGACACGACCGCCGAGGCCACCGGCCGGCTGGCGCACGAGGCCATCGGCGCCCTGGGTGTCCCGCTGAGCAGCCGCATGGCGTCGAACCTGTTCGTGGCCGTCGCGATGGACACGGGCTGGTTCCGCCACAGCAACGCCTCGCCGGCCACGTTCGCCCTTGCCTCGGAGTTGGTCGCCGCCGGCGCCCGGCCCGACTTCCTGTACGACGAGTTGTTCGAGCGCAACAGCCTGGCCCGCCTGCGACTGGTCGGGCTAGTGCTCGAACGACTCACGGTCGTCCCCGGCGGCCAGGTGGCGTACACCGAGCTGCGCCGGGACGACTACGAGGCCACGGGGGCCACCCCGCAGGACAGCGAAGACCTGGTCAACTACACCCGTAGCGTCCAGGGCGTCGAAGTCGGGCTGTTCTTCATGGAGCAGCCCCGCGGCGGAGTGAAAGTCAGCTTTCGCTCGCGCGGCGCCGTGGACGTGGCTCGCCTGGCCGAGACGTTCGGCGGCGGCGGCCACCGCCAGGCTTCGGGTGCCGTCGTGCAAACCTCGTTGGCCGAGGCGCGTGCCCGCGTGCTTCAGGCCGTCGCTACCGTGCTCGCCCCCGCCAGTTAATCCCGCCAGTTGGAGTCCTACCTCATGGGCACTGATCATCCCACCCTGGCCCGTCTGCGCCTGCGCGACCTCCCCCTGTCCGCACGGCTCGTCGTCAGCGCCTTCCTTCTCTCCGTCGGCCTGGGCTACTGCGCGGCCCTGGTGCAGCTGCACATGCAGCACGCCACACCAGGGAACTTGCTGCCGACCGGCGAAGATGCCGAGCGCATCTTCAGCGGCGCGAAGGCCGAGCGCCCGAAGAGCAAGATCGAGATCCTCCTCGAAGCCGAGGAAAACCAGCAGTTCAACGGCAACGGGCAGATGTGTGTGGCGTTCACCACGAAGAGCACCAAGCCCGATTGGGACGACGCCATCGACGAGCGCGCGAAGACATTCGCGAAGGATTCCGACGATATCCAGGATGCAGAAAGGAAACAGGCCGAGGAAGAGCTGCGCCGGGAGCGCGACGGCGAGCGGCTGGCCGTGGTCGCCTGGATCAGCAGCGGGGCGAAGAAGGAGACTTACGACCGCGACAGGTTCGTCCTGCCGAACGAGTTGAAGGACTACCCCGTGACGGCGAAATACGTCGTCAAGGAGGGCGACGTATGCACGGTGAAAACGACCTCGATCCTCACCGACCGCTGCGTTCGCTGTCACAAGCCTAACGGCGTGGGGAAGGCGAAGGAGTACCCGCTCCACGATTACGCGAAGCTGAAGCCGTACGTGCAGGTGACGGAAACATCCACCGCCATGTCCATCGACAAGTTGGCCCAAACAACGCACGTCCACCTGCTCGGCTTCTCGATGTTGTACGGTCTGACCGGGCTGATTTTCGCCTTCACCAGCTATCCCGGCGTCATCCGCGCGGTGATCGCGCCGCTGCCGCTGCTGGCGCAGGTGGCCGATATCAGCTGCTGGTGGCTCGCCCGCATTGACCCGACGTTCGCACACGTCATCGTTGTCACAGGGGGCATGGTCGCAGGAGGGTTGGGGCTGCACATTGTTCTCAGCCTGTTCAGCATGTACGGGAAGCCGGGCAAGGGAATCCTTGTGCTGCTGTTCATCGCGGCCGGACTCGGCGGTTGGCAGCTCAAGGAGCGCGTCATCGGGCCGCATTTGGAGCAGGAGAAGGCGGCTGTTCCCCTGGCGGGGAAGTGAGCGCGACCACACAAGCCCGACGCGCCAGCGAGGGGAACACCTTCCCCCCTCGCTGGCGCGTCGGGCTTGTGTAGCGCTTCACCCCTTGCAATCGGCCGGCAGTCGTGGATGATAAGGCACATCCGCCGTCGCCCGTCTCGCCCCGGAGTCCCGCCATGTCCGTGCCGCACCGCCGCCGCTTCCTCCAGGCCGGCGCCGCCGTCGCCGCCGGCCTCGTCACCGGGGGGCTGACGCCCCCCGCTCGCCTCGAGGCGGCCGGCGACAAGGCGCCGAAGTTCCGCCTCGGCATCGTCACTTACAACATCGCGAAAGACTGGGACGTACCCACCCTCCTGAAGGTGTGCAAGTCCGTCGGCCTGTCGCCGGTCGAGCTGCGCACCACGCACAAGCACGGCGTCGAGCCGACCCTGAGCAAGGAGGAGCGCCAGGAGGTCCGCAAGCGCTTCGCCGACGCCGGCGTCGAAATCTGGGGCTGCGGCAGCGTCTGCGAGTTCCACTCTCCCGACCCGGCCGTCGTCAAGAAGAACATCGAGACGTGCAAGGAATTCGTCCACCTGGCCGCGGACGTCGATGGCAAAGGCGTCAAGGTGCGGCCGAACGGCTTGCCAAAGGACGTGCCGATCGAGAAGACGCTCGAACAGATCGGCAAGGCGCTGATCGAGTGCGGCAAGGCGGCGGCGGACGCGGGCGTCGAGATCTGGGTCGAGGTCCACGGCGGCGGCCCGGCCGACCCGAGGGGCAGTGCGCATCCGCCGTACTGCAAGAGGATGATGGAGCACTGCGGTCTGAAGAACGTCGGGCTGACGTGGAACAGCAACCCGGGCGACATCAAGGACAAATCGGTCGAGGAGTATTTCCGCCTGCTGCGTCCGTGGATCAAGTCGTGCCACATCAACGAGCTGTACAAGGATTCGACCGGCGCCTACCCGTACCGCGAGCTGTTTCGCCTTTTTCGCGAGACGGGCTACGACCGCGTGACCCTGTGCGAGGTCGGCAAGAGTCCGCCGGACCCGGCGACAGGCGAAGACGTTCTGCGATACTACAAGGCGCTGTGGACCGAGCTGGCGCGCGGCTAGCCCACGCGCCGGCGTTTCGCGCTCGCCCCACCCTACGAGGGACCGTCTCATGATCCGCCTCCGCTGGCTTGCGCTGCTGTTGACCGCCGGCCTGGTCGCCCCCGCCTGGGCCGACCCGGACAAGAAGCCGGAGGCGCCGCGCTACGAGACGCGCAAGGAGCACGACGAAAACGGCATCGGCAAGTTCTACATGGGCCGCGAGATCGCCCAGGTGATGGGCCACCAGGCGGCCGGCTGGCTGGAGCGGCCCGAGCGCGAGAGGGAGGAAGCGCCCGCCAAACTCCTCGAAGCGCTCAAGCTGAAAGAGGGTATGGTCGTCGCCGACGTCGGCGCCGGCAGCGGCTATCACAGCTTCCGCATGAGCAAGAAGGTGGGCGCCAAGGGGAAAGTCCTGGCCGTGGACATCCAGCCGGAGATGCTCGACATCATCCGCAAGAAGGCGAAGGAGAAGGAGATCACCAACGTCGAGCCGGTCCTGGGCGAAGAGAACGACCCGAAATTACCGGAGGGCAAGGTCGATCTCATCCTGCTGGTGGACGTGTATCACGAGTTCGCGCAGCCCTACGAGATGACGCAGGCGATGGTCAAGGCGCTCAAGCCGGGCGGTCGCCTGGTGTTCGTCGAGTTCCGCCTGGAAGACGACAAGGTGCCGATCAAGCTCGTCCACAAGATGACCGAAAAGCAGGTGATCAAGGAGATGGGGCCGCACCCGCTAAAGTGGGTCAGCACCAATGAAGACCTGCCGTGGCAGCACATCATCACGTTCGAGAAGAAGGACGAGAAGAAGAAGGAGTAATGGCGGAGCGGCCGCCGCGTAGAATACCAGCGCCGATTCCAGGAGGAAAAGGACCATGGCGCGAGCACTAGACCAGGCGATTCGCCGGCTCGAAGAAGCGATGGCCATGCTGACTCAGAAGCAGGCTTGGTTCCTGGCCCATGCGGCCTCGATGGACCGCCTGTTTGCCGAGTTGCAGCGGATCAACGCCGTACGATTCGCACGCATCGAAGCCATTCTCCTGGAACACAGCCGAATCCTTGCCGAACACACTCACATCCTCAGCGACCACGGCCGAATCTTGCAGGCGTTGACGGATGCGGTCCTGGAGAGGATCGGCTTTAAGATGCCGGAGCAGGCGGGCGCCAGCTCGTAATGTCAGCGGAGTTGATCCGGGGTCCCATGTCGCCCTTCGCCGATTTCCTGCAACACCTGTTCGCCGACGGTGAGGCCGTCCTGCGCGAACGCCCCGTCCCCGTTTCCGGCGACGCCGACGCCCTGGCCCTGCTGCGGCGTGCCTACGCCGCCCACCGCCTCGACGTGGCCGGCCCGCCCATCGACTTCGACGCAGCCGTCGCCCTGGCCGCCGCCGAGGTGTTGCGCCAGGCGTGCTGGTTCCTCGTCAGCCACGACGAGCCGGAGGCGCTGCTCGACGAGCGCCTGCGGATGCCGGCCATTCCGCGGCCCACAGCGGCACAGCACCTCTCCGCCGACCTGGCGCTGCAGTACCTGCCACACGTCCACCGCCAGGCTCACGCGCTGAATCCCGAAGATCGACTGACGGTGCGCCTCGCGGACCTGCTCCTCCGCTGGCCGTTGAGCGGGATACTATCCGACGTGGCCGACGCCCCGCTGGTGCCGCTCGACTTCGACGGGCACGACGGCCTCCTGTTGCTCTACGCCGAGCGCCTGGCGGACCATCCGAAGCCGGCCTGGATGCCCCAAGGGCGCGCGCGGGAGCACGTCGAACTGGTTTTCGGCGAACTCGGCAAGCCGAGGTTGGGTCTGTTTGGACGGGAGGAGAAAACTGATGGCGGCGCCTGAGGGCACGGTGGGCCGGCTGCGCGGCGAGGTCGTCGATGCCCTGAAGCGGCGCTTCGTGGGCCGCGACGAGGTGATCGACCTGATCGCCCTGGCCGTGGTGGCCGGCGAGCACCTGTTCCTGCACGGGCCGCCCGGCACCGCGAAGTCGCTGCTCATCCGCCAGTTCGCGTCGGCGGTGCGCGGATCGTACTTCGAGTACCTGCTGACGCGCTTCTCGGAGCCCAACGAGATCTTCGGCCCCATCGACCTGGTGAAGCTGCGCCAGGGGACGGTCGCCACCGTGACCGCCGGCATGCTGCCCGAGGCGGAGTTCGCCTTCCTCGACGAGCTGTTCAACGCCAACAGCGCCATCCTCAACAACCTGCTGACCGTGCTCAACGAGCGCGTCTACCGCGGCGGGGCGGAGACGCACCGGCTGCCGCTCCTGTCGCTGTTCTCCGCGTCGAACCATCTGGCCGACGACGAAGCGTTGCGCGCCCTGTTCGACCGCTTCCTGCTGCGCTGCCACGTCGATCAGCTTCGCCGCGACGCCATGCCGCAACTGCTGGCCGCGGGGCGGGCGCTGGAGGACGCGCCGCCGGTCGAAACGTCGGTGACGGCCGACGATCTGCGGGCGCTGGCGCGGCGCACACGCGACGTGGACCTGTCGGGCGTGACGGAGGTGTATGCCGAGGCCGTGTTCAAGGTGCGCGACCTGGGCATCGCCTTCTCGGACCGGCGGGCGGTGAAGGTGCTGAAGCTGCTGGCGGCGTCGGCGCTGCTGTGCGGGCGCGAGCGGGCGGCGCCGTCGGACCTGTGGGTGCTGCGCTACGTCTGGGACCGCGAGGAGCAGATCGACCCGCTGGCGGCGCTGGTCAACGGCCTGCTCAAGGCGCACCCGGCCGAGGAGACGGCGCACCCGCTGGCCGCGCTGCCGGAGCGCGTCGATGGCGAGGAGTTGGCGGGGCAGCTCGACGCGGCGGAGCGCGACGTCTCGGCCGGCGGGCTGAGCCTGACGGCGCTGGCGCGGCTGCGCGAGCGCGTCGCGGAACTGGCCGACCGCGCCGCCTGGGTCGCCGACGACGCGGCGCGGCGGCACCTGCTGGAGCGCGCGGGGAAGGTACTGGATCGGCTCGGTCGATAGAATGCCTGGTGTAGCCGCTTGCGGCTTAGCGTTCGCTTCACCAGGGTTGCGCCAGCGCTAAGCCGCAAGCGGTATTTCAGAGGCGATACGCCATGCCCACCCCTTTCGACGCCGTTTGTCTGGCGAGCCTGCCGTGCGAGTCCCTGGCGGCGCTGGCCGAGGTGCGCGACGCGCCGGGCGTGATGGTGGCGCTGGTTGGTCCCCGTGCCTGGGTCCGCTGGCCGCCCGGCAAAGACGTCTGGCGCTGTGTCCTGCCGGTGCCGGGCGCCCTCCTCTACGAGTTGCGTGACGGCCTCTGGTATCGACCCGGCGCCCGCCTGCCTTCCTTCGACGTGCCTGCGATTACTACCACCAGGCCGTTGTCGCAGGCACTGACGCCGGCTCCCGTGCAACCGCGACTGCCCGACGACTTTGCCGTATCACCTCTTCCCTTGCGCCTGGTCCGCGACCCGGCGCCGCGCCCCGCGACGGCGCTGTGCTGCACGCCGTCCGTCCTCGGGCGCTGGGCCGATACCGCGACGAGCAAAGCCCTCGCCGCGGTGCGGGCGGCCGTGTCGGGACGTGTGGTCCTCCTGATGGGCGAGCGGTTGCCGGCCCTGCCGGGCGCGGAGCGATTCTGCGGCGAGCGCGTGTTGGTGCCGCTCGGGTTCCGGCCCGAGCCCGCCTGGCCCGAGAGCGCCCTCTGCGAGGTACTCGGCCTGAGCGACGGTGAGTTGGCCATCCTGCGCGATTCGGGAGCAACGGCGGTGCCGGCGGATGCGCTGCGGCACTTGACGCGCGCCTCGGCCCGGCTGGCGGGACGGGAGGCCACGGCATGACCCGGGCTCGCGATTATTTGCGCATCCCCCTGGATTACACGCGCCACTTCGGCGGGCCTCGATGGTCGTATGGTGGCGACGCCATCGAGGGTGCCCCCGGCATCACCTTCGCCTTCCGCCAGCAGGTCGGCCAATTCCTCGAAGGGTTCTTCAGCATCGCCCCGCCCATCCATTTCGCTTTCGTGGTACATCTGCTCCACCTGCTCGGCTATGGGGAGATGACGCGACCGAAGGAGGCCGAACTGCTGGCGCAGGCCTTCAAATCACTGCACTGGCCGCTGCGGAACGCCGGCGTCTTGTGCGCAATCCTCTGTGACCGCGTGCCGCGGGTCCCCGGGTCCGTCGATCCGTCGGCTGTGCTGGCGCTGCTCCGCGCCGGGATAGCTGAGTGGGGCGACGATCCTTTCCGTGAGATGGCCGAGGTGCCGCCGCTGGCCCCCGCTGACTTCGAGGCGGTCATGCTGTGCGAGCTGCGCGACTTCGGCCTCGCTGAACTGTATTCCTGGCTGCGCTTTGGCCGCGAGCCGATCGTGGACGCCGGCGCCAAGGTGGCCGAGGAACTGCTCGCCGCCCCGCCGCGCTCACTGGCCGAGGTCTTCGGCCCGCTGGCCCGGCGCGAGCGCCTGGCCGGGGCGGCGCCGTTCCTGACGCAGATGGTCAGCGCCCTGTCCCTGCCGCCGCGCCGCCTCGCCGACCGCGAATTGCCCCTGGGCGGCTACGCCGACATCGCCACGCGCGGCCTGCCCGAGCAGATCCTGCCGGCGCAGTTCGCCGTCGATGAACTGGAATTCGTCCGCCGCTTCGCCGAGAACGAACTGCTCTACTTCCGCCGCGAGGAGCCGCACACGCGCCTCCGCGAAGAGCTGATCGTCGTCCTCGACCAGGGCGTGCGCACCTGGGGCGACGTGCGCCTGCTGCTGTGCGCCGCGGTCCTCGCGTTTGCCAAGTTGGCCGAGCGCAAAAGCGTCTCGTTCCGCGTCGCCGCCACGAGCGCCGATGGCCCACCCCTCGACCCGCGCACCGCCGACGAGAAGGCCGTCGCCGAGTTGCTCGAAGCGAGCGACCTGAGCGCCGACCCTGGACAGACCCTCGAAAGGGTGTTGCAGGAGGAGGCAACCGGGCCGCGCGACGTGGTGCTGCTGACGCACCCGCGCAACCTGGCCGAGCCGGACCTGACCGCGGCGGCTCGGCGCGCGACTCCGGAGACGCGCCTGTTTGCGCTGGCGGCGGACGAGCACGGCGACTGCGCCCTGGTCGAGATGAAGCACGGCTCGCCCGTCCCCGTGACGCGCTTCCGCGTGGACCTGACACCCAGGCGCGCCGCGTCGGTCGCAAAGCCTCGCGAAGAGCCGAGGGATGGGCAAGCGGCGGCATGGCGCGGCGATGTGGAGCCGATCGGTTTCCCGTTCTACTTCGGCGTCAGCCGCAGGGCCGGTAAGTTCCTGTTCGATTTCGATGCCGGCGGCGAGTGGATCCTGATCGCCACGCACAACGGCCTGTTGAGCCTCTGCCGCACCGACGGGACTCGCTGTGAATTACTCCCGCGCGGGTGGATCGAGAGCCACGTGCTGACCGACGTCGAAGCGGTGCTCGGGGTCGCGGGCGGCTTTGTCGTGGCCGGGAGCTACGCCCACTGCTGGCTCGGAGCTGTCCATTACGACCTGGCGACACACACCGCCAGGGCCTACCGGCTGGGAGTTGGGCGCTCGGCGGGCGAGCGACAATGGTATTATTTTCGGGACCTGCATTGCTTCGCGGTCCAGAAGGAGGACTGGCGCTTCGCGGTGGACCTGGGCACCGGCGAAACGGCGGCACAGAGTCAAGGGGTGATACCGTCGCCGGGCCGGGCGCAGGCGGCCTGCGACGAGCTGGCCGGCTACCTGTTGCCGCCGCCACAACTGCCCATCAATTCCGCAGCCGAGGCCGAAGCCCAACGGAAAGGGTTGCACCTCCTTCATGGCCCGCAGGCGGCGACCTTGGGACTGTACGGACCCGGGATCCAGTGGGGCCCGTTCAAACCCCAGGCCAACGGGCGCCCTCTCCTGCGCGGCGTGACGGTCCACCAGGCCCGGCTGTGCGGGAACGTGCTCGGCCTTGTCACGTCGGGTGGGGAACAGACGGCTTGGCCGATGCTCCGGCTTTTCCGCGTGTTGGAACTCGACGCCGTGCCCCTCCGCGAATTTCGGCAAGAACGCACTGATCGGGGCTTCACCCTGTCGCCTGATGGCGCTAAGTTGGCGCGGCGCCTGGGGCAATGCCGACTCGAGGTGAGCGAACTCGAAGGAGGCCGGCTCGTCCTGCTGCCGCGGCACGGCGGCTACCATCAGCACGTCGATGTCGAGTTGGGCGACCGCTGGCTGGCCCTTCGCGCCGGCGATGCGATTTTCCTGCTCAAGTGGGCGAACGGGATTCTCCAGGTTGACCGCCGCCTCGATCACGGCACGCCCGCCGGGCGCGGCGCCTCGCTCGTGTCGATGGGGTCACTGCCGCCGGGAACTCGGGCCAGGCCGGACTGGCTGCCGCCTGCCACTTGCTACGACCGGGAACGATTCGTGGCCGGCATCGGAGCCCAACTCCTCGTTGGCGTGGATTGCTTCGGGCAGGTGGCGGTCTTGGATCGCTCGGGGAGACTCCTCTGCATGTTCTTCGCCTTCCGCGAGCGCCTCGAAGCCTGGATGCCCGACGGGACGCGCTGGCCGGAGGCGGGCCGCACCGACGGCCCCGCGGCCGCGGCCATCGGCGCCGCGCTCGCCGCGGCCCAAGGAAGGAGTGCCGTGCCGTGAAAGTCGCTTTCCGCCTCCGCAAACGGTCCGAGCCGGCCGCGGCCGACGCCCTGCTACTCCCCGCGCCTGACCTGGCGGCGCTGATGTCGCTCCTCGCCCGCATCGGCACCGACCCGCTGCCGCGCGTCCACGCCGTCGCGGGCGGCTTCCTCCTGGTGCTGCGGCGGCCGACCGCGGGTGCCTTCCCCAACGTGGTCCGCCTTCGCCGCCTGGGCAGCAACCTGTTCGCGCCCGTCGATGCCGACCTGGTGCCGCCGCTGCTCGGCGACGAGGCGGCGGCGCTGGGGCGCGACCGCGGCCTTGTCTTCCTGCCCGGCGGAGCCGTCCTCGCCTTCGCCCCGGACCGGCCGCTGCCGCCGTCCGCCCTGGTGACGGCCCCCGTCGCCCGGCCCGGGTGGCAACCGCTGCCCGAGCGGCCGGCGCTGGCCGACCGCGTCCGCCGCATCACCCTCGACTTGCCGGAGGAGCCCGACGCCCTGCTCGAGGCGGGTGGCCAGGACATCGGCACCGAGCCGCCGCGGCCGGAGGATTCTTCCCTCCCGGCGAAGGTCGCGGGGCGAGTCCGACTGACCGCCGGGCAGGCGATGATGAGGCTCGGCCAGGCGCTCGGGTTGCCTGGGATCGGTCGGCTCGGGGCCGGCATGGTTGCCCGGGCGCTGGAGCAGGTGCCGCGCCTGAGCGAGTCGCTGCTTGGCCGGCAGGAGGCGGCTCTGCGGGCACTGCTGCAGATGTTCCGCGACGGCAAACTGGAAGCGGCACTGCGGCGGGCGCTGCCGCTGAATAGCGATGGGGCCCGCGGGCCGGTCCCGGGCGCGGGAGCCGGACTGCCGCTCAACAACATTCTGTATTCCCTGAGGACACTGCTCGGCGGCGGGGGCGGGGGCGGGCGCGGCCCGATCTGGTACACCAGCACCGAGTTGTTCCACAACCTGTTCGCGGAGTACCGCAAGGCGGCGCAGGAGGCAGCGCGGCGCGGCGACTACCGTCGCGCCGCTTACATCTACGGCAAGCTGCTGCGCGACTACCGGGCCGCCGCGGACGCCCTCTTCCAGGGCGGCCTCTACCACGACGCGGCGGTCGTCTACCTGAAGAAGGTCGGCGACAAGCCGGCCGCGGCGCGGGCCCTGGAGCGCGCCGGCGAAGTCGATGAGGCGGTGCGCCTCTATCGCGAGCTGGGCGACCACCTGGCCGCCGCCGAGGCACTGCGTCGCGCCGGCGAGGAGGACGAGGCGCTTGTCGAGTACGTGCTGGCGGCGGACCAACTCGCCGCCACGAAGGGCCACCTCGCGGCCGGCGAACTGCTGCTGGGCCGCGCCGGTTGTCCCGACCTCGCGGCCGGCTACTTTCGGACCGGCTGGGAGCGGCGCCCGAGTGCCGACGCCGTCGGCTGTGCCTTGCGCCTGGCGCGACACCACGCCGCCGGAGCAGACCGGGATCGCTTGTTGTCGCTGGTGGGCGAGGCGGACGAGTTCTTCGCCCCGCCGGGGGACGACGCCCTGGCCGCCCAGTTCTACAACCAGGTCGCCCTCCTCGCCGGGCGCGTCGAATTGCGAGAGATCGGGGACGAGTTGAAGGACCGGGCGCGGCGCGGTTTGTCCGTGAAGTTGCGGCAGCGCGCCCAGGTCGAACAGCGTCCGGGCGAGGTGGTGTCGCAGACGATGGGGCAGGCCAAGGTGTGGCCGGCGGCACTGGTCGGCGACGCCCAGTTTGCCTTCGCCGCAGCGGTGCGCCACAACGCCGAGCGGCAGCGGCGGGACCGGGCCGCGGCCGCCGTCTCCCTGGGGGCGGGGACCGTGACGGCGGCCTGCTACGCCGTCGAGTCGGGCGACGTCTTCATCGGCTTTGCCAACGGCGATATCGTCCGCCACCGGCCGGGCGCGGGCAGCTTCGTCCGCTTCCCGCCGGACACCGGGCCGGTGCTGGCGCTAGCCACGGACGTCCTCGGGCGGATGGTCGTCGCCCTGCGGCAATCGGGCAGTGACGGGGCCCTGTGCAGCTACCTGGAGGAGGGGCCGGTCTACGTGCCGCACTGCTGGCAGTCGCGGCCGCTCGGCGAGGGGGCCTGGCTGACGCCGCAGGTGTTGGCGGCCGGCCACGGTCGCTACGTCGGCCTCTACGACGGTGAGGCCATCCAGTTGCTGATCGGCCCGATGCTCCAGACGGTGTGGACCCGCGAACGGCCGGCCGATCATCGGGCGGCCCTGCTCGGGCCACCGAGCGAGGGTGAGCGGCCGACGATCCTGATCCTCGGGGCCGGCCGCGTCGGCGATTCCGGAGAGGCGTCGCTCCAGGGCCCCCTCGGGTGGACGCCGGAGATCCCGGAGGGGAGTTCGCTGCGCGTACCGCCGCTGGCCTGGCACGCGCGCTCGGCCTATGAGGTGGAGTTGGCCGGCCTGAGTGCCGAGGGCACCGTGTACTGGTCGCTGGTGCGGCTGACGCACGAGGAGGTGCGGCTGGTCGCGCTGAGCGTGTCTTCGGAGAACGGCTACCGGGCGGCGGC
>DATFNV010000658.1:0-5779 GCA_035266225.1 Gemmataceae bacterium
TTCCTCGCCGACCTGGGCATGGGCTTCACCGGCCTGGCCCTCGGCGCCCTGCTGCACGGCGACGGCGTCCTCCGCGCCAACGACGGCGGTCAGGCGCCGCCGGATGGCAAGCCGCACTTCGCGCCGCGGGCGAAGTCGGTCATCTGGATTTTCCTCTCCGGCGGCTACAGCCACGTCGAAACCTTCGACCCCAAGCCGGCCCTTAACAAGTTCGCCGGTAAGACCTTCGCCGAGACCCCCTATCCCGACCCGCTCAAGTCGCCGCTGCACGACAAGCGCTCGCGCTCCGTCGTCGCTGAGTCGATCAACGTCCGCGACAAGTACCCGATCGTCTATCCGCTTCAGGTCGGCTTCAAGCAGTACGGCCACAGCGGCATCGAGGTCTGCGACTGGCTGCCGCACGTCGGCTCCTGCGTGGACGACGTCGCCTTCGTGCGCTCGATGTACACCACCGACAACGACCACGCCGCCGAGAACCAAATGCACACCGGCCGGCACCGCCTCGACGAGGTGCAGCCGTCGGTCGGCTCGTGGGTGCATTACGGCCTCGGTAGTCTCAACGACAACCTGCCGCAGTTCGTCGTCCTTCCTGGGCCGACGCGCCCCGACACCCGGCCGTCGATCGGCTCCTACTACCTCGGCCCGAAGCACACCGGCGTCCCCCTGGCCCTCGGCGGCGACCCGCTGCCGTACGGCAAGCGCGGCCCCGACGTGCTGGCCGAGGAGCAGAAGAACGAATACGACCTGATCGGCAAGCTGAACGGGTTGGCCGGCGTCGAGTACCCGCACGACGAGGCGCTGCGGGCGCGGATCCGGGCCTACGAGTTGGCCTACCGGATGCAGATGGCCGTGCCCGAAGCGCTGAACCTGAACGCCGAGACGAAGGAGACACACGCCCTCTACGGCCTGGACAATCCGACCACCCGCGTGGCCGGCGAGCGCTGCCTGGCGGCCCGCCGCCTGGTCGAGCGCGGCGTGCGCTTCGTCCAGCTCTACCCGACCGCGTACGGCACCTGGGATTCGCACCAGAAGTTGAAGGAGAACCACGCCAAGCAGTGCGGCTCCATCGACAAGCCGGTGGCCGGCCTCTTGAAGGACCTGAAGCGGCGCGGGCTGTTCGGCGACGTGGTGGTGGTCTTTTGTACGGAGTTCGGCCGCACGCCGGGGCTGGAGCTGCGCGCCGGCGGCAAGGACGGCCGCGACCACCACCCCCACGGCTTCACCGTCTGGCTGGCCGGCGCGGGCATCCAGGGCGGCGTTGTCCACGGGGCGACCGACGAGTTGGGCTTCCACGCCGTCGAGCCGGGCCACTACGTCACCGACCTGCACGCAACAGTGCTGCACCTGCTGGGATTGGACCTGCGCCGCCTCGAAGTGCCGGGCCGCAAGCGACTGGAGATCGATCACGGGCAGGTCATCACGGGCATCCTGACCTGACCCGCCCGTGCCGACGACGTGTCAGAGTCTGTAGCGCCAGCCGCTTGCGGCTTCGCAGGAAAGATGGCGAAGCCGCAAGCGGCTGGCGCAACTGACTGTCAATCCTTCGCCTGGATTTTCTTGACGGCGTCGTTGACGGCTTGCTTGAAGCCCTTGTCCTTCTTGTTGCCCTTGGCCTTGGCCGCGTCCTGGAGGGCCGGGACGGCGTCCTTGGCGTCGGGGCCGATGTTGCCCAGGGCGATGGCGGCCTCGGTGCGGACGTTCGCGTCACGCAGGGCGTCCGTCAGGGCCGGGACGGCCGCCTTGGCCTTGGGGCCGATGTTGCCCAGCGCCTCGGCGGCCTTGGTGCGGACGAACGCCGTCGGGTCGGCCGGCGCCGGCCCCTTCTTCTTGTCCTTGTTGGGGGCGGCGGCCTTGTTCTTCAGGGCGTCGATGAGCGGCGGCACCGCGGGCTGCCCCATCTTGCCCAGCGACGTGACGGCCGCCTCGACCAACTCCTTCTTGTCCTCCTCCTTGAGGACCGCGGACAGTGCTGGGACGGCGGTCTTCGGGTCGGCCTCGACCTCGCCCAGCGCCTGGGCGGCGAAGCGGCGAACGAACAGGTCCTTGTCGTTCTTCAAGGCGGTGATGAGCGCGGGAGCGGCCGGCTTGGCGTCCGGCCCCATCTCGGCGAGTCCCTTGGCCGCGGCCCGGCGCACGTCGGAGTCGTTACTCTTCAGGTCGGCGACCAGCTTCGTCACGTCGGCCGCCTGCGCCGCCGCGGCAACACAGCAGGCGACGCCCAGCACCAGGCCCCTCAGCAGCGTCTTCATCGGTCGTGCTCCAGTCCCGGATCGTCGAAAGGGTGAACGGAATGGCGTCGGGATACTCGTTCCGTGAGACGCGGATCGCAGAGAGATGGTTCCCGTAAGTCCCCCCTCGCTCCGGTACTCCGGGGCGAGGGGTCGGGGGTGAGGGGCGATTCCTTGCATTCGTTGCGCACGGCCGGCGTCGCGCAACGAATCCCGCGCCGCGCAACGAATGCAAGGAATCCTGTTCCCTCAGAACCCCTCACCCCGATCCCTCTCCCCCGAGTACAGGGGCGAGGGGCTTCCCGGATAGCCGCTCACACGACCGGCGGAGCGCCCCGTTCCATCTGCTCGCGGCGGCCGGCGAAATACTTCTTCAGGTCCGGCAGACTTTTCAGCCCGCAGGTGGAGCAGCCGCCGCCCGTGCCGCAGCCGCCCCCCGTGCCGCAGTCGGGCCGGCCGCAGCCGTGCTCGTCGGCTTCCTCCTCCTCGGGGGCTGCGGCCGTGGAGCGCGTCAGGTCGAAGAGCGTGACGTGGCAGTCGGAGGTCCGGGACAGACCGCTGACGAAGGGGCGGGGGTCGAAATCGGCCCAGCGCAGATGATGGAGCACCGCGTGCTCGCCGTCCAGCAGCACCTCCGCGTCGATCACTTCCAGCGGCAGCGCCAGGACCGCGGCGAGGATGCGGGCCTCCTCGAACAGGCGGCGGGCGGCGTCGTCGCCGCGGCGGGCCGCTTCCTCGTCGTCGGGGGTGAGGAGGCGCAGGAGTTGGCCCACGGTGGTGTTGGGGAGGAAGTGGGCGTGCCCCGGACGGGCCTCGCCGAGGACGGTGGCGATCTCCACCCCGCGGGGAGTGCGGGCGACGGCGCGCTGGCCGCGCCGGCAGGCCAGCGGCGCCAGCGGTCGGAAGCGCCCGAAGTCGCCCAGGGCGCCGTAACTGAGGAGGTATTCCTGATCGGTCATGCGCGAACACCCGGGCCGCTCGCGGCTGCGCAGGTCGTGCGAAGCCGCAAGCGGCGACGTCAGGATTCCACGCCCAGGTACTCACGCATGTAGCGGTCGTATTCTTCGGCGCCGCGCTCCGTGCTCAGGTCGAGGCGCAGCTCATTGATGACCTTGATGCTCATGTTGCGCAGCCAGTCGCTCCAGCAGTCGGCGCAGACCGTTGCCATGACCTTCTGGCCCAGCGCCCGCTCGAGGCCGACCGGCGGCGCCGGCAGCTGGCGGGCGCGGGAGCCGGCCATGCAGCCAGGGCGCTGACAGCGGAACCCTCCCGCCGCACCGCCGGAGGGGGCGGCGGCCTTCTTCGGCGCCGGCGCCGGCTCGCCGAGCTGGGTCAGCATCTTGGCCATGTCGTCGCGCGGCATGTTGTCGCCGCGCTCGTCGGCCACCTGGAAGCCGCCGCGCAGCACGCGCACCGCCTCGTCGCGCTGGCCGAGCTGCAGCAGCGACTGCGCCAGCAACTGATAGACCTTCGAGAACTGCGGACTCAGCTCCAGCGTCCGCCGGAACGATTGCGCCGCCTCGTCATACTGGCCGGCCTCCATCAGCAGTTGGCCGAGGCGGTAGTGCCCCAGCTCGTTGTCCGGGTCGTCGTTGGCCATCTTGCGGAACTGGGCGATGCGGTCTTGCAGCTGACTCATGGCGGGTCCCTTCAAGAGACAGGCGCGGGCGGCGAGCCGCCCGTCGCGTTACTTCGGCGGATCGACGACCACCAGCGGGTAGTTTACCGTCGCGGTCTTCTTGCTAATCAGGTCGGTCGCCGTCAGTTCCACGGTGTACTTGCCGGTCTTGGTTAGCGCCACGGGGAAGAAGCACGGGATGACCGAGAACTCTTCCGGCACCGGGTCGTCCGCCTTGGGGAGGCCCTCCTGCGCCGGCTTGGCCAGCATCGGCTTGCCGGCGTCATCGAGCATGCGCATCTCCACCTTGAGGGCGGGCTGTTTTTTATTCTTGGGGTCGCGGTCGAAGCCGGTGATGCCAAAGTGCAGGACCTGCACCTGCCCGACGCAGCCCAGGCCGGGTGAGGGAATGAGGGGCTCCTTGTCGCCGAGGTTGTAGGCCAAATTCACGTAGACGATGCCGAAGCCCTTCTCCGCCACTTCAAACTTGCGCGTCAACTCGCGCGTCCGCTCCGGCTTGGCAAGGCGGTCGGTGACGGTCACTTTCATGCTGTAAGTGCCGGCCGGTGTGTCGGTCTTGATGTTGGCGTAAGCGTCGAGGGTGACCCGGCCGCCCCCCTGGATGCTGCCCAGTTCCCGGGGCTCTACGCGGGTCTTGAGCTGGGGTTTGTTATCCTTGTCGAACACCTCCATTTGCATGCTGTACTTGGCGTTGCCTCCCGCGTCGAACTGCAAGCCCTCGGCTTCAAAGGTGAGGAAGTAGAGGTCGCCGGGCAAGAACTTGGAGTCCTTGCGCGTCGGTCCGAGCCGCCCGTAGGTGACGCGGTCGTTGGTCAACTCCAGGCCACCCGCCTGGCCGGGAGCCATGCTCAGAGCGCTCATCAGGGTCAGCGTCGCCCACATGGTTCGATCATCCTCTCGTGCAAGGGGATAGAGGCGCGAACGGAAACCGACCTTCCCAACCGCCCTATTGTGCCCGCCCGCCACACCCTCCGCCAGAGCAATTTTACGGCTTCGGTGGGCTGACGTCCCACAGCCGAATGACCTTGCCGGCCCCCGCGACGGCGAGGGTGCGGCCGTCGGGCGAAAAGGCCAGGGCGTAAACCGCCTCCTTCGATCCGGCGAGGCGCTGCAATACCTTGCCGCCGGCGGCGTCCCACAGGCGCGGCGCCCGGTCCTCGCCGGCCGACGCCAAGCGCTTGCCGTCCGGGGCGAACGCCGCACATCGGTCGGCTCCTCAGAGGATTACAGAATGATCGCCTGCGTATGCCAGTCGTCGGGCAGTTTGGGAAGCTGGTCGGCTTCGTCGGCGGTGATGGCGCGCTTGCCGCGGATCGTGAAGTGGATCCAGCCGCCGCACTTCGGGCAACGACCGGCAAAGCCCGTGTCCGCCCACCAGGCGCGCACCAGGGGGTCGTGGACCGCCGGGCCGTACGCCTCCACGCGAAAATCGATCGCCTGCATCCGCTGCCCACAGCCGTGGGGGCAATTCTCCTCGGCGTAGATCGCATGAGGGGCCATCTTGCGCTCCGCTCCTCCCTGCCGGTAGAGGACATGCATCCGCTCGAGTTCCGCGGGCGTCGGGATGAGTTTTGTCGTCACGTCAGACATCGCTGCGCCCTTGGTGAGACCGGGCTTACCTCATCATAACGCCAGAAGGGGTAAACGCTAAGCCGCAAGCGGCCGCCAGCTCCTCCAGCCGCGCCCGCAGCGCCGCCTCGTCGCGCTCCACGATGGTCACGTGCCCCAGCTTCCGCCCCGCTGCCGGCGCTTTGCCGTACAGGTGCAGGTGGACCCGCGGCCGGCGCAGCACCACCTCGGGCGGCGGCGTGCTGCCGATCAGGTTGACCATCGCCGCGGGCCCGACCGCTGCGACCGAGCCGAGCGGCAGGCCCAGCACCGCGCGCAGGTGGTTCTCGAATTGACTCGTTTC
>DATFNV010000659.1:0-7669 GCA_035266225.1 Gemmataceae bacterium
TGAGCGGGCCTCCGTGTAGGGATAAGGTGTCAGCTGCAAAACCACCCTATCCCGCGGAGGCCCATTTGACTACCCGCCGGGCGGCCGCAACTCCGCTGCCGAGAACTGATTACGTCAGAGCGGGCGACCGGTTACGCCCGATCACGTTCTCATTCGCGCTGGGCGCGTGGCTCTATGTCCGTCGTGGCCGCCGCAGTGACAAGGCGCCGACACGCGCCATCACCCGTGACAGGCCGGCCAAACTCGAAGCTGTTCCGCCGTCCGTTTCCTTCCCGTGTTCGGGTTGCGGCAAGAACCTCAAGGCCAAGGCAGAACTTGCGGGGAAAAAAGTCAAGTGCCCTCATTGCGGCCAGTCTGTCTTCGTGCCGGCCGTAAAGGCGGGCCGCTCCTCCTCGTAGTTCGTGGCCCGGCGTTCCCTCTCCGTGTCCTCTCGGCCCTCGCGCCAGTTGACAGTGGGAGGAGGAATGTGCCACAGTGGCGCCGGCCCGTCAAAAAATCCGGCGGCCGCCGTGGTAAGTTCCTCCGGCCCCGTTGTACTGTCTGACGGGAGACGTTGCCGCGAGGACCGATGGCCGAAATCCCCCCCACCCGTGCCAGCCTGCTTTTGCGCCTGCGCGATGCGCAGGACGGGGACGCGTGGCGGGAGTTCGTGGACCTGTACGCGCCCCTCGTCTACGGCTACGCGCGCAAGCAGGGTTTGCAGGACGCCGACGCCGCCGACCTCTGCCAGGACGTGCTTAGCGCGGTCGCCGGGGCCGTGGGCCGCCTGGAGTACGACCCCCGCCGGGGCGCCTTCCGCAACTGGCTGTTCACGGTCGTCCGCAATCGGCTGTCCAACTGGCAGGCGGCCCGGGGGAGGCGTGTCCAGGGCAGCGGCGACAGCGCGACCCATCAACTCCTGGAAATGTGTCCCGCGCCGGGTGGGATGGAGGCGGAGTGGGAGGCGGAGTGGGAGGCGCGGTTGATCGCCTGGGCCTGTGAGCAGGCGCGCCGTCAGGTTTCGGACGCCACCTGGCAGGCGTTCTGGCGGACGGCTGTCGAGAGCCAACCGATCAAGCAGGTGGCCGCCGACCTCGGCCTGACTCTCGCCGCCGTCTACCACGCCCGCAGTCGCATCCTCGCCCGACTCAAGGAACTCGTCCAGTCCGTGCAAGAGCCGTGAACCGCTCCGGAGAAACCGCCATGCCCGCATCGCTGGACTGCCCGCAGATCGAAGGCTGGCAAGCACTATTTGGCGACACGGTCCCGCCGCAGCAGCGCGAGCGTCATGAGCGGCACCTGGAGTCGTGTCCGGCCTGCCGGGAACGCCTCGACCGGACGTTGCTGGGGGCAGTTCGACGCTTCGGCAACCCCGGCGAAGCACGCACCGACCCGACACTGGGGGAGGTGCTGGAGCGCCTGTATGACGTGGGGTCGTCACCCCGCGTCGCTCCGGCGGAGCCGGCTGACCTTTACTTCCTCAGCCCCGCCGGTCGGCCCGACCTGCTCGGCACGCTGGGCCACTACGAGGTGCAAGAGGTGATCGGGCAGGGGGGCATGGGGGTGGTGCTCAAGGCGTTCGAGCCGGCGCTGCACCGGTTGGTGGCCATCAAGGTCATGGCGCCCGCCCTGGCCGGCAGCGCCACGGCCCGGCGGCGCTTCACGCGCGAGGCGCAGGCCGCTGCCGCCGTCTGCCACGAGCACGTCGTCGCCGTCCACGGGGTCCATGAGGCCGACGGCCTGCCCTACCTCGTCATGCAATTTGTCCCCGGCGAGTCGCTCCAGGCCCGCCTCGACCACACCGGCCCACTGGACGTAGAGGTGGTGCGCATCGGGATGCAGACGGCGTCGGGTCTCGCGGCGGCGCACGCTCAGGGACTGATCCACCGCGACATCAAGCCCGCCAACCTGCTTTTGGAGAACGGCCTGGCCCGCGTCAAGATCAGCGACTTCGGCCTGGCACGCATGGTGGATGACGTACAACTGACGCGGGACGGTGTGGTGGCGGGGACGCCGGAGTACATGGCGCCGGAGCAGGCGCGCGGCGCGGCGATCGATCACCGCGCCGACCTCTTCAGCCTGGGGAGTGTTCTCTATGCGATGTGTACCGGCATGCCCCCCTTCCGGGGCGCGACGACCCTGGCCTTGCTTCGCCAGGTCAGCGAGCAGGAGCCGGCGCCGATCCGTGAACTGAACCCGGAGGTATCGGCGTGGCTGGAGGCGGTTGTGATGCGGTTGCTGGCGAAGGAACCCGGCGACCGCTTCCAGAACGCCGCCGAGGTGGCCGCCTTGTTGGAGCGCTACCTCGCCCACCTCCGCCAGCCGACGACGACCTCCGCCCCGGAGTTGCCGCCCCCTCTCGCCGACGGCACCGCGGCGCGGCCGGCTGGCGAATCGGGAGCCGGAGGGGTCAAGTGGTTCCGCCGGCGCCTTTGGCCGGGGGCGCTGTTGCTCGTGGCCACTCTGGCTCTATCTGTTTTCCTGATGGCCCAGGCCGCACCGCCCGGCGGGAACCTGCGGGAGCCCAAGCGGGAATTGCGGGAGCAGCTCGTTCACGACTTTCGCGGCCGGCCTCTTCCCCCGGAGATGGTACGGTTCGGATCCCTGGAGGATCGGTTTATCACGGAGGAAGCGGAGGGACTGCGCATTACCCTCCCCGTGAACCGGGCGGACTTGGGGGCGATGGGTCTGTCCCTGCCGGTTGGGGTGGAGGGGGATTTTGAAATCACCCTGGCTTTCGAGATTCTCAAGGCGGACGACCTGCCTCCCAGTTCGCGCAGCTATGGGAGGGGCCTGTTGATGTCGGTCAACGAGGCCGCTCGGGTCGGGCGCCTGGTGCGGCCCAACGGAAGTGAAGTGGTTACGTGGGACCGATGGGCGACGGTGGACGGGAACCAAGTCTTTCTGTCCGGTGCTTCGCCTGGCACGGCCCGGGCAGGCAGGCTTGGGCTGAAACGGATCGGAACCACGCTGCTGTTCCTGTGGTCGCCAGAAATCGTGGGGGATAACTTTGAAGAGATCCATCGCTGTGAGTTCGGAGCCAACGACATCACCCTCCTCAGGTTGGAGTTGAGCGGCAACGCGGACCGTCGGCCCGGCGCCCTGGACGTGCGGCTGCTGGAACTCAAGGTCCGCTCCGCCACCCCGGTCACAGACCAGCCTTCCGACTCGGAGGAAGTGCGCGCGACGCGGTCCAAGGGCTGGTTGGTCGCGGGCGGAATCCTGGGCCTGGGGCTCCTGTTATCCCTGGCGGTGGTGTCCCTGGTCGTGCGGCATCGCCGCTCCCCGCGGCGGGCGCCGGCCGGGGAGGCCAGGCCGCGGAGGCAGGCCAAGGCCGAAACGACTGCGCCGCCGCTTTCCTTCCGCTGCTCCGGCTGTGGGAAAACCCTCAAGGCCAGGGCGGAGTTGGCCGGCAAGAACGTCCGGTGCCCCCACTGCGACAAGAAGGTGCCAATTCCGGAAAACGAGGCGACCGGCCCCGGCGGTACTCCCTGAAGCCGTGTGCGTATTTCAGCAGTGATGACCGCAGGAAAATGGATTGCATTGAGCACGCGCACACACAGGTGCTGCCGAATGACGACCGGTGATCGAACAGATCGGCGCAGCCAATCGCCATGGGGTTTGCCTTCCTCCTTCTGTCCGGCGAGGTGGACATGAGCGGTCGTTCCCGTATCTCTGTGTCGTGGCCTGCGCGGTCAAGCCGTCGGGGGAAATGGCCGGCGGCCGCACTGCTCGTACTCCTGCTGTCCGGCCCGGTTCCCGCTCAGGCGGGTGACGGCCAGGCGCGCGGCAGCGGGAAAGGGCACGACGACGCGGTCGCGCCGCCCGCCGTCGCCCTGCCCAATGGGCCGATCGTCGCAGGCGACTGGCCCTGCTGGCGCGGGCCGGGAGGCGGCGGCGCCCGAGCCGAGCCGCTGCCCCTGCTGCAATGGTCGGAGAAGGTCGGCGTCTTCTGGAAAGTCCCGGCGCCCGGGCGGGGACACGCCTCCCCCATCGTCGTCGGCGACCGGATCCTTCTGGCCACCGCGGACGAGACGCTCCAGAGTCGTTCGGTGATCTGCTATGACCGCAAGACGGGCGTCGTCCTCTGGGAGACCATGTTCCACGGGGGCGCCTTCATGGGCAAGCACGCCAAGAACTCGCACGCCTCACCCACACCCGTCTGCGATGGCCGCCTCGTCTACCTGCCCTATGCGGCCGGAGACGCGCTGTGGCTGGTGGCCCTCGACCTTGGCACCAGCCGGAGCGTCTGGCAGTTCCGCATCGGGCCGTTCGTCTCCGAGTGGGGCTACGCGTCCTCCCCGGTGCTCTTCGAGGACCTTGTGATCGTCGCCGGCGATAACGGCGGCGCGCCGGCGGCGAACGGCGCGGTGCCCACGAGCTACCTGGCCGCCGTCGATAGACGGACCGGCCATATCGCCTGGCGCGTCGGCCGTCCGCTGGCCCCCAGCTACGGCACGCCGGTGGTGGCCCGCCTCGCCGGCCGAGACCAACTCCTGCTCAGCGGCGCGGAGCGCATCACCGCCTACGACCCGGCCGACGGCAAGGAACTCTGGTTCTGCCGCTGGTCGGCGCTGCGCTCCGCCAATTCCGTCGTCTGTGGCGCGGACTGCGTCTACGCCTCCACAACCTGGCCCAAGGCGGAGGTCGTGTGCGTCCGCGCCAACGGCAAAGGCGACGTGACCGAGTCCCACGTGGTCTGGCGGCAGAAGCAGGGCGCCACCGACGTGCCCGCGCCGTTGTATCACGAGGGCCGCCTTTACCTGGTCAACGACCGGGGCATCGCCACCTGCCTCGACGGCGCCACCGGCCAGCTGGTCTGGGAGCAGCGCCTCGGCGGCGCCTTCAGCGCTTCGCCGGTGCTCGCCGGCGATCGGATCCTTGCCACCGACGAGGACGGGACCACACACGTCTTCAAGGCGGGGCCGCGGTTCGAGGCGATGGCGAAAAACTCCTTGAACGACCCGATTTTCGCCAGTCCGGCCATGAGCGGCGACCGGCTGTTCCTGCGCGGTCGAGGTTTCCTCTGGTGCCTGGGTAGACAGGAGGCGCCCCCCCAAGCGCCTCCGGCACTGCCGCCCGGCACGAAGGTCCTCCGGCTGGCCGGCGAAGCGACAGGACCGGCCGCGGCGGAGGAGCGCCCGGCCAAATCGAGGGGCTCGTTGATCGCGGTCGGGATCCTGAGCCTGACGGGTCTTGTCACGTACGCGGCCACCTGGCTGATCGTAGCTCGAAGGCGTCGCGCCGAGGACGTGCCCCCGGGCGCTCCAGGCCTGGCCTGGCGCGCCCACCCTGGGGCGGCCGCGGCCCCCGTGACCTTCCTCTGCTCCAGTTGCCGCAAGCGCCTTCGGGTCAATGCGGAGCTGGCCGGCAGGAGGGTCAAGTGCCCTCAGTGCAGCACGGCGGTGTTCGTGCCGAGGCAGGGCCCCCATCAATAGGTTCCACCGTGGAGCGGCGGCTCGCAGGGCCGCGCGGCCCTGCGAGCCGCCGCTCCACGGATCGTGCCGCCGAATAGCCGCTGGAGGTACTGCTTTTGCGCCCCTCTGAAGGCGTCGCATTCTGGGCCCTGGCACTTCTCCATCTGGTCCCGGTCTGGGCGTTCCCTTACCTCCCGACACAAGACGGGCCGGCTCACCTGAACAACGCCCAGATCCTCAAGGAGTACGGACACTCGGCGGCGGGTTACGAAGCCTTCTTCGAGCTGCGCGACGAGCCGCTGCCGAACCTGACCTCGCACCTGCTGCTGGCGGGCCTCCTTTATCTCTTCCCCCCGCTCGTCGCCGAGAAGGTGGTCGTCTCGCTGTACGTCCTGGGGTTCGCCGGCTCCTTCCGCTACTTCCTCGGCGCGTTCGGCCCGCGCTGCCGGCCCCTCTCCTGGGGCGGGCTACTACTCGTTTACAACCGCTGCTTCTGGATGGGCTTCTGGAACTATTGCCTCAGCCTGATCCTCCTCTGGGTCATCCTGGGGTACTGCCTGCGCCGGCGGGGGACGCTGCACCTGCCCCACGCGCTGGCGCTGCTGCCCCTGTTCGTGGCGGAGTACCTCACACACCTCGTCGGCTTCCTGCTGGCCTGGGCCGGGGCGTTCGCGGCGACGCTCCTGGTCTCGCCTCGGCGGATCCTCCCGCCGATCCTGATCGTCCTCGTCGGCCTGTCCCCGGCGTGCCTGGCAATGTACTACTTCGCGCGGACCGGCTTCTTCCAATCCCGGTCCGCCATGTCGATCGTGCGCGACCCGCTCGCCCGGCTGAGCGGGGGCAAGACGTCGAGCGATCTTGGGCAGGATTTGTCCGCGATCGACGACGAGCTGCTGGCGCACCACACGGGGTCCGCTGTCCCCGGCGGCGTGGCCCTCCTCGCCTACCTGGGCATGCTGACGGTGCTGACTGTGGTAGATTCCCTGGCGGCCGGACGGAGTTCCGATTGGTCCGGCGACGAGAAGGACGAATTGGACAACCGTCCCACGTCCCTCGACCCCACACCCGGCCCGGGTCGGCTGTTCCCCGCCGGCTTCGGACTGCTCCTGCTCGGCGCTTACCTGCTGCTGCCGAACCACCTTGGCCTGGAGCACGGCGGCTTCCTCAAGGCGCGCCTCGCCCTGCTGCCGCCCCTGCTGTGGCTGGCCTGCCTGCGCGAGCCGGCGCTGCCCGAGGCGCGGCTTCTCGTCCGGGGGCTGACGGCCCTTCTGATCGCGGGGAACCTGTTCCTGGTCACTGACACGGTCCGCATCGGCAACCGGGAGGTGGAGCAGTACACCGCCGGAGTCGAGGCCGTCGGGCGGGGGCATCGGCTGTTCGTCATCCAGTCCAACCCCAAAGCGACCCCGCTGGTCAATCCCCTGCTCCACGCGGCGGATTACTACTGCCTGGGGACGGAGAACGTGAACCTGGACAACTACGAGGCGGGTACCCCGCACTTCCCCGTGACGTACCGCCGCGGCGTGACGCGCGGCCGCGACCACTGGGCCGCCTACCCCCAGCAGGACGTGGTGGACGTCGTCCTCTGTTGGCAGCCGTCCCCGAACGCCAAACCCGGCGGCCCCGCCGGCTGGGACGAGATTGTCGCCGAGGGACCGCTCCGGATCTACCGCCGGCCCCCCGGCAGACAGTGACGAAGGAGTCAGAAATCCGAGGAGCCACGAAACTTCGCGCCGAGCAGCAACTGCAAGCAGTGCCTGGAGTTGCGGCACGGATGGCAACATTCCTGGGGCAAGGTTCAAGAGCGCGGGCTGCTGGGTAACACTCCCGTGGCAGGGCCGCACGGCACGGCGCCCCCCGGCCGCGCCGGCGTTGATTCGCGTCGCCGGCTGTGCCAAGGGCCGATTCGTTTCACGGGCCGGTGAAACGAATCGCGTTTCCCGAAGTCCTTGTCCCTCCCTGCCTTGCGCCGCCGACAACCCATTCGTTTCACGACTTTGGTAGACACACTTCGGGGGGTCAATGAAACGATTCGGCAGGGAGGAAATTAGGCCGCCTCGACGGGCGCTGTGAACCTCCAGCTCAACCGGGGACCGGGCCCACCGACTGTCACCCCGCTTGGAACCACGCACGGCCCTGTCCTTCGTTACCGTCTCCAGTTGAAGAATTATCCCCTCGCCGTTGCAAAACCCACGTTTAGCGGCCGCCCTCGGGGCGGCGCTCCCAGCGCGCCGCCCCGAGGGCGGCCGCTAAACAACCGGAAATCGAATGGC
>DATFNV010000660.1:0-19026 GCA_035266225.1 Gemmataceae bacterium
CCCGCCCAGGAAAGCCTAGCCAGCACCTGGAAGCGAGTCTTGCGTGGCGGTGGGGCGACCCACCCTGCGAAGCGTAGACAGCGAGCCTAAAAGCCGGGCTATTGAACCTCGAAAGTCCCAATGCAGGAGCCTTCGTTGTACACCTCGCGGGGGCCGTACTGCCGCACCGTCATGGTGAGGGGCGTGCAGTCCTGCCGGAGTCGAAGAACCCGGGCAAATAGGCGATGGAGGTTTCCCGGGAACTTGGGAGCAAGTTACGCCGCCATCCGGGGCTCGCCATTTGCAAGGAACAGGACTCCGGCCTATCTTGAGCCCCGGCGGTGTGAGCGTCGGCTCGACAGGTTAATGGTGTCGCGACTCCTTGCGAGTCCACCCGACTGGGAGTTTGAGCCGGGGAGTTTTACGGCCTCATCTTTGGTGACCCCGGGCCCCCGACGCTTGCGTCGGCCGCGCCTTCGTGTGCTTCCCGTTTGAAAGACTGGTTTTTGACTGTGCCGACTCCCCCTCCCATCGCCGTCTGGGAGAGCCGCTGCGCTCTCGTTCCTTCTCCTGCTTCGTTTCTGAGCAGGGGCCAGCATGGCCACGGGCGAGTCAACGACAACCCAGCAAGCCAAACAACGAAAGGCCTACCGGCGGCGCAAAGCCCGAGGTCAGGCCCGGGCCGCCCGAGCGCAGGAGGCCGAGGCCGCCCGCGTCGAGGGCCTGCCCGTCACGCAGGCGCACGCCGCCGGCATCGATATCGGCTCGCGCAGCCACTGGGTTTGCGTCGGTTGCTGCGGCAACGACGGCGACGATCTCATTCAGGAGTTCCCGGCGCACACCGAGGGCCTGCATCAAATACTCGCCTATCTGCGGCAACACGGCGTCGTGACCGTCGCCCTGGAATCCAGCGGGGTCTACTGGATCCCCCTGTACGAATTGCTGGAAGCCAACGGCTTCGAGGTGCTGCTGGTGGACCCCAGCTACACCAAGCAGGTCAAGGGACGGCCCAAGACCGACCGCCGCGATTGCCAGTGGATCTACCGCTTGCCTGGCGTAGGCCTGCTCGCCGGGGCGTTCCGGCTCGATGAGAAGACCTGCCAGTTGCGGTCGTACCTGCGGCAGCGCGCCAACCTGATCCGCTACGCCGGCCAGCACATCCAACACATGGAAAAGGCCCTCGAACAGATGAACCTCAAGCTCACCGAGAGCGTCAGCGACATCACAGGAGTTACGGGGCGGGCCATCATCCAGGCGATTCTCAAGGGCACGCGGGATCCGCACAAGCTGGCCAAGCTACGCAACCGGAGGTGCAAGGCCAGTGAAGCCGAGATCGCCCAGGCGCTGAACGGCTCGTACCGCGACGAGCACCTGTTCGCCTTGCGTCAGGCGTACGAGGCGTGGCAGTTCTACCAGAAGCAAGTGGGCGCGCTCGAGGAACAGATCGAGCTGCAGTTGGGGCGGATGAAACAGGACCGAGCGCTGCGGCCGCTGAAGCCGCGGCCGGGCAACGGCGGTCGCAAGCCGAACCAGCCGCGCTTTGACGTGCGCAGCGCCTTGTACTACGTGGTGGGCATCGACCTGACGGAGCTCGAGGGGATCGGGGAACAGACGGCGCTGACGATCATCAGCGAGATCGGCCCCGAGGTTTCCCGGTTTGCCACGGTGAAGCACTTCTGCAGTTGGCTGGGTCTGTGTCCGCAGTTGCAAAAGACGGGCGGACGGGTGCGGTCGAGTCGCACGCGTCCTGGGGTCAACCGGGCGGCCGTCGCTTTTCGCCTGGCCGCCAACGGCCTGTACGCGAGCCAGGGCGCGTTGGGGGCCTTCTTGCGTCGGCAGAAGGCGCGGTTGGGTGCGCCGCAGGCCGTCACGGCGACCGCGCACAAGCTGGCGCGGATCGTGTACCTGGCCCTAAAACACGGGCTGGCGTACGTGCGGCAATCGCAGGAAGAGTACGAGGTGAGGCTGCGTGACCAACAGATCAAGGCGGTGAAGCGCAAAGCCCGCCAGCTGGACCTGGAGGTGATCGACAAGCAGGCGTCCACCCCCGCCGCGGGGGCCGCGGCCGCGGGGGCCGCCGCCGCGCGTTGCTAATCGTCGGCGGGCCAGCAACAGTCACATCAGTGGCAGGGAAGTCCAGTGGTCGTCAGCACGGCAGCACACGAGCGCAACCGCTCTCGGCGCAGAGAGTGCGCGCCCAGAGGCAGCAAACTGGTGCGCGGTCAAGAACGGGTTGTCGGACCTGGAGCAGAGGCGTGAGAAGCAGTTCCTTGAAAGGGACAAGGACATCGGGAAACGCGATTCGTTTCACCGGCCGTGAAACGAATCGGCCCTTGGCACACCCGGCGACGCGAAGGAACGCCCGCCGCGGCCGGGCCAGCGCCCGATCCCGCGCCACTGTAGCCCCACGGGGCCGCTACGTCCGCGGCCGTGGCATGGGAGGGTTAACCAGGGGCCCGCCCGCTTGAACCACGCCGAGTGGGAGCACGGTGGCGGCTGTAACGGCCCGGCGCCTTGTGGTTGTGGCGGAACGCCTTGCGAGGTAAGATCACAAATACCCCGCTGGACCCGGCGCGCCTCTCCGGCGCGCCGGGCGGCGATTTCCACCGCAGGACCGCGAGGCTTCCGGACCATGATTGAACGTGCATTTCGAGGCAGACGTTACGTCGCCCTGCTGGCCATCCTGGCCGCCCTGTTCCTCATCCCCTCCCCAACCCCGGCCGAGCCCAAACTCGCCGACCAGGACCGCCTGGTCGCCCAGATGGTCTGCGAGCTGATGAAGCGCGGCCACCTGACCAAGCCCGAGATCGGCGACGAACTGTCCCGCCGCCTGTTCAGCCGCTTCCTCAAGGACCTCGACCCCGCCAAGGTCTACTTCCTCAAGAGCGACGTCGATGAGTTCAAGAAGCAGGAAACTGAACTCGACGACCAACTCCTGAAGGGCGAACTCACCTTCCCCTACCAGGTCTACGCGCGCTTCGTCAAGCGGGTCGAGGAGCGCCAGAAACTGATCGAGGAGCTCGTCAACGACAAGCACGATTTCGAGGCCAAGGAGTCGCTGGACACCGACAACGACAAGCTCGATTACGCCTCCTCCCAGGACGAGGTGCGCGAGCGCTGGCGCAAGCGCGTCAAGTTCGACCTCCTCATGCAGCGCGTCGCCGAGAAGCCGCTCCCGGAGGACGAGGCGAAGAAGAAAGTGCTGTCGCGCTACCAGGGCGTCCTCAAGCGCTGGAAGCAGGTGGACAACGCCGACCTCCTGGAACTGTATTTGTCCGACCTGACCACGAGCGTCGATCCGCATTCCACCTACATGTCGCCGAACACGCTGGACGATTTCGAGATCGCCATGCGCCTGAACCTCGACGGCATCGGCGCGGTCCTCCGCTCCGAGAACGGTACGACGATCGTGGTCGAGGTGGTGCCGGGCGGCGCGGCGGGGAAGGACGGCCGTCTCAAGCCCAATGACAAGATCATCGCCGTGGCCCAGGGCGACGACAAGTTCGTGGACGCCGTGGACATGAAGCTGCAAGACGTGGTCAAGATGATCCGCGGCACCCGCGGCACCAAGGTGCAGCTCAAGGTGATCCCGGTCGGCAAGATCGAGCCGATCGTCTACGACCTGACGCGGCAGAAGATCGAGCTGAAGTCGCAGGAGGCCCGCGGCGACGTCGTCGAGCAGGGCAAGAAGGCCGACGGCAAGCCGTACCTGATCGGCGTCATCGACCTCCCCTCCTTCTACGCCGACCCCGGCGCCGGCAAGGCGGGCAAGGGCGACGCCAAGAGCGCTACCGAGGACGTCCGCAAGATCCTCAAGGAGTTCAACAAGAAGAACGTGGACGGCGTCGTCCTCGACCTGCGCCACAACGGCGGCGGCTCGCTCAACGAGGCGCTGTCCCTGACCGGGCTGTTCATCGATCAGGGGCCGGTGGTCCAGGTCAAGGGCTCGGCGGGCGGCGTCAAACGCCGCGACGACCCGGAGAAGGGCACCGACTACGACGGGCCGCTGATGGTGCTCACCAGTCGCTTCAGCGCCAGCGCCTCGGAAATCCTCGCCGGCGCCTTGCAGGATTACGGCCGGGCGCTGGTCGTCGGCGACACGTCCACCTTCGGCAAGGGAACGGTGCAGATGGTCATCGACCTCGGCGACCAGTTCGGCGGGGCGACGCCGCCCAAGCTCGGCGCCCTGAAGTTGACCATCCAGCAATTCTACCGCGTCAACGGCGACAGCACCCAGGAGCGCGGCGTCCTCTCCGACGTGGTCCTCCCCTCGCTGACGGAGCACATCGGCGGCGGTGAGAAGGACCAGGACCACGCCCTGGCCTTCGACAAGGTGAAGGAGGCCAACCACGAACACCTCGACCTGGTCTCGCCGGAGTTGAAGGCGCTCTTGCAGAAGCGCTCGGTCGAGCGGGTCAAGGAGTCGGCGGACTTCAAGAAGCTGGCGAAGGACGTCGAGCGCTTCAAGGAGCGCAAGGCGCGCAAAAAGGTGCCGCTGAACGAAAAGGAGCTGCGCGAGCAGCTCAAGAGCGACGACGCCGAAAAAATCGACCAGAAAGTGAACGAGGCGTCGCCCCCCGAGGGACCCTCGGGCGATGCGGCCTACAAGTTCAAGAAGAACTACATGAACAACGAGGTCCTGCAAATCATGGAGGATTTCATCCAGGGCAAGAAACTGCTGGCCGCGCGCTGAACTCCGCTCGCGGAAAGGCCCCTCGCCCCCCGGGCGAGGGGCCTTTTTTTGTCGGCGACCCAAATCCTGTCCTTTTCAGAACTTAGCGCGACAGCCTCCCCCGTCCGCCTCGTCACCGAGATTTTTCTGAATTTTCTCCTTGACTTTCGCTCCCGAGACAGTACCATCTCCCCTATCTCTACGGCCTCTTCTCTGTTCCGGCCCCGCTGTTCGACGTGCTTGCACGGAGTTCAGCGGGGTTTTTCCGCGCGCCGAGCCTTTGGCACTTCTTGAGCAAAACAAGTCGGCTCATTTTTTCCCCCTCCGCGGGCCGATGGTAAAGACGGCACGACCGGTCGAGTCGCCCCGCGCTGGCGTGTATCATTCGGGGGACTGGACACATGAACGACAATCGAGCTCGCCTGTTTCAGCCGCGGCTGGAGTCGCTGGAAGACCGTTACGTGCCGACGAACATCAGCGACCTGTTCCCTTCGATGGCGCACCTCCTGGCGATCCCCAGGTACAGGGTGTTCTCACCGGCCGCACCGCCCCCGGCCCACGCCGCCGTCCTCAAGTTGCCGCCCAGGCTGGTCATCGTCGCACCCACGCCAACGCTGAGCAGTGGCGGGGCCAGAACGACAGGGCTGGTCGTGAGCACCAACGTCGATTCGGGACTTGCCACGGCCGGACTACCGACCACCGGGACATCGACGAGCGACCCGGGCCTGACCACCCCCGGGCTGCCGAATTCCGCGCCGTCGCAGCCGGTAACGCAGCAGCCGTTCCAGATCGGCGGACTGACCCTGAACCCAGACGGCAGCCTCAGCGGCAGCCTGTTCGGTTCCTCGCCGTCCGCGCCGACGGTCGTGCCGGCCGCGACCCCGGGGACCTCGGGCGCCGTCCGCACCCTCGTCAGCACGCCGGGCCTCGCGACACACACCTTCTCCCTGGTGCCGCAGCAGTCGAGTTTTGGCGTGACCAACCAGCCGGCGCCGGTCACGGTCGCCACCAGTTTCGATCCCGGCCTGACCACGCCCGGTCTGCCGAGTTACGCGCCGTCGCAGCCGGTGTCGATGCTGTAAAGCGGCCGACTGCTCCGGAGAATCGGGAAAAATCTGGATTTGTACCCCCACCCGGCGGACACTATACGGTAAACCGTCCGTCCTCGGGAGGGGCACATGGCCGACGCAACCCTGGGCACCGTCCTCCGTCACCTTCGCCGCCTCGCGGCGCCGCCCCCCGGCGCCGACCTCAGCGACGGGCAGTTGCTCGACGGCTTCCTGGGCCGCCGCGACGAAAGCGCCTTCGCCGCATTGCTGTCCCGCCACGGGCCGATGGTTCTCGGCGTCTGCCGGCGCGTCCTGCGCCACGCGGAAGACGCCGACGACGCCTTTCAGGCCACCTTCCTCGTTCTCGTGCGCCAGGCCGGCTCGATCCGCCGGCACGACTCCCTGGCGAGTTACTTGTACGGCGTCGCCCTGCGGACCGCCCGGCGCGCGAAGCTCGACGCGGCCCGGCGGCGGCGGCGCGAAGAGCGGGCGGCTGCGCCGCTGTCGGCGGAATCGACCGGAGACGACTGGCGCGACCTGCGGGCGGTCCTCGACGAGGAGATCGCCGGCCTGCCCGAGAAGTATCGCGAGCCGTTGCTCCTCTGCCACCTTGAAGGGCACACCAACGCCCAGGCGGCGCGGCACTTGCGCGTCCCGCTCGGGTCGCTGTCGAAGCGGCTGGCGCGGGCGCGCGGCTTGCTCCGCGGCCGGCTGATGCGCCGCGGGGTCGTCCTGTCGGCGGCTGCGCTGCTAACCGTTCTCGCGGGGCAGGCGGGGGCCGCCGTGCCTCCGCTGCTGGCACGCACCGCCACCGGCACCGCACTCCTGGCCCTCGCGGGAGGCGCCGGCGTCGCCGCCCCCGTCGCGGTACTCGCCGACGGTGTCAGCCGCGCCCTGTTCGCCGGTCAGGTGAAGGCGTGGCTAATCGGGTTCGCCGTCTTCGGCTTCCTGATCGCCGGCGGGCTGTTCGTCGGCGGCCAGTTCGGGGGGGCCCCGCCGTCCGATGACGCCCCGGGACAGCCGGCGCCAGCCGCGCCGCCTGAGAACGAGGCGCCGCGCCGCGACCCGGACGACCTCGACGCGATCAAGCGGCGCCTGCTGCGGCGCGGCGGAGGGAATGCGAAATCGGAAGCCGCCGTCGCCGCCGGGCTGCTCTGGCTCGCCAAGGAGCAGGCCAACGACGGCCGCTGGTCGCTCGACGGCTCGGGCGGAATGCGGAATGACACGGCAGGCACTGCCTTCGGTCTGCTGCCGTTCCTCGGGGCCGGCCACACGCACAAGGCCGACAAGGATCCCTTCGCCAAGAACGTCGGCCGCGGGCTGGACTTCCTGATCGCGCATCAGGGGAAGAACGGCGACCTGGGCGGCAGCACGTACGCCCACGCCCTGGCCAGCAGCGCGCTGTGCCAGGCGTACGCGCTGAGCGGGGACGCCAAGCTCGCGGCCCCGGCCCGCAACGCGCTCAAGTACATCGTCAAGGCCCAGCACGAGGACGGCGGCTGGCGCTACACCCCGGGCCAGCCGGGCGACCTGTCTGTCACCGCCTGGCAGGTCGCCGCCCTCCACGACGCCCGTGCCGCCGGCCTCGACGTGCCGCGGGCGACGTTCGACGGTGCCGTGAAGTTCCTCCAGTCGTGCCGCACGCGGGACGGCGGCTGGTCCTACGTTCCCCTCGGTCAAACGACGGTCACGATGACCGCCGCCGGCCTGGTCAGCGGCGCCCGACTCGGCGACGGCGCTGACGCCGCCGACCCGCGCGCCGCGGCGGCCCTGCTGACGAAGACGGCACCCGGGACGATTCAGAACGTCTATTATCACCACTGGGCGACGCTGGCGCTGTGGCGACAAGGCGGCGAAGACTGGGAGAAGTGGAACGGCAAGATGCGCGATCTCTTGGTGTCGCGCCAGGAGGCCGACGGGGGCTGGCCCGCCAAGGGGGAGGTGTACGGGCCGGCGGGCGGGCGGCTCATGGTGTCCTCGTTGAGCCTGCTCGTCCTGGAAGTCTACTACCGCGACGA
The DNA here is from genome assembly GCA_035266225.1 of Gemmataceae bacterium. GTDB lineage: Bacteria > Planctomycetota > Planctomycetia > Gemmatales > Gemmataceae > DATFNV01. The sequence continues at coordinate 7,719 of DATFNV010000660.1, forward strand.
CCTGCCGTTCGCCGCCGCCGCCTCGCGATCTCTCAAGGGGACGGAAGTCGAAAGCGCCTGGTCCGACCTGGCCGCCGCTGACCCCGTCAAGGCCCGCCGCGGCGCCTGGGCCCTGGCCGGCTCGCCGAAGCAGACCCTACCGCTTCTCAAAGAGGCGCTCGCACCCCGCCCCCTTCCCTCCGTCGATGACAAACAGGTCGCCCAACGCATCGCTGAACTCGATGACGACGATTTCGAGGTGCGCGACAAGGCGAGCGCCGCCCTGGCGAAGCTCGGCAAGGCCGCCGAGCCGGCCCTGCGCAAGGCGCGAAAACACGAACCGGCCTCGGCCGAGACACGTCGCCGCCTGGAGTCGCTGCTCTCGAAGATCGAGGGGGCCCGCTTCACCCCCGAGCACCGGCGGGCGCTGCGGGCAATCGAGGTGCTGGAACTCGTCGGCACGTCGGAGGCGGAGAAGATCCTGAAGCGCCTGGCGAAGGAGTCGCCCGACGCCGACCTGGCCGAGGCGGCCAAGGCGGCACTCGCGCGCTGGGCAGATTCGGCCGAGGGACGCCCCTGAGAGGTCAGGCGCGGCAACCCCCTCGGTGGCGCAGGCGCTCGAGCAGACCGTTGAGGTGGGGGAGATCGAGAGACAACCCGCGCAGCACCGCGAGGGGGTAGTTGCCCACGCAGACGCTCAGTGTACCGTCGCGGGCGTCTTCCAGCCACGGGTCGCCCTGGAAGCGCATGTCCATCACGGTGGGGCGCCGAGCCGGGCGCCGGGACGGCAGCTGGACGGGAACTGATTTGCCCATGCGCTTTGCCCTGCTCACAGGAAAGGGGAAGGCTGCGATCCGCTGCCGCAGCCCAGACCGGTCGCGACCGGACAACGCCTGCGAATCGAGTGCCAAGCGCCGGCACGACCCCATCCATTCCCACCCAACCTCCTCCGTGTCAATGACTTGGGAAATCTGACCAGACCCCACACCCCAGGGCGGGCCCTCGGAGGGCCTCCGCAATTTCATCCGGTTGTTCAATCCTGAGTCAAGGCACGGTGCCACCACACCATCACGTGCCCCGTGGCGCCCCCCGGCCTGGAAGTTGACCTCGTGAGGCCGACGAGTTGCTTGGGGATGAGTAATCCGCTGCTCATTCTCGGTCGGCGCGTCGGCCCATCCCCTCGGCCGCCAGATTCTTCACAAAGGATGACCGGCAGCCGCATGTTCTTCCACGCCGCCAGGGCTTCGGTTGCCCCCTTGGCACGCCTCTTGCTTTGGATGACATGCAGGCAGAAACAGTTCTGCCCACCCCACGTCGGGTTTTCCAGGCCCCTATTTCGGGGCCGTACAAGAGTCGGGGTCGCTCACGACCCGCAACAGAAGGAGCAGAATCATGGCGAATCCCAGCAACGGTGGCGATGCCCAGACCGGCCAGGCCCGTGAGCAGGCGGAAGCAGCCAGGGGGCACCTCCAGCAAGCAGGCAGCGAGGCCAGGCAAGCTGCGGCGGCGGCGGCCTCCGGGCTAAGTCAGAAGGCGCAGGACGCCGCGTCCGGCGTCGCGGAGCGGGCCAAGGATCTCGCCTCCAACGTCGGGCAGCGCGCCAGCGACGTGGCCCACAAGGCCGAGGACAAGGCTGACGATGCGCTCTCCTCGATGGGGCAGCGCATGAGTTCGATGGCCGGCTCGCTGCGGCAGTCGGCCCCGCGCGCCGGCGTGGTCGGGTCCGCGGCGGGCGCCGTCGCCGACCGGCTCGAGTCGGGCGGCCGTTATCTGCAGGAGCACGGCGTCGGCGACATCACCGACGACCTGGCCGGCGTCATCCGCCGCAACCCGCTGCCGTCGCTGTGCCTCGCCTTCGGCGTCGGTTTCCTGATCGGCATGGTCAGCCGGAGGTAAGCGATGAACGACCGCATTCCGACCGAATCCCCCCCGAGCATGGCCGCCCTGCTTGGGGGGATCGTCAACGACCTCCAGGCGCTCATCCGTCAGGAAATCGCCCTGGCGAAGAGCGAAATGGTGCGGGAGTGGGACAAGGCCAAGACCGCCGCCAGCTCGCTGGCGGTCGGGGCGGCCCTGCTGGCCCTGGGGGGCGTCCTGCTGTGTTTCGCCGTCGTGTACGTGCTGCACGAGGTGGCCGGACTGCCCCTGTGGGCCTCGTTCCTGATCGTCGGCGGCGTCATCACCGGCCTGGGCGCGGTGCTCTTCTTCATCGGCCGAGCGAAGGCCGGCCAGGTGAACGTCATTCCGCCGCAAACCGCTGAAACTATGAAGGAGAACGTCCAATGGATCCGCAACCAGACGTGATCCGGCAGCAGATCGAAGAGACGCGCTCGTCCCTGACGGAGAAGCTGGAGACGCTGGAGGCGGAGGTCAAGGGGACGGTCGAGACCGCCAAGCAGACGGTCGAAAGCGCCAAGGAGGCGGTCGAGGAAACCCTCAGCACCGCCAAGGAAACCGTCCAGGAAACCATTACCAGCGTCAAGGAGACTGTGGAACAGGCCAGGGAGACGGTTAGGCGCACCTTCGACCTGCCGTACCAGGTGGACCGCCACCCCTGGGGCATGCTGGGGCTGTCGCTCGTCTCGGGCGTGGTCGTCGGCGCCCTGCTCGGGGGCCGGCTGAACTCCGGGCGCCGCCTGGCTCGGCGGATGTCCGAGATGTCAGCCGAGCCGCACCGCGCCGACGAGCACGGCCCGGCCGCGGCCGCGCCGCGGCCGACTCACGAGGAGTCGGTCCGGCCAGGCTTCACGGACAAGCTGACCAGTCAGCTCGGCGACGAGTTCGAGAAGGCCAAGGACCTGGCCATCACCGCCCTCGTCGGCGTCGTCGGCGACATCGCCCGGAAGGCGATCCCGGCGCTGGCCGCGACCGTCGAGGACATGATGACGCGCGCCGCCTCGGAATACGGCGCCCCGCCGCAGCAACACGGCGAGGAGTGCTTCCGGTCGGCGGCCGGCTCCAGCTCGCGGACGCCGCCGATGTATTGAACGACCCGCCCACACCGTTTAGCGGCCGCCCTCGGGGCGGCGCCTTCAAGCGCCGTCCCGAGGGCGGCCGCTAAACGGTGTAGCGGATCGTACTGCGCTCGCTCCTCTGCCCCTTATAGTCGGCGAAAGGATGCAATTCCTCGCGGGGCTTGGGGACAGTTCAGATAAGTCTTGTGTTGCCATTGACTTACGGCGAAAATGCGCGCGGCACAGCGACATTCTAGGTAAACCGATGGCGGATATAGAGTTACGGCAATATTGTACCTTCGGGGTCATTTCGACCAAGAGCGCCGCCAGCACCGAGACCGAGACCGGCAACAGAGTGGCGGGTTCCTTCACCCTCACGGCGACGGCCAACGACAGTTAGGGGGAGCAGACGACGGCCACCAACCCGGCGGGGCCTGGAGCGGGCCGGCGTCGGCTTACGGCAGCTCCGGCACCATGGTCAGCGGTTCGTGGGTGACGGGCGCCTACAGCGCCAGCAGCACGCAGTCGAGCAACTCCGCCGCCCTGCAAGCAGGCACGACGGAGACGGACAACTACACCCAGGTGGACTCCACCAGCGGCAGCGGCCCCTGGTCGCTGAGCGGCAACGAGTTCACCGGGGACTACGTCCAGGCGGTGACGCAGGCCAACTTCGACAGCACGACGAGGAGCGACGTCAACCAGACGCTGAGCGACCAGAGCGGCACGGCGGACAGGCCCAACACCACGGGGGGATCCTGGGCCGGGTCGGGGAGGGAGTCCCTGTCGGGCAACAGTAACCTCCATCCCGACCCGGCCCAGGATCCACCCCGGGAACTGTCCCCATTCTCCACCGGAATCGCCCTCGAACTGGATCATGGGGTGACTCCCGATCAGTTGCGCCCGAACGGACTCCTAGCCGCCCGGACGCGGATCGGGTGCTTCTGCGACACGCCCGTGTTGGACTTCACTTCGAGGTGGTAGACCCCCTCGCGGACCGCGCGCACCTGCCAGGTGACGGTGCTGCTCTCGCGCTCCGAGTTGGGAGCTACGGGGGGCACTTTCTGCGCCGCCGCGGTCCCCTCGCCCAGCTTCAGGCCGGGCTGCAACGTCAGGGTGAGCGTCTGCCCCGGCGTAGGGCGGTTCACCACCGCTTGCACAGCGAACTCATGTCCCTCGACGGCAGCCCCGTCCGCCGTCAGCAGGAAGTTGCCCTTCGAGGCGGACACCTTGCCCAGGCCGTAGGCGAAGCCGACGGCACTGTGCTCCCCGGGCCCCAGCCGTCGCGGCTCCCAGTACATCACCACTGCCGAGTCGGGCGGCACCGGGGGGAGGCCGCGGCGCTGGGCATCGTCCGCCAGCGCTCGCATCGGCAGCAACCGCACGTCCCAGAGGGTGTTTACCCCCGCCGCCTGCCCCTTCCCCGGCAACCGGCTGACATGCACGTCGGGCCAGGCGCCGAGGGTCACGCGGTCGGGCGGCTCGATGGGTTCGCCGAGCTTGAGCTGGAGGTGGGCGACCGTCCCGGGCCGGGCCTGGTCGTCGTGCTCCTGGGCCTGGATGTAGCTCGGCACGGCCCGGGTCCCAGAGAACTCCTTCATCGTATCGCACAGCCCAGCCTCGCCGGGGATGACGAACGGCACGCCGTCGGTGGCGCCGATGTAGGTGTCCAGCAGGAAGCGCAGGCCGACGGTGTGGGCGATGCCATCGGTGTTCTCCATTAGGTAGCGGACCAGGCAGGTGTCGCGGTAGCGGACCAGCCGGCCGTTGGCGTCCTCCGTGACCTCGCCGGGGACCACTTCCACCGTCTGCACGACCCTCACGGGCGGCTGGATCAGCGACCACACCGACTTCATGCCCTCGTGCTCCTGACCAGTCTCGTCCTTCCAGCGCGCCACGCCGCGATCGACCCAGCGGGCGTCCCGGGTGTCCCCGAACAGGGCGTCCTTGCCGTCCACCCGCAGGCAGGTGTTGTTGGTGCAGCCGTACTGGTCGAAGGTGAGCCTCTTCGGATTGCCGCCTTCGGTCTCGGTGCGCAAGACCAGGCCGAAGCGCATGGTCCCTGGGAGCAGGCCCGGGTAGTTCAGGTTCTTGCGGGTGTCGTGGAAGGACACGGCGATCTGCGGGTTGGGGTCGATCTCCACCCCGGTCGGCGGGCCCGCCTTCATCAAGATGGGGTCGATCTCCACCCCGGCCTGCGGGCCCCCCTTCATCAAGTCGTCCCTGTTCACCGCCACGAACAGGTAACCGACGATGAGGGGCAGGAAGAGCAGGGCGAAGGCGCCGAGCGGGGCCAGATACCACAGGCGGGTCGCCCAGGTGCGGAGGGTTGTCGGCGCCCGTTCCGTCGTCGTCCGAGGGCGCGGCGCCGGCTCCCTGGGCAGTTCCGCCGTCACCGCATCGCCTCCTGGCCCCGGGATGACTGCGGTGGCCTCCGTGACGCCCCAGGCGCCTAAAGCTCCCGCCTTCACCGCGCCGCGCAAGTAGTCAGCCTGTGCCGCGGTCAATTGGACCTGCAAGAGGATGCTCCCCCTCTCGACCTTGTCGGCGAGCACGACGACACCCAGCGCCTCGATCTTCGCCAACCATTCCGACCGGTCGTGTTCGGTGAAGTGATCGAAGTCCCCGGGAAGTCGCAGCTGCACCCATCTCGTCGCGGAGACCAGGCGGCTGATGCCGCGGCGCATCTCGCCCAGCGTGGCTCGCTCGGCGGGGTCCGGGGCACAGGCGCGGACCAGGGTCGCTCGCAACGGGTCGGCCCGGGCGTCATCCTGCTTTAGCCGTAGCGAGCCGCGCAGGAACGCGACGAAGGGATCGGGGTCGCCTGGATTGCGCGGCGGCGCGGCCTCCGTGGCGAGGACGAAGAGCGTCTTGCCGAGGGCGTACACGTCCACCGGGAAGTCAGCCAGCTCTCCCGCCGGGCGATACCAGAACGTCCCGGACGCGGTGTCCGGCTGATCGCGCAGCCGCGAGCGAAGGGCCATGAGGCCGAAATCGCCCAGGCGCCAGCGCTGCTGCACTCGGAGGACGTTCATCGGCTTCACGTCGCGATGGACCAACCCGTAGCCATGCAGACAGGTTAGGGCCAGGAGCAGTTGGTCCGCGATCTCCAGCAGTTCGTCAAGGGAGAACGGACCGCGGGCGGCCAGACGAGTTGCCAGGGTGTTCGGGCGATACCCCGTCGGTGACCGGAGCACCTTCGGCCCGCTCAGGTCGTCCGCCAGTGGCATGACGTAGTAGCGACGCCCTTCTTCGGTCCGGCCGAAGTGCTCGATCGGCACCAGAAAAGCATAATCTTCGATCCGCACATTCTCCTTGTAGAGCCGGATCGCGTCCTCTTCCACAGCCCCGGCGTGGTCGAAGACGATCTTCAGCGCGGACTCCGTGCGGAGCTGGCTATGCCGCGCCACCCAGACAGCGCCGCACCCGCCGCGGCTGATCGGGTGGAGGAGTTGATAGTCGCGGATGGTGTGCGGCTGGCCATCCTCGGCGATGACACAGGTCGGCGGGACGGTGGAGGGCTCCATGGCCCGCTTCCTCCGGGGGTGATTTCACCTGACGATACCGCTATTGGACATCGTCAGCAACCGGCCTGCAAGCCGAATCCGGGTTCTTTTCCTGCCGCGTACACCCACCACACCTTTCCCTTTACCCGTGCGACGACCTCGGGGCGCTCACGGCGTCTTGATCTGACCGTAGGTCGATATCCTTCGCGATGACGACACGCGCGGCCCATGAGAATCGTGGCACCCCTGGCAAGGACGGTTCGTCGCCTTGGCGGTTGACAAAGGCATCGCCATTTCGCCGGAGGGGCATTAGCGCGCCTCGGACGGCGTCGAGCGCGAGATCGTCTCCGTGGTGCAGACGAAGGACGGCCAGCAGACCCTGACCCCGAAGCAGTTCGAGGAGAAAGATGGCTGGAAGAACGACCCGAGCAAGGTGCGCCTCGACGGCAAGTGACCGCGGCGGCGTCCCCTCTTCCGGTCAACGAAACGCTTCAGCTAACCGAGGCGGCTGTAGCTCGGTAGAATGCTTGAGGAGGTGTCCAATGATCCAAACGGTCGAAGCGGTCGTCGATGACGCCGGTCAGGTCCGGTTGCTTGGTGAGGTCCACGTCAGCGGCCCCCGGCGGGCGCTGGTGACGGTGTTGGAAGAGCCGGCCGCGGTGCCGGGCGAGGCCGCGCTGCTCGCCGAGGCGGCGCTGGCGGTAGATTGGTCCCGGCCGGAGGAGGACGCCGCGTGGTCGCACCTACAGCCGGGGAAGTAGTCCTGGTCCCGTTCCCGTTCTCGGACCTGTCGCAGTCAAAGGTCCGGCCGTCTGCCTGGCCGACGCCGGCCGCGGGGATTGGGTCCTCTGCCAAATCACGAGTAGGCCGTACGGGGACCCGACGGCGATACCACTGGACGCCCCCGACTTCGCCTCGGGCGGGCTGCTGGTTGCGAGCTTCGCCCGGCCGGGCAAGCTGTTTACAGCCCACGCCGGGTTGATGGTCCGCTCGGTCGGTCTCCTCACCCCGGCTGCCTTCGCGCGCGTGCTGCCCGCGGTCGTGGCCGTGCTCCAGCCGGCCGCAACCCCATAAGGCGCGAAGAACTGGAGAAGCGGTTGGCTGATCGGAAGTGACCGGAGGAGAGTACACATGGTCAAGAAGGTGACGAAGAAGCCGCGCGCGAAAGCAGCGGGCACACCTCGACGCCGCTCGAAGAGGGAAATCTTCGAGGAAGAGGAAAAGATTCTTCAGCGGGTGCAGATCTATTTGCTCTTCGAGGCGAAGCGCCCGATGTTCTGGACCGTCGCGGGGATCCGGGAGGAGAAGGCCGCCGATGGCTCGCGGCGCTGGATCATCGCCGTCAACCTCCGTTTCCCCACCGGTTTCGAGGGCTACCTGGGCGATCTCCTCTACGACGGAGAGCGGGTCACGGAACTGACCGACCTGGAACTGATGCGGGAGCGCGCGAGGAAAATCGCCGCTGACCCGGAGCGCGACCGGATGTGGAATGAGTATCGAGCTTCCCTTATACGGCCAGGAGAAGGATAACACCTGCGCCCTGGCCTGCCTGCGAATGGTCCTGGCAGCGTGCGGCACGGACGTCGAGGAAAGCACGCTGGAGGGGGAGGCGCACCTTGAGCCCGCCGGCACGGAGATCGGCGAACTCGAACGCCTCGTGCGGCAGTTCGGACTGAGCGCGGACATCCAGGAGGTGCCCATCGAGCATCTCGAGCAGTTGTTCGCCGAAGGGAAGCTGGCCATCGCCTACATCGATCGCGCCGTGTTCGACTTGACCCCTGCGCAGAGGACCAAACATACGTTGCGGTCTGCCAAGATGCATGTTGTCGTCCCCACGCGTGTCACTGCCGCTTCCGTCACGTTCCACGACCCGCTGCAGCCCCGCATCACCCGCAAGAGCATCCGACTCTTCCGAGCGGCGTACGAACACCTCGGGAGCCGCTGCGTGGTGTGTTCCCGGCCGGGCGCGGTGTAGCCGCCTTGTCCCAGGGGTTGCACCCCTGGCTAACGACGGCCGCCCCTCCGGGGCTGCCTGGAACAATCCACCGATCGTACTTCGCCGCTGGCGGTGACTACGCCGGCTCACACCCGCCGAATTTTTCCATCAGCCGCGCCGCCAGCGCCGTCCACCCGGTCTGATGACTCGCCCCCAGCCCGCGGCCGTTGTCCCCGTCGAAATACTCGTGGAACAGCACCAGGTCGCGCCAGTACGGGTCGCTGGCGAAGCGCGCGTCGGTCCCGTGGTACGGGCGCCGGCCGTTGGCGTCCGGCAGGAAGAGCCGCCCTAGCCGCCCCGCGATTTCGCGGGCCGTCTCCTCCAGCGTCAGCCGGCGCCCGGACCCGGTCGGGCATTCGACCGTGAAGCCGGGGCCGTAGAAGTGGTGGTAGCGCTGCAGCGCCTCGATGAGCAGGAAGTTCACCGGCAGCCACACCGGCCCGCGCCAGTTGGAGTTGCCGCCGAACATGCCCGTCGTCGATTCCGCCGGGTCGTAGGTCACGCGCTGCTCCGCCCCGCCGGCGCTGCAACCGAACGGGTGGTCGCGGTGGAAGCGCGACAGCGAGCGCACCCCGTAGGGCGAGAGGAATTCGTTCTCGTCCAGGACGTAGCCCAGCAGGCGCAGCAGGCGCTCGCGCGAGGGCAGGGCCAGGAGGCGGTGCCCGTGAAGCTCGCCCTCCGGACAATCGTGCTCCAGGTAGGCGATGTGCCGGGCCAGGTCCTGCCGATGCTTCAGGAACCAGTCCATCCGCTTCTTGAACCCGGAGAGGTGGCCGATGACGTCGTCCTCGAGCACCTCGGCGGCGAACAGCGGGATGATGCTCACCAGCGAGCGGATGCGCAGCGGGATGACCCGGCCGTTGACGTGCATGCGGTCGTAGTAGAAGCCGTCCTGCTCGTCCCAGAGTCCGCTACCGCCGAGGGTGTTGATGGCGTCAACGATGGCCACGAAGTGCTCGAAGAATTTCGACGCCACGTCCTCGTAGGCCGGGTCCTCGCCGGCCAACTCCAGGGCCATCGACAGCAAGGTGCCGCAGAAGAAGGCCACCCAGGCGGTGCCGTCGGCCTGTTCCAGGCGGCCGCCGTTGGGCAGCGGTTTGGAGCGGTCGAACACGCCGATGTTGTCCAGCCCCAGGAAGCCGCCCGAGAACAGGTGCTTGCCCTCCACGTCCTTGCGGTTGACCCACCAGGTGAAGGTGATCACCAGCTTCTGGAAGGCGCGCTCCAAAAACAGCCGGTCGCGGCCGCAGCGAGGGCCGGTCATCTTGTAGACGCGCCAGCAGGCCCAGGCATGCACCGGAGGGTTGACGTCGCAGAAGGCCCATTCGTACGCCGGGAGCTGACCGTTGGGGTGCATGTACCACTCGCGCAGCATCAGAAGCAGCTGCGCCTTGGCGAACTCGGGGTCGATGCGGGCGAAGGCGATCACGTGAAAGGCGAGGTCCCAGGCGGCGTACCAGGGGTACTCCCACTTGTCCGGCATCGAGATCACGTCGCGGTTGAACAGGTGAACCCAGTCGGCGTTGCGGCCGTCCTTGTGCCCCGGCGGCGGTGGGGGTTGCCCCGGGTCGCCGTCGAGCCATGCGCGGATCACGTAATGGTAAAATTGCTTCGACCACAACAGGCCGGCGTAGGCCTGGCGTACCACGCGCCGCTCCTCCCCGGGCCAGCATTCCGGCAGGCGCGCGGCATAGAACTCGTTCGCCTCACGGACCCGGTCGCCGAACGTTTGCTCGAACTCGGCGCCGAACGGCGCCGCCGCTCCCCCCGCCTCGGCGAACAGCCGCAGGCGGACGACGAACTCCCCGCCCGCCGGCACGTCGAGGACGTAGAGGGCCGCCGCCTTGGTGCCGGCGCCGCCGGGGTTGACCGCCTCGGCCCGGCCGGCCACGACGTAATCGTGGAAGGCGTCCTTGACGTGGGGCGTGGGATTCGGCACCCGGAACAGGCGCTCGACATTGGTTTCGTTCTCGGTGAAGAGCCACGCCGGCGGCTCCCCGTCCGACCCCGGCCCCGCGACCAGGCGGAAACGCTCGAGGGTCGCATGGGTGGCGACTAACCCGCTGTCGCCGGCCTGTTCGAGGCGCGTCGATCAGCTCGAATTCGGGATCGACCTTGCCTCGGCGCCGGTTCTCCTCCAGCAGGCGGGCGTAAGGGAACTCGGCCTGGGGGTACTTGTAGAGAGCTTTGAGGTAGGAATTGGTCGGCGTGGAGTCGAGGTAGAAGTAACACTCCTTGACGTCCTCGCCGTGGTTGCCCTGCGGCCCGCTCAGCCCGAAGAGGCGCTCCTTGAGGATGGGGTCGCGGCCGTTCCACAGGGCCAGGGCGAAGCACAGGCGACACTCGCGATCGCATATGCCGAGCAGGCCGTCCTCGCCCCAGCGGTAGGCTCGGCTGCGGGCGTGCTCGTGTGGGAAGTAGTCCCAGGCGTCGCCGTCGGCGCTGTAATCCTCGCGCACCGTGCCCCACTGCCGCTCGCTCAGGTACGGCCCCCAGCGCTGCCAGTTGGCGACGCGGGCGTGCCCCTCCGCGAGGCGCCGGCCTTCCGCCGTGGAATGAGCGTCTGGCGTCATGATTGATCCCCGACCACGGAATTCACCGCCGCCAGGCCAGCCACTTCTCGAACAGTCGCTTCACGAACGGCGTCAGGCGCGTGCGGTTGTAAGCGTCGGCCACGCGCTTGATCGCCTCCGCCTGCGTCGGGTACGGGAAGATGGTCTTCGCCAGGGCGCCCAGCCCCAGCCCCGCGGTCATCGCCAGCGTGACGGTCGAAATCATCTCGCCGGCGTGGCGGGCCACGATGGTCGCACCGACGATCTTATCCGTGCCGGCCCGGACGTGAACCTTCCCGAAGCCGTGGCCCTCGCCGTCGAGGA
>DATFNV010000661.1:0-20976 GCA_035266225.1 Gemmataceae bacterium
GCGATCCGCAAGAACAAATCGGTGTCCTCGAAGACGTGCCCGAAGCTCTCGTCCCACCCGCCCGCCTCCTCGTAAGCGTATCGGCGGATCATCGAGATGGACGGGATGATGATAGCCAGCCCGAAAATGGCGACGAACGGCGTCTCGGGATGGTCGGGCGGCAACCGCCGGGCCGCCGGCCCCCAGGGGACGTAGCGCGAGTCGGGCCCGTTGCGGTGGGACGACTCAGGGATGGGCCGGTCCTCCTCGTCCATGAGCGAGAAGTCACAGAAGGTCATGCGCACCTGAGGCTGCGACTCCAGGTAGCTCACGAGACGCTCAAGCATTGTCGGCAAGGGGCAATCGTCGGCGTCGAGAAAGAGCAGGTAGCGGGAGCCCGGGGAGCAAGCGCGGAAGCCGCTATTGCGGGCGTGAGCCACTCCTCCGTTCGCCTGCCGCAACAGCCGCACGCGAGGGTCCGCGCGGAGATACTGCCCGATGACGGCGCCGGGGTCGTCCGTGCTGCCGTCGTCCACGACGACCAGTTCCCAATCCTTGCAGGTCTGGGCGCGCACGCTCTCGATCGTTCGGCCGACGAAGTGGGCCGCATTGTAACACGGCGTGACGATACTAAGGGTTGGGGGAGCCTGACTCATCACAGTAGCTCGGAGGGCATCGGTCTTAACAGGGCGAAGCGCACCTGGTCGGCCAGGCCAGGTAGTTCCCGACCAACGGAACTTGGAACCCCGAGCGGCCCACGTCTCTCGTGAGGCCCTCGGGCGTGATGTGGCCAATCCGGTATCCCAGCGCGGAGACACGCTGGAAGACAATTTCGGGGGTGTGACCCGTCCCGGCCAAGGCGTCGAGCGAGATCTCGAAGACGACGGCGGCAACGCGGCCGCCTTGGATCAGGCCATTCGCGCCTTCCAGGACCGCTAGCTCCAGACCTTCCACGTCGATCTTCAGGAGGTCGATACGGCCGACCCCCTTCTCGTCGCAGTACCGGTCGAGCGTGACGGCCGGCACGTTCTCTACGGTCGTCGGCTGGAGCGGCGGCCGTTGTTGCTCGCGGGACGCCATCGACTCCCACATGCCGTGCGGGTGCAGCGAGTTCCACCCGGAGTGCTCGGGGCCGTAATCGTGGAGTTGGGCGGTTCCGGGCTGGTCCGTCACTGCGCAGCGGTTGAGACTGACGCAGGTGGCCAGGAGGGGGTCTCGACTCACGTTCCTGCTCAGACGACCGAAGGAGTAAGACGACGGCTCGAACGCGTGCAGCTGTCCCGAGGGGCAGATGCGCGGGGCGGCGTAGAGGGCAAACTGCCCGTAGTTCGAGCCGACGTCAAAGACCGTCATCCCGGGCCGTAACAGGCGGTCGCACAGCCGCAGGGTGCCTTCGTCGTCGAAAAAATGGCGGTAGGTGAACAACAGGTCGAGGTCGTCCTCCGGATGGGCCAGGAGTGTGACGCCGTGCCGATCCGTGAACCAGAAGGGCTTGCGCATCAAACGCCTCACCCAGAGGATGCGGCTTCGCTTCATGAGGAGGGCGATTCGCCGACCAATGCGGGTCAGGTAAGACGATCGTGGCGCGAGCATCATTGCGAGAATCAACCCTCAGGAGGAAGGGGTAATCGGCAAAGGTCACTCCCGCCGGCGGTCCATCTCTGTCCCGGCAGCGATTCCCTGAAGTTGACCAACTGTCTCCACCTCCCAGCGGAAGTCCGTGAGCACCGTCCCGAGTGCGATAGCATCAGCGGGGACGGGGAAGGCGTATGGGGTCAAGGGCGAGACATAGACGGTGCAAGCGTTCTCCCACTTATCAACAATGGGGCTGGAGCCCAGGGAGCAGATGTAGAGGTCCACGCGGTAGGTGCCGGGCTTCAGCCAGGGCGTCCGGAAGGCCAGTCGACCCTCGAACGACTCCGCCTCCGGCAAAGTCAGCCCGTGAAGCCGAGAATCGAATTGCCCCAGCGTGTGTCCGTTGGCATCGACCAGTAACCCGGAGAGGTAAAACCGGCTCAGGCCGGCCCGCCGCCGCTGCACGCGGAAGACGACGCCCTTCTCATCCCCGCCGTGGAACAGCGCCTTGCAGGGCTCCGCACTGACGAATCGGTACTCGCCGCTGCCGGGCCGCGCGTCGGAGTTCTCGTCTCCGGCAAGGCGCGTCGCTTCCAGGTCGCGCAGGTAGGCATCGACCGCGCCGTGGCTGTCTCCGCTGAAGACCACGCGTCCGCCCCGAAGGACCAAGCCCTTGTTGCACAGGAGCGACACCGTCTGAAGATTGTGGCTGACGAACAGCACCGTGCGGCCCGCGCCAGCCACGTCGCGGATCCGGCCCAGGCACTTTTCCTGAAACTGGAGATCCCCGACGGCAAGCACCTCATCGACAAGGAGGATTTCCGGCTCAAGGTGGGCGGCGACGGCGAAGGCCAGACGAACGTACATGCCGCTGCTGTAGTGCTTCACCGGCGTGTTCAGGAACTGCTCGACACCCGCGAATTCCACGATCTCGTCGAAACGCCGGCCAATCTCAGCCCGCTTCATGCCCAGGATCGCACCGTTCAAGTAGATGTTCTCTCGCCCGGTCAACTCCGCGTGAAACCCCGTCCCGACTTCGAGCAGGCTCCCTACCCGGCCGTGGAGATCGACCTCCCCTCTCGTCGGGTCGGTGATCCGGCTCAGAATCTTGAGCAGTGTGCTTTTGCCCGCACCGTTTCGGCCGATAATGCCCACTACCTCACCGCGGCACACCTCAAACGATACGTCATCCAGGGCCCAGAACGTCTCACGGCGCGCCCGGTGAAAAGGGTGGCGGAGTCGGTTGACGAGCGTCTCAGCCAACGTCGTCGTCTGGCGTTTGCCCGCGGAGATGCTATAGGCCTTGGACAGGCCGCGCACCGCAAGGGCGATATCCCCGGTAGACATTTCTCCACCCTCGCCCGGACGGGGCGCTCCCAAGATCCCTTCTCTTAAGCCGGCTCCCCACCTCACAGGACATCCGCAAATCGCCTTTCTGCTCGCCGGAAGATCATCGCCCCCCCGACAAAGGTGCCGGCGGCGACAGTCGCACCGTAGGCGACAGCTGCTACCGGCGGTGCGGCGCTACCCAGCAGCGACCAGCGAACCGCTTCGAGCAGCCCGACGAGAGGGTTGAGGCTATACAAGGTCTGCCATTTCTCGGGTACGACCTTCAGCGCGTATGCTAACGGGCTCGCGTACATGGCCAGCTGGAGTACCACCGGCAGGATGTACTGCACGTCGCGGTACTGCGCCGACAGGGCGGCGGCGACCAGCCCGGCGCCGAGGGCCAGCAGCAGCAGCAGCGCCAGCCACACCGGCAGCAGTAGAACGGGCCACCCCGGGGCGACGTGGAAGGCCGCCAGCATCGGGACCAGCATGGCAAGACCGCAGACGAAGTCAATGACGGCCCCGAACGCGGTAGACAGCGGCAGCACCAGGCGCGGGAAGTAAACCTTGGTCACCAGGTTGGCGTTCTGCACCAGGCAAGTGCTGGCCTTGGTAAAGGTCGTCTGGAACGCCGTCCACGCGGTCAGCCCGGCATAGGCGAAGACGAAGTAGGGGATCCCCTCGCTGGGCAACTTGGCCACCAGGCCAAAGACAAAGGCAAAGATGGCGGCGCCGAGCAGAGGCTGGAGCACCACCCAGGCCACGCCGAGGACCGTCTGCCGGTACCGCAACTTGATGTCGCGGAGGGCCAGCGTCAGCAGCAGGTCGCGGAAGCGCCACAGCTCGCGCAGGTCGAGTGCCGCCCAGCCGGAGCGCGGCCGGATCACCAGCCACGGCTTGCGCTGAGGCGCTGCCGACTCTGCCGGCGGGCCCTCGGCGGGCTGGCCGTCCGTGGTGGGCGGCGGGGGCGGGGATTGAACTTCAGCGGTTTCGGGAGCCATCACCTTCCTCGCGGGCCGGGGAACCCATGCCTGACGCCCCGGACTCGACCAGGGCCACCACGTCGGCGGCGACGTCGTCCCAGCTGCGGCGGCGCAGGTCGGCCGCCAGCCGGTCCACGGCCGGCTGCAGGGCGTCGCGATGGGCGAACCAGTCGGCGATGCGGCGTTCCAACTCGGGGGCGCTGTCGGCGTCATCCAGCAACAGTCGTGTCAGCTCCGGCGGGTAGCGCTCCGAGACGCCGGCCGCACGCGAGACGATGGCGGCGCGGCCGCGGCACAGGGCCTCGTGGACGGCCAACCCGTAGGCGTCGTAGCGCGTCGGACTCACCAGCAGGTCGGCCGCCGCCAGCAGCCCCGGAACGTCGTCCACCAGCCCCAGGAAGCGCACCCGGTCGGCCAGGCCCAGGGCGGCAGCCTGCTGGCGCCAGAACTCCTGCCGTCCGCCGCCGGCCACCAACAGGACTGTCCCGGGCATCCCCCCCGTGTCGAGGAGCCGGCAGGCGGCAAGGAGCGTATCGAGCCCCTTGTTCCGATCGTAGCCAATGGCCCCGACAAAGAGTAGCACAGGCACCCCGGGGGCGAGGGCGAGTCGGCGACGGACTTGTTCCTGCTCCGCCGGGGTCACGGGAACGGCCTCTTCGCACCCGCTGCCCAGGTAGAGGGTCCGGACACGGTCGGGTGCCACGCCGACCAGATCGATCAGGTCGCGGCGCGTCCTCTGCGAGTTGGCGATGAGCAGAGGGGCGTTCGGCAGGCGCCGCGTCTCCTGACGGCAGGAGAGCCAGCGCGCGAGCCGATTCTTCAGTCGGAAGAGCATCGGGGCCCCCGCGTGTCGCGCCGGGCAGGCGTGGTGGACCATGTGAACCCAGCTTACCCCGGCCCAGCCGCAATTGCCGCCGTTGACCAGGACGCGGGCGTCGGGATGCGCCGCGGTCAGACGAGCGGCGGCACGCCGGCCGGCGCGGTCGAGGAGTGGCATCCCGAGCAGGTGCAGGCCGCGCGGCCGTCTCACTTTCACGACCGTGACACCCGGGTGGCCGGCCAGCGGCTCGGCCACGCGGTGAGCCACCAGCGTGACGTCCCGGCGCAGGCGCTCGGCCAGGTACCAGGCCAGGGAATAGTTGGCCTTGTCCATGCCACCCAGGGGCCAGAAGTCGCCCGCGACAATCAGCCAGGGATGAGGCACGTCACGTCCCTCGTCCGGGCGACGTGCTGTCGGCGAGTTGGAGTCTCCCGGCAGTCCGCCGCACCGAACGCGGCGGCACCGGGACGCCGACCGCGCGCTCGCGGCCAAGGACTCCCATCTGGAACAGGATTATGCTGGTCCCAGGGATCGCTGTCAGCGAGCCAACAGCGATCCACGCCGTGCCCCAGATGAGGAGCGCGTAGATAAACATCAGTTTCCCACCCAGCTCCCAGCCGGGCAACAGCGCCCTGCGACGGCGGCAGAAGAACCAGCAGAGAAATCCTAGCCAGAAAGTCAGGCCCACCAACCCCTGCTCTATGCCGATCCGTGCGTACTCGTTCTCCGCACCAATCGCCGGGGGCGCCAGGTGGGCGAGAAAGGCGGGGATACTCGTCCCCCACGCGCTGCCGAGTCCCGCCCCCAGGGGATACTCCAGGGGAAGCTCGAGGAAGCCGACGTTCGCGCTCTGTGCGACCCGGTCGTTGACCATGTCGGTGTCCTCGAGGGTCGTGAATCGCTGCATTCGCTCGTCCCCCGCGACGAAGTAAGCCACGATCGCCGCGAGGACTAGCGCGCCAATCAAGTAGCGCAGCTTGACCCGAAAGTGGTAAGCAACAATGGGACCCGTTACCAACAGGAGGACGACCGGCGTCCGGGATCCGCAGAGGAAGGTGCCCAGTGCCGCGGCCAGGAGCCCCGCGCTCAGCAACCCGCGTTCGAGAAGGGCAACCCCCGGCATCTGCCAGCGGCCGGCCAGCCAGGGGATGGTCCCCACCATGACCGAGCCGTAAGCCGCGGATGCGAGAAAGGTCGCGGGGATGCGGTGGTGCTCGAAGTGTGCGACATCATGGGAGCGGTACATGATCTCGGTGACGCCGTTCCGCGGGAAGAACGGCTCGATCCCCAGGAAATACTCGCCCATGGCAAACGCCAGCGCCGCAAGGTTCAGCACGGCCAACGCCCGCGCAACCAAAATCAGGTCCTGGAGACGGGCAGAGGCGCCAAGCAGGAGGAACGGCAAGAACCAAACGGCGGCCCGCAACCCCACGAGCTGGACAAGGGGGTGGATCGGGTACAGAATGCCCATGCCGAACATCACCACCGGCCAGCCGATCAAGACCCCAGCCCAGCGATACAGCGCGCGGGTTTGCGGAAGCGCGCGCAGCCCGCCCGGCGACGTAAACCGGGCGAGGTACAGCCCCAGGCTCGCGGCGTCGAACATGAAGTGGGAAAACCCGTCGAAGAACTTGGCGCGCAGGATGCCGTAGAAGAAGCCGACGCCCAGCACCACGACCATGCCGGCGCCGAGCGAGCGGCGGCCACACAGCAGACTCGCGACAAACGCTAGGAAGGAAAGAATTAAGCCCATTTACCGTCGTCTTTGCTCCCACTTCGGACGTTCGCCGTTCCGGTATACTCGGGCCGTTGGAGTCCCGCCTTGAGGCGGTTCGTGACGGCCTGTGGGCCAGGACTGCGGGGGACCGCCTAAAGGCGGGACTCCAACCGCTGCGGTATACTCTCCGCCGAGAGGGCCTCGGCGGGGGCGAGAGCCGGCTTCCGCGCCTCGATTACCAGGGTGTGGGGAAGGTCCGATGGGTCGCACTGCTCCTTGTCGAGGACCTGGTCGTCGATCAAGTGTGGGTACCCGGTCTCCTTCCCCGGCAGACAGGGACGCACCTCGGTGAAGCCCGTCTCACCCGCCACTTCGCCGAGGTACGAGGCCGTCAGGATGGTCAGGTGCTCTCCGCGGCACAGGATAAAGTTGGCGAAGCGCCCGCCAACGCTCTTGCGGTTGTCGGGAAAGTCGCTGAACCAGGCGGCATCCCCCTCGATCAGTTTCATCGCGGCCGAGTCGCCATTGGGGCCGCCCACGCGGATGATCCCGCCCGGCTTCAGGCAGCGATGCATCTCGCGGAAGTGGCTCAACAGGGCGAGGTCCGGCAGGTGCTCGATGACGTGGTGGGAGTAGAAGACATCGACGGTCCTGTCATGGAACGGCAGTCCGTCAAGGAAGTTCGCCCAGACGTCGATGCGGGCCGAGACGCAGTTGGCATCGACGTTGATCCACCCTTCCAGATAGTTCTTCTGGCCGGGGCCAAGGTGGACCTTGACCTCGCCGGCGCGCGGGGCGCGGAAGCGACGGTAGGCCCAGGCGTTGAGCCGCATCGGGTAACGCATGAGGGCGTAGTAGAAGGCTTTCAAGCGCCGGCTGATCATCACACCCTCACGGGTTCCGCGTGCGGTCGGCGGGCTCCGACCGCCTGTCTCACCACGGCCAAGAATCGCGCCGTGACATCGGCCACGTCAAACGCGGTCTCGGCGGCGTTCCGTGCTTGCCGCGCGACCGCGGCCCGATCTGTCCGTACGGCCGCGGCGCACCGCCGCATCGCGGCCAGCATCGCCTCCGGCGTGTGTTCCTCGAACAAGAACTCCGGCGGGGCGTACTCCGCGGTGCCGTTGGTCGGCCCGGCAATCACCGGAACGCCGCTCCCCAGGGCTTCCATCACTGAGAAGCCGAAGTGTTCGTTCTCGGACGCTTGCACCAGCACGTCCACCGAGCGGAATAGCTCCGGAACTTCGGCGCGAGGCACACCCGGCCGGTACTCGACCCCTGGCGGTATCCGGTCCAGGCCGAGAAGGCGGCGGTAGCCGTGCGCGTAGGCGAACTGCCCGATGACCAGCAGGGAGACGTCCGGGTCCTCGGCCCGAAGTCGGCTGAAGGCCTCGAGGAGCAGGTCAACCCGCTTCCGCGGGACCACGCGCCCCAGGTGCATAAAGACAACGCGCCGCCCCCGTCCCTCCCACGACGCGGGGGGGTGAAAGCGCTCCAGGTCGAGCATGAAGGGAATCACCGTAAGCCGCCCCGGGGGGATGCCGATCCGCTCGAACACCTCAGCGTTCCACTGACTTGAGGTGATGACGTGGTCGTAATTCTTGCGCCTGACGTGGTCCTTCGCCAAGCCGACCTTCCAGCGATAGTAGGCCATGATGGCCCAGTAGTAGGCATGGCCGCAGAGCCGGACGATCGTTCGCTTCTGCTTGCGGATGGCGTCCGCCTCCGCTTGGTGAGCGCCCTGCATCCAGATGACGGACGGCAATCCTGGGAGGCGCGGAAAGGGGTTGTAGAACAAGTCGAGCACGACCAAAGCGTCGTACGGTCGCTCCTGGTGCCTCCGGCGGAGAACGCGGGTCAGGGCCCGATAGTAATGGCGGACTCGCTCCTGGTTGAGGAGGAATAACGGCAGAGGGGCGACCCGGCGGGGCAGCAACCCGCGGCACAAGCGGAAGACGGAGTCGGCGAGCGGGAGGGCGACCGGGTGATAACGCAGGTTCGGAAACCGGACAAGATCCTGGGGCGTGACGAAACCGGCGATGGCGTAAAGATCGACGAAGTGCCCCAGGCGCAATAATTGCTCAACGAGCAAGTAGTGCGACGAGGAGCCGCTTCCAGCGTCCTTGTTCAGGTGGCCGTAGACGGCCAGGCGCAAGGGGTGAGGAGGCATAGTCACCTCGACGGGTCCCTCAGACTCGCAAGGAGCGCGGCCTGGACTGCCGCGACCTGGCGACCGGGATCGCTGAGGGCGCTGGCGCGCTCCGTGGCACCGCGACCCATTTTATTTCGCCGAATCGGGTCGGTGATCAGGGCCCGCAGGCAGGCGGCCAACTTCTCAGGCTGTTCCACCGGGACCAGCATCCCGCAGGAGTCGTCGATCATCTCCAGGGCCCCGCCGAGGGCTGACGTGACGATCGGTAAACCGGCTGTGAGTGCCTCCAGGAATGCGAGGCTAAAACCTTCCGGCCCCCGATTCCCCTGGCAGTAGATGTCCGTGGCCGCCATCAGCCTTCGGACGTCGCGGCGCTCTCCGAGGAAGCGTACCCGTCCTTCCAGACCCGCCTGCGCCGTCTGCCGGCGGAGTGCTTCAAAGTACCGAGCCTCCTGCGGTCGCTGTGCCCCCCCCGCCATCCAACACACCCACTTCGGCACGTCCTTGAGCAGGGCCAGAGCGGCCAGGTGGACATCCTGGCCCTTCCATCGCTCCATCCGGGACGCCTGCAAGATCACGACAGCGTCGGCCGGCGTGTCCAACTCGGCCCGCAGTGCCTCCCGTTCCGTTTCCGCCAGGGAGAAGGCCGACTCCGGCCAGGGCGTCGGATAGTGAATCACTTCCGCCGGGACGTCAGGGAAGGTATCGCGGAAGGTTTCCAGCGTATGGCGGCTGACGGCGATCACCCGATCGGGTCGCTGGCGGCTGGCCCACCAGTCCAGCCACCCCCGGCATCCTGAAGGCCCGTGCAGGTAGAGAACCACAGGTTGGCGGATCCCCCGCAGCGCCGGCCCGTAGACCACCAGCGGCCAGGTGTGGTGGGAGACCACGACCCGACAGGGGCGTTCACGAAGCAGCATCCCCAACGCTCGCCGGCTGCGCCACACGGTCCACGGCCGACTCAGGCGTGCCGGCGGAATGAAGTGGATCGTCTGCCCTTCGGCGGCCAACTCGTCGCTCAGGCGGCCCTTGTAAAGCAGGATGAATTCCTGGCGGAGGCGAGGGGCCAACTGCTTGTAGCGAGCGAGGGCGACCAGGAAAGTCTCCACACCGCCGTATAGATTGCCGGGGATCAGATGCATGATCCGCATGTCGTCTTCGCCCCGGCGCGGGGAGTGGGCCGTCTCGACAGGATTCACCAAGCTCATTTGGCGGCTCTCGTTGTTTGGCAGTAAAGCTCCACGCTGCGGGTCGCCATGACACTGCTGTCGAATTCTTGCCGCGCCCGCAGTCGGGCGGCGCTGCTCAGGCGCTCGCGGAAGCCCGGCTGATTCAGCAGCCGATGCGCCGCGGCTACCAGGGCGCCAACAGCCTCCACCGGAACAGTCAGGCCCGTCTCGTCATGCCGGCTCACCCAGGATACCCCGCTCGCCGGGATAGCCGTGTTGATCACCGGGCAGCCACTCGCCATCGCCTCGACCTGCACCAGCCCGAACCCCTCGCTACGAGCGTTGCTCGGAAACCACAGCGACATGGCCGCGTGATAAGCCCCGATCAACTCGTCTTCACTGACGTGCCCGCGCCAGACGATGCGATCCGCCACGCCTTCGACGGCGGCAAGTCGCTGTAATTCCTCCTTCGCCGGCCCCTCGCCGATCACCAGCAGCCGGCCAGGCACCGCGGCCAGTGCCTTGACCGCGTTATGTAACCCCTTGTAGTAGACTACTCGTCCCACCGAGAGCCACAGCGGCTCGCCGTACTGCCGGCGTAACCGGCGGGCATGATCCTGGGCCGCGAGAGACGGGTGGAGATACGGCTCCAGGTCGATCCCCAGCGGCAGGACGCTCACCTTGCCGGCGAAATGACTCAGCAGCGGTGACCCCTCCTGATAGCCTGGCGAGTCACTCAACAGCCGTTCGGCCCGCCCGTACACCAGCCGCTCGAACGGCCGAAACACCCGCCCCAGCAACCGCTGCCGGATCACGTCGCTGTGGTGCGTGATGACCAGCTTGGCCCGCAGCCGCACCAGCGCCAGGGCCAGCGTCATCGTCGGGTTGGGGGCGTGCATGTGCAGCACATCGACCGCGCCGCCGACGCGCCGCAGTGCCCCGACCAGCCTCGGACACACGTCTAGCCGGGCCACGTTGCCCCACCGGCCCAGGCGGGTCACGCGCACCGGGCCGTCCCATTCCTCCAACGTCGCCGTCCGGGCCAGTGGCTCCCAGGTCACGTCACGGCCTCGGGGATCGAGGTGGTTGACGCAGACGACGCGGACCTGCGCCCCCAGTTCGGCCTGCGCCCGCGCCAGGGTGCGGACGTGCGACTCGATGCCGCCGGGGGCCGGCGGGTAGAATTTCGCCAGGTGACACACCCGCAGTGGGTTGCCCTCCCCCGCCGACTTCCCGCCGGGGGGGAGGACCGTCTCCGTCGTCGCACTTTCCTTCGTCGCTGTAATCATTCCCAGTCCGACGGCCCAGCGGGGCAAACGGCGCGGCCGTTAAAGTCGTCATAGCTTGACGGTCGAACTAAGACCGTGGGGGCCACTTTCGCGTCCGAGGCCCCAGCCCGCGTTCCCCGCACCCCGTTCGAGGGCGGAGCCGTCATGCGGTCGAACAGCCTCATCCTTGCGGTCATCCTGTGCGCGGCGAACGCCGGCTGCGGCACGGTCTGGTCGAACACCGGTGGCACGTTCTGGGTCAACACCGTGCGCAACACCGTAGAAGCTCCAATCTACGGGATGGATAAGTGCTACATCTCGCGGCGCAACTACTACCTCGCCCAGCAGGCCTGGCACGAGGTCAGCCGCACGCACCCCGGACAGCCTTTCTCGTCGGATTACGGCAAAGGCTTCATCGACGGCTACGCCGACTATCTCGAATCGGGCGGCAACGGACAGCCGCCCGCCGTGCCGCCGTTTTGCTATCGGCTGTCGCGCTACCAGACGCCTCAAGGCTACCAGGCCATCGAGGAGTGGTACGCCGGCTTCCGGGCCGGTGCCACCGCGGCCATGGCCAGCGGCCTGCGCCAGCTATTCATCCTGCCGCTGTCGGCGCCGCCTATCAACGCCGTGGAGCGGAACCCGGCCACCCCCGCGGGGCCGGTGACGCCCTCGCTCGGCTCCGAGTCGCCGCCGGACCTGCCGGTCCCACGGCCGGTCCGGCCCGACGATCCCGCGCCGCCCCCAGAAGGCGAGCCCCCCGGATAGAGTCAGAGGGGCATGGTTCAAATCGGGGTGACAGTGGCTGTGGCGGCAAGTTTCCAACTTGCCGGTGGAATACGGCAAGTTGGAAACTTGCCGCCACAGCCACTGTCACCCGAAACCGCCCGTGTAGAGTCAGAGGCTATGCGGGAAGCCCCCCCTCGCCCCCGAGTACGGGAGCGAGGGGCTTCCCGGTCCGTCCCACGACGCAGAGAGGGGAGCCATGCAACCCGCGCTCGCAATTCGGTTTCGGCAGCGCCGTCCCGACGGCGGGAAGCGTCTTCTCCTGTGCGCCGCGACGATCCTTTGTGCCTTCTGCGGCGGTTGTGCCGCGATGAGCAACCCGGTGGCCGACGCCGTGCCGGTGCGCCAGCTGCCCCCTGAAGTCCTCGGGCGAAGCAAGGAAGATGAGCGGACCATCCCGCTCCCGCTCCTCCGCCAGAAGCCCCCCGACGTCTACCGCCTCAGCGGGAACGACGTGCTGGGCGTCTGGATCGAAGGGATTCTGGGCGACAAGAACCAACCGCCGCCCGTACACATGCCGGAGGCGGGCAACCCGCAGCCAGCCTTCGGCTACCCGATTCCGGTCGCGGCCGACGGCACCATCACGCTGCCCCTCATCGCCCCCATCAAGGTGGAGGGCCTGACCACCACCCAGGTGCAGCAGGAAATACTGACGGCGTACACGGTGACCAAGAAGATCCTCCAGCCGGGCGCCGGCAAGATCATCGTCACGCTCATGCGCCCGCGCACCTATCACGTCCTCGTTGTCCGCCAGGACACGGGGACCGTGGCCCTGGCGGCCTCGCCCGGGGCCGGGGCGGGCGGGTTGATCGGCCAGGCCAAGCGCGGCACCGGCACCGTCCTCGACCTGCCCGCGTACGAGAACGACGTGCTCAACGCCCTGACGCGGAGCGGCGGTCTGCCCGGTCTCGACGCCCAGAACGAGGTCGTCATCGAGCGCGGCTCCTTCTCCGATTTCGCCGACTCGCAGTCGCTCCAGCGCTGCCTCGACCAGGGCTCCCACGCCGGTCGCACGGCCCCGTCCGGCAGCACCTGGGTCCGCATTCCGCTGCGCCTGCGGCAGGGCGAGGCGCCGCCGTTCCGGCTGGAGGACGTCATCCTGCGCGACGGCGACATCGTCTTCATCGAGGCCCGCGACACCGAGGTCTTCTACACCGGCGGCCTGCTGCCGACGCGGCAGTGGGTCTTGCCGCGCGACTACGACCTCGACGTGGTCCAGCTCGTCGCGTTCGTCAGCGGGCCGATGGTCAACGGCGACTTCAACAGCAACAACCTGGGGGGCAACGTGATCCAGTCCGGCCTCGGCTTCCCTTCGTCCAGCCTGATCACGATCCTGCGGAAGACGCCAGGCGGCGGCCAGATCCCGATCCGCGTCACGCTCGACCGGGCCCTGCGCGACCCGCGCGAGCGCGTCCTGGTCCAGGCCGGCGACATCATTATCCTGCAGGAGACCGTCGCCGAGGCCCTCACTCGCTACGTGAGCGAGATGTGGAAGTTCAGCTTCCTCGGCACAATCATCCGGCAGAACGACCTGATCGGGACGAGCACGCTGAACGTGCCGTAAGATCGCTGGCCCGACCTCATCCGTGGGGTCAACTTACCCATATTTCCGGGAAACTAGGGTAAGTTGACCCGGCCACGGCGCAAGTGGCATGACAACAAGGGGTTGCGTCCGCGCTCAACTTACCCAAGTTTCCAGGGAAACTTGGGTAAGTTGACGATTTGTGGGTAACTTCCCCCTTCGGCCGGCCCCGGCCGCTACCACAGCCACGGCAGCCAGCGGCGCTGCGGCTCCGGCTCGGGCAGCCACGGCGCCCGGCCGCTGAGGATTGCCGCCCCGTTGCTGCCGCAGACGCGGTCGGCGACCGACCGGCCCGCCCACTCCTCGATGCGCCGGTAGGCGGCGGCGAGCAGCGGGCGCCTCTTCCGCGGCGAATGGCCGTCGGACCCCATCAGGTGAACGCAGCCGCGCCGGAACCAGCTCCGCAGTGCCCGCCGGTCGGCCGCCGTCTTCGGTTCGGTGACGCTCTCCGACGACACCTGCACCAGGCAGCCTGCGCCGATCAGCGCCTCGATCGCCCCCGGCTCGTGCAGCAGTTCGGGCTGGCGCTCGGGGTGGGCCAGGATGATCCGCACCCCCCGGCGGCCCAGGGCGCGGGCGGCCGGGCGCAGGTCCACGAACAGCCCGTGCGGCATCTCCACGAGCAGGTAGCCGCCGCTGTCGGCGACGCTCAGCAATTTGCCGTCCGCCCACAGCGCCTCCAGATCGGGGTGGGCCGTCACCTCCGCACAGGGGAAGACCGCCAGCGCCACCTTCGCTTCCCGCAAAGCAGAAGCCAGCTTCCCCACCGCTTCGCGAATGACGATCGGCGTCACCTCGCTCCAGCGCTCGTTCTGGTGGGCCAGGGCCGCGACCATGCGCGTCCCCTCGGCATAGGCGATCCGGCACATCTCCAGTGCGTCTTCGGGGGTACGCGGCCCGTCGTCCAGGCCGGCGAGCAGGTGACAGTGCATGTCCACGAGCGGGACGTGCTCAACGCCTCGCGGCGTCATTGCGTTCCTCACCGGGCTGGCGTACGGGTCGCGACGACAGCTAGCGCAGCCAGCGCCGCCACCACGCGGCCGGCGTCCTGTGGCTCCTCTTGCGGGCGGTGTGCGTCTTCACGGCGCCCGCCTCGGCCGCGCCCTCGGCGTGGCCGTTGGTCTCGGCCGCCGTGGAAACGTAGTAGCCGCCGTAGCCGTACTGGTAGTTGTAGTGCTCGTAGCCATAGGCGCCGGCGGCCCGGCCTACCCCGTTGACGACCACGCCCAGGACGTTCGCCTGCAGGTGGTACAGGACTTCCCGGGCCCGCTCGGCCGCGGGGCGGCCGTTCTTGCTCAGGCGGATGACCAGGAACACGCCGTCCATGCGCGAGACGACCACGGCCGGGTCGGTCACCGCCAGCAGCGGCGGCGTGTCCACGATGACGAAGTCGAACTGCTGGCGCAGCTCCTCGAGCACGGCCTCGAAGCGCGGCTGGGTCAGCAGCTCCGCCGGGTTCTCCGGCCGCGGGCCGCACGTGACCAGCGAGAGCCGTTCGATGCCGCTCTCGACCAGCGCGGCCGACAGCGGCGCCTCGCCGACGATCACCGAGCTGAGGCCGACCTCCGGCCGCACCCCGAACATGGAGTGGATGCGCGGCCGTCGCATGTCGCCGTCCACCAGGACGACTCGCTTGCCCGACTGGGCGATGGCGATGGCCAGGTTGGAGGCGACGGTCGTCTTGCCGTCGCCCATGTTCGGGCTGGTGATCTGGATGACCTTGTGGGTGGTGCCCTTGGTGCTGAAGTACAGCGACGTCCGCAGGCTGCGGGCCGCCTCGGCCTCCCCGGACTTGGGCCGGTGGTAGATCGCCAGCGATCGGTCCAGGAGCGGCGCGTCCGGGCTCGACGGGGCCGCTTCCTCCGCCATCATCGGCACGTGGGCCACGATGGGCAGTCCCAGGCGCCGGCGGATCTCCTCCGGGCTGCGGAAGCTCTTGTCGGTCATGTCGGCCAGGTAGGCGAGGCCCACGCCCAGCAGCAGCCCCACCGCCGCCCCCGCGAGGATGATCTGCGCCATGCCCGTCCCGGTCCGGGACCCCGGGCCCGGGATCGAGATGAGCTTGGCGTCGTAACCGCCGTGCGCGCGCACCTCGTTGATGGCCTTGAGGCGTGCGATCGCCACGTCTTTTCCCTGTTCGAGGGTGCCGATTTCCCCCCGCAGTTTGGCGTCCTTGATCTCGAGATCGGCCAGGGCCCGCGCCTCCGTCCGCTCGGCCGCCGTCAATTCCACGAGGGAGTCCTGCGAGAGCTTCAGGCCGGTCAACTCCTGGCGCAGCGCCTTCTCGCAGGCCTCGACCGGGTCGTCGGCACTCCCCGGCCGCCCCGCCAGCCGGGTCGCCCTTTTCTCGGGGGCCAGGAACTCACGCGTCATCTCGATCTTCTTGCGGACGGCCCGGACTTGCGGGTGGTCCTCCCCGTAGTCCCTCAGGAGGCCCTGCTCTTCCAGCAGCAGTGGCAGCAGTTGCTGATCCAGGGGGTTGTCGCTGGCCGCCTTCTCCCCCGGCGCCGCCGACAGGACCTGCACCATTTCCGCGGCCGTGCCATCCTTTTTCGCCTTGTCCAGCGCCTTCAAACGCTCCTCGATCTCGGCCCGCCGCACCAGCAAGCCCATGCGGCGGTTCTCCAGGTCGCTGAGCCGCAGGTACGAGGCGGGCACGCCGTCCTTGGTCGGTGCCAGCGCCAGGGGGGCCTGCTGGCGGAGTTGGGCTTGCTCGTCGTTCTTCTGGCCCAGCTTGACCACGATCTCATCGTAGTGCTTCGAGGCCTGATTGTAGGTCTCGTCGCTGACGTTGTGGTAGGCCTCGTCCAGGAACTCCTTGTAGCTGTTGATCGCCGCCGTGATGACGGTGCGGCAGTCCTCGGCCTCCGGGCCCTTGTACGTCAAGTTGATGATGTTGTTGGCCCCGGACTCCTTGCTGTCCCGCGAGGCCGTCAGCGAGGCGATGATCAAAGGGGTGGGGTTCCCGGCGTTCGCGAACGACGGCAGTGATCGCAGGTCGCCGTTCTTCACGGCCTTGTCGATGACGACCTGGCTGCGGATCAAGGCCAGGTGCGTGGACACGTAATCCTCATAGAAGGCGGCGCGGGGGTCGGCGCTGCCGGGCTGGAGGGGCGCGTCGGCGAACTTCTTGACGACCAGCACCTGGGCGGATGACTGGTAGACCGGCGCCCGCTGGGCGGCGACCAGTGCCGCCACGACGGCACCGACGACAATCCCGAGGGCGACCAGCGGCTTGCGCTGCCAGGCGATCTGCAGCGGGTTGCGCGGTGCGGGCCCCGGCGGGGCTGCCTCCGGCTCGACGTGGGCGTCTTCGGGGTGTTCGCTCATCGAGGGGTCTCCCTTATCCTCAGGCAGCCTGATCAGGTGGTCGAAGCCCTTTCGAGGGCGCCGTTGCGGTGGGGGTGGCCCGCGGGGCGGTACGGGGCCGCGTCGCGGCGGACCACCAGGCCACAGACCGCCTCCTCGATCTCCGCGACGAGGGCGGCCACGGCCCCGATCTTCGACGACACGCACTCGCCGTCACTCACGCCCGTGACCTCCACCCGGCCGACCGTCTGCCCGCAGGCCCTCAGCGGGATCTCGGCCCGCCACAAACCCTCCCCGTCCTGGGCGTCGTCGTGCCCCGCGCCCCGCGACCAGACGGCGTTGTACCCCTCCTGGATCGCGGGGGCGTTAACGTCGAGGCTCAGGCTCCGCAGGTCGAGCCGGGCGGCACACTCGGTGAGGCGCGACCAGAATTCGCCCCAGTCGGCCGACCCCTGGAGGTGGACGGCGTCCTGGCGCGCCTCTCCCCGCGGGCGAGCCAGGAACGAGGCCACCACCGCCACGATTCGCCGGTGCAGCAGCATCAATTCCGCGTGCCCGAACAGGCGCGTCAGCATCAGGGTGGCGATCACCGCCGCCGCCGACACCAGGGCCAGCGCCTCGTTGCTCCAGGCGACGCTCGCCAGCACCCCGACCACCGGCACCAGGCACAGGGCCGAGACGACCAGCAAGGCCAGTCGGATCGACAGGCCGCGGCGCAGCAGGCAGTGGTGCAGGTGGCCGCGGTCGGTGCAGTAGACGCTACGGCCCGTCAGCTTGCGGCGGACGATGGCGGCGGCGGTGTCGAAGATCGGAATAATCAACAGCGCGGTCGGCGCCGCCAGGGCCACCGTCGCTGGGCCCTTGAGCGAACTCTGGATTGCCAGCGCGCCGACGACTAGGCCGATCATCATGCTCCCGCAGTCACCCAGGAAGATGCTCGCCGGGGGGAAGTTGTAGCGCAGGAACCCGAGCACGGCGCCCCCCAGGGCGACCGCCACCGCTGCCGTCGCGACGTCCCGCTGCAGGAGGGCCATCCCCCCCAGGGCGAGGGTGATGATCCCCGCCACGCTCCCCAGCAGCCCGTCCATGCCGTCCAGCAGGTTGAGGGCGTTGATCGCACCGAGCAGCCAGAAGACCGTGAACGGCACGGCCAGCAGGCCCAACTCGAGGTGCCAGTCAAACAGCCGCACGCTCTCGATCCGGACCCCAAAGGCCAGCACGAGGGCGACGGCCACGACCTGGCCGAGGACCTTGTGGCGCCCGCGGAGCCAGTGGAAGTCGTCCGCAACGCCGACGGCACAAATCGTGAGCCCGCCGAGGAGCAGGCCCACCAGGCCGGTCGCCTTCGCCGCCAGCACGTCGGCCAGCGGGCCGGGGACGACGGCGGCCAGCGCCAGCACCCCGACCGACGCGGCCAGGATCGCCAGCCCGCCGGAAACCGGGACGGCCCCGCCGTGGAGCTTGCGCCGCCCGTCGGGGCAGTCCACAAGGCCCCAGCGCCGTGCCAGGGCCCGAGCCAGGGGGGTCAGCAGCAGACTCCCTCCCAGGCTCAGGGCGAAGAGGGAGAGCAGCGGCAGGATGGGGAGCATGGCACGATCCGTGTTGCCGGGCGCCGGGAGGGCCCGCTGTCGTGAGGTCGGCGGGTGGGGGCAGCCCGGGATGTCCGCGAGGTTCGTCTCAGACGCAGGGTTCAAATGCGGATGGCGATTGGCGCAGACTCCGTCCCCGTCGGTTGCGCGCCGCCCGGCGCGACCGATGACACCCGTGACCTTCCATGATCCTAGCTCACGCCCCGGATGCGGGGGAGTTACGCTCGCCGGTGAGAAGAGCATCTCGGTGCCGGCGGCAGGGTTCCGGCAGAAAAACCCACATAGGAGAGGTTCTGAATCCCATGTTACGGGGGCGACGCAGAAGGCGACCGTCCGGGTCGCCCGAATTCTGCCGTTGCGGGGGCAAACATCTTGCGACGTCCGGCGCGTACGAACCGGCTTGTGCCGGCCAAGGGGAGGCTGGGCGATTCGCTAACCCCGCATCATAAGCAATCCAGGGCCGGCGGCAAGGTTCTGTCCGGCCACCTGTCCAGAATCTCGAAACTCAAGTCGCCGAGGAGAGGTGCGGGCGGCGGCGCGCCCGGGCCACGAACCCGGTCAGGGCGGCGCCGGCGGACCAAAGCCGGAGTGAGGCGGGCTTCGGGGGTCGCAGCCGCACGCTGCGCCAGCGCGGCTAAGGCCGCGGCCGCGACGAGGTGTCCGAGGGCGGCTTTCCGGCTGTGGGAGGACATAGGTGCTCGCTGGTCGCAAATGAGGACTCACGGGCAAGCCACGTCGCGAGGCGATGGCCCACGCCGCTGGGTAAAACGCCGGGGTCGCACTGACACCCGGCCAGAGTGACCCGACCGCGACCGCCGAACGGGGGCGGTTGAGCGGGAGAGAAAGTAATCGGCTTATGTTGAGTAGAGCAAATCGCTTGCCGACGAGAGAGGATGTACTCAGTTTGGGCCGCAGGGCAGGGAAAGACCGTCCTTTTTCCGACGACCTTGCCGACTCGCGCCCCCAACGCGCTGAGCATTGCTGATCTTCCCTTCTTCCGGTAATGGACGGATGGACACAATCGTAACCGATTGGCGTATCAGGAGTTGCGACACGAAAATAGACATAAATTCACTACATATTGCTAGTGTCTGCTCACTCCCCTGGCCGCGGCGTAACTCCTTTTTTCCCATTAGGTTGCGCTCCTTACGCGAACGGAGGGTTATCTGATGAGCAAAGAATGCCGCACGGCCGGCACATCGCGCTAGCGATTGTTAACATGGTTAATTAGCCCTGCTACAGTTTGTGTGCGCGGCTGGCGCGGCTAGCGCTAAGGAATGGTAACATGTTATGTTTACAGTGTAAGCCTTTGGGACTGAGGCCCTGATGCCGGGGGCTTTCCCGGAAAGGTGAGCATAGGTTGACTTTTCCCGCGCGGGATGGGTTCGGGATCCTATACTGTCTGGGGTGTGCCGCGGCGGCTGCGGCCGGGCGGGCGGTTGAGGGAACTTTCGCCCGCGGTGGCGCGTCGAACGGGGGGTATGAGCCGGCCCGTGACGTGACGGCGGTTTGCATACTTTGGGGACAGGGAGTTGGGCCGGTCAGCCGCCCGCGATCCCTCGGCGACGGCGTGCCGCCGGCCCGCGCCGCCGTCGTACGCCCGCGTCTCTCCCCGCGAGCCCGGCGGCCGGCCATGAGTGAGAGACTGCCATGCCCAACCTCCCTCCGGAGCCCTACCTTTTTCCCGCCGACTTGTTCGCCGGGGCAGCCCCGTCGGCCGACGGGGCGCAACGCTGGTGGGTGCTGCACGCCCGCCCCCGCGCCGAAAAGACCCTGGCCCGTGGCTGCCTGAGCCGGCGCCTCCCCTTCTTCCTCCCGCTGTGCCAGCGCCACACGCGCAGCCGCGGCCGAACCTTGACTGCCCACGTGCCGCTGTTCCCCGGCTACCTGTTCCTGCTCGCCGACGAGCAGGCCCGGGTCGAGGCACTGACGACGAACCTGATCGTCAACTGCCTTCCCGTCCCGGACCAGGTCGAGTTGCACACCGACCTCGCCGGCATACACCGGTTGATGGCGTCGGAGGTGCCCGTCGCCCCCGAGGAGCGCCTGGCTCCCGGCACCCTGGTTGAGATCGTCCGGGGACCACTCGCGGGCCTGCGGGGCAAGGTCGTCAAGCAGGGGAAGCACTTGCGCTTCGTGGTCGAGGTCCACTTCTTGCAGAAGGGCGCGTGGGTGGAGGTCGAGGGGTGGATGCTGGAGAAGCTGTCGTGATTCGCCCGCCCGTCTCCGGCGGACTGGCCTGTGGCGTCCGCTACGCCGTGGCCCAGTGGACGCGGCGGCTTGCGGGCGGAGGTGCTCGACGGCGGAGTCGTTCGGGTGGGCGGGGAACCTACTCCTTCCGAGTCCGGCACCGCCTTGCGCGCTTCTTCGGCGAGGAGACCGACGTCCTGGAGGTGCTGACCTGCGAGAAGCCACCGACCACCTCGGCCCCTTGAACCTGGTTCGACCGGAGCGTGAATGTGTATTGGTTCAGCGAGAACTGGCAGTTTGCCTTCGAGGGGTTAGCGTGGTTTGTGGGACCAGTCGAATCTCTTTCCATCTCCCTCCTGAACTCGCGGCTCAGTTCACATGCTGGCAAGGGTCCAATCCCGAAAAGGGGTGAAGGTAAGTGGGCTTTCGGGTATCCTAGGCGATGGGCGCCCACGGCTTATTCCCACCAGGAGGCTGCGCCATGCAAGTCTGCACCGATTCCCTACGCAACTCGCCCGTCCCGCCGCT
>DATFNV010000662.1:0-4743 GCA_035266225.1 Gemmataceae bacterium
TCGGGGCGCCTGGAGACGATGTTCGGCGTGCTGACGTTCAAGCCGTTCGATTACGTCGTCATCCCGCGCTGCACCACCTACCGCATCGAGTTCGACGCCGCGACACCGCCCGACCTGCTCGTCATCGAGTCGGCCGGCAACGTGGTCATCCCGCCGCGCTACCTCAACCTCGACGGCCAGCTCCGCCTCGGCGCCCCGTACTACGAGCGCGACCTGCACGGCCCGACGGAAACCCTCGTGATCGACCGTGAGGCGGACACGCCGGTCCTCATCAAGGACGGCAGCCGGCTGACACGCTACGTCCTGGCGAATCATCCGTTCGACGTGGCCGGCTGGGACGGCATGGTCTACCCGTACACGTTCAACGCCGACGACTTCGAGCCGATCACCGGCACCGTGCATCAGCCGCCGCCGGTCCACCAGACATTCGAGGCCCCCGGCTTCGTCGTCTGCACGTTCGCGCCGCGGCTGCTGGACACGCACCCCGAGGCGATCAAGGTGCCGTACGCCCATTCCAACGTTCAGGCCGACGAGGTGCTGTACTACGTCCGCGGCCGATTCGGCAGTCGGCGCGGCGTCGAGGAGGCGTCGATCACGCTGCACCCGCGTGGCATCCCGCACGGCCCCCATCCCGGCACCATCGTGGCGAGCCGGCCGGTGACGCGGACGGACGAATTGGCGGTGATGGTGGACACGATCCGGCCGCTGCTGCTGACGCGGCAGGCGATGGAGATGGACGACCCGGCGTACCCGTACAGCTGGCTGGAGTAGCGTCTTGAGTCGGCGGGGTGTCTTCGGTAGAGTGGGGATAGCTGAATCGCTCCGACACTGAAGCAGAGGACTGCCGTCATGCGCGCGGAGGACGTTCTGGCCGAATTACGCCGACAGCCGTTCGTGCCCTTGCTCATCCGCCTCTCGAACGGTCGGGAGTATGTCGTCCGTCATCCCGACCTGGTGTTTGTCGGCCGTTCCTCGCTTAACATCGGCACGACTGCCCCGGACTTGCCTCCCGGCGTGTACGATCGCTACGAGGTCGTCTCACTGCTTCACGTCGCGCAGATTGCTCCTGCCCCGAGCACCCCCGCCGCTCCTGGAGGGAACGGGGCAGGCGGCTGAGTTGCGAGATTCGTCCGGGCCGACCCGTTGCGCTTTCTCGAGCTGCGCGGGTAGAGTGGCGCGTCCGCGGCATTGCTGCTTGACATTCGTCGTCGCATCCGCTCTGCTGGGCAACGTGTCCCAACACCGTCCCTGTCGCGGCAGAGTTCGATCATGCCCATCTCCATCGATTGCCCCTGCGGCAAGCGCCTGCTGGTCAACGAAAATCTCGCCGCCCAGAAGGGCCAGTGTCCTTCGTGCGGCCGGACCCTCGACATCTCCGCCGCGACCGCCCCCGCGGAAGCGCCGCGGGCGCTCCAGGCTGTCGAGGTTCCTTCACCCGAAACCAGCGACCACGGCCCGGCGCCGGCGGACAGGGCAGGACAGCGGCAACAGACGACAGACGGTCGCTGGCTGCCGCCCGCGGAGATGTGTGACCACGGCGGCTCGGCCATCCCCGAGGACGCCGACTTCTTCGTGCCGCCGCCGGCGGCCATCGGTGAGGTCGTCAGCGCTTACACCTCGCTGACAAGGGACGTCCAACCCACGCCCTCGGGCACCCGTGCCGCCTGGGTGGGCGGCGCCGCCTGCGCCGGCGCCCTCGTCGGCATCGTCATCGCCATCGTGGTGCAAAGTCCAGTCCCCCTCGTCCTCTTCGGTCTGCCGCTGGGGTGTATCGGGATGGCCCTCGTCCTGTATGCCACGCGCTTCCGCTACCGCTGCACCTACGTCGGCCGCGAGGGCGTCGCCCGCTTCCGCTGTTCCGGCAGCCGCGGGCAGTTGGACCTCGAGGAAGTGTTCCGCTTCCGCGACGCCGCGGAGGTGCGCGTGAAGCAGGTGAGGCGGTTCGTCAACGGCGTCTACCAGGGCACCGATTACGAGTACGCGTGGAGCGACGTGGCCGGCCTGGCCTGCTACCTCATCAGCGGCACCCACAAGGGCCGGGACAACCCGCCGCCGCCGCGCGACCCCTATCACTACGCCCTGGCCGCCGAGTTGGCGTGGTCCAACTACATGCTCGGCCAGGTTCGGGCGCGGCTGATGATGTCCGGCCCGATCTTCTTCGGACTCGGCGGCGGCGATTGGGTGCGCCTCGGCGAGCGCAAGATCATTCTGTGCCTCAACGGCCAGACCAGCGACTGCGACGCCGACGACATCGAAGAGGTGCGCATCCACCAGGGTTGGTTTCAGGTGCGCCGCAAGGAAGGACGCCCGCGAGGGTTGGTTCTCCTCAACGGGCATCTTCAAATTCCCCTACAGCGGCCTCGGCAACGCCCAGCTCTTCCTGTTCCTGATCGACCGGCTCGTCGGCGTGCGCATTTCGGGATGAGGCGCGGCCCGGTCACACTTCCTCGAATTTCGCCGTGAAATGCCGCAGCGCCTGCGGCTCCTCGATGATCCGCAGGCCGCGGATCCGCTCCCGCTGCCGGAACACTTCGGCCGTCGCCTCGATGACGTAATCGATGTGGCTCTGCGTGTAGACCCGGCGCGGGATCGCCAAGCGCACCAGTTCCATCGGCGGGTGCGACGACTCGCCCGTGTCGGGATCGACCCGGCCGAACATGACGCTGCCGATCTCCACCGCCCGGATGCCGGCGTGCCGGTAGAGAGCGCAGACTAACGCCTGCCCGGGGAACTGCGCCGCTGGGATATGCGAGCAGAAGGCGGCGGCGTCAATGTAGATCGCGTGCCCCCCCGGCGGCTCCACGATCTGCACGCCGGCCCCCAGCAAATGCTCCCCCAGGTACGCGACGCTGCGCAGGCGGTATTGCAGATAATCCTCGTCCAGGACTTCCACGAAGCCTTGCGCCATCGCCTCGAGGTCGCGGCCGGCCAGCCCGCCGTAGGTGACGAACCCTTCTGTCAGGATGAGCAGGTTGTTCGCCCGCTCGGCCAGGCGGTCGTCGCGCATCAGCAGCACGCCGCCGATGTTGACCAGGCCGTCCTTCTTGGCGCTGATGGTCGCCCCGTCGGCCAGGTCGAACATCTCCCGGGCGATGTCGCGGGGCGTGCGCTCCTGTTGGCCCGGCTCACGCTGCTTGATCAGGTAGGCGTTCTCGGCGAAGCGGCAGGCGTCGAGGAACAGCGGAATCGCATACCGTTCGCAAATGGCCCGCACCTCGCGCAGGTTGGCCAGCGACACGGGCTGCCCGCCGCCGCTGTTGTTGGTCACCGTCACCATGCACACCGGCACGCGCTCCGCTCCGACGTCGGCAATCAGCGCCACCAGTTTGCGGGGATCGAGGTTGCCCTTGAAGGGGTGCCGGCTGCGCGGTTGGGTGCCCTCCTCGATGACCAGATCGACCGCCCGGGCCCCGGAGTGCTCGATGTTGGCCCGGGTGGTGTCGAAGTGGTTATTGCTGGGGATCACCTTGTCCGGCCCGCCGATCAGCTCGAAGAGGATGCGCTCGCTGGCCCGTCCCTGGTGCGTCGGCAGGACGTGCGCCATGCCGGTCAGCTCGTGCAGCACGCGCTCGAAGTGATACCAGCTGCGGGCGCCGGCGTACGACTCGTCGCCGCGCATGATGCCGGCCCACTGCTCGCTCGACATGGCCGAGGTGCCGCTGTCGGTCAGCAGGTCGATGATGACGTCCTCGGCCGGCACCTGGAAGACGTTGAAGTGCGCCGTCCGCAAGATGGCCTCGCGCTGCTCGCGCGTCGTTAGCTTGATCGGCTCGACCATCTTGATCTTGAACGGCTCGATGATCGTCTTCACGAAACGACCTCCCGGAATGCGAAAGCCCACGGGCTGCGGCCCGTGGGCTGCGCCGACAGGTCAACGGCCCCCTCAGCGAATCTTGCGCATTTCGGCGCCGCAGCACCGGGGTGAGGGGTTCTCACTCGGCGCCGCGATGATCTTGCCGCAGTCCTCGCACTTGTACGAGGAGATGCTCCGGACTTCCCGCCCGTCCCGCTCGCGCTCCAGTACGGGAGCTTCCGTCACAGGCATGGCCAACCTCCGTTCCAAATGAGACGAACCTACTCTGCGGGGAACCGGAGCGGCCCGAAGCGGGCCGAGGTTCCCTCGCGCTTGCCCTAGTCTAGCACATGCCGTGCCGCGCATCGTAAAGAAGGCGCGATGAGTGCGCGAAGCGCGGCGCCAGGATGCCATCATTCGTCACAAGTAGAGTTTCAGTCAAGAGTTACGGGATCGACCCGTTTAGCGAGGGCGGAGGAGCCAGACCAGCCGTCACGCCGAGCTGAGCAACGCCGGCAAGGAGGCGAGCCGCCGAATCGCCCGCTCGAAAAAAATTTCACCGAATGCCTTGTCAGCCGAATTTCGGCGGCTATAACACACTTTCCCCCCGGCCGAGTGGTCGGGAGGAAAACTCACAGCGGGAGCCGAGAAGTCGCTCCCGTGAGAGGCAGTCAGGAAAGAAGAAGTGGCGAATCTTTTTTCGAGTCGCCACGTCTAACTTCCCTGACTGATTGGCCGGCTGCGAAATGCCGGCCGACTGTTCTTTGACAATTAGGCAGCGATAAGAGTCAAATGAAGTCGTACGTGGTCGGCGTGAGCCGGCCGCGACACGGTTTCACAAGCGATCTCTGCATGAGCCCGAGAGAAGCGAGGATCGTTACTTCGGCCCCCCGTCGTTCCACAGCGAACGGCGCCGGGGCCACGGTAGCAGCCTTTGGCGACCGGGGCCG